>JACMPQ010000015.1 GCA_014377425.1 Microbacteriaceae bacterium | reverse complement strand
GGTACCGGGTCCGCGTTTGCCGCGTCACCGACACCCTCATCATCCGCGAAAGCGAAAGAGCCCGCAGCGGCTGGGCTACAGCTTCTGCCGCTCGGAGCGTTTCGAGGATATTTTCAACTCGACATGGTGCCGGGGCAAACCCGAACGGTGTCTGTCTCCCGTAATAATGCCGGCACGGAACCGGTGGATGCCCGCACCTACCTCGCCAACGTGTATTCCGTTGCCAACGGTGGGTTCGGCGCCGATCTCAGCTCCGCAACCGCCACAGGAACCACATCCTGGCTCAGCTATGCCACGGAAACCCTGCACCTCGCTCCCGGGGCGAAAAACGTTCACACCATCACCGTTACCGTTCCCGCGACCGCGACTCCCGGGGACTACCTGACAAGTGTGGTCCTGGAAAGCACCACACCACGCCCCGCCAGCACGGGCGCCATCCAAATCAATCAGGTCCTCCGACACGCTTTAGCGGTATCGATTCATGTCCCCGGCCCGTACACCCCGTCGTTCACCCTCGGACACATCAGCTACCACGACTCCCACGACCACGCCGTGGTCGACGTCGCGGTAGAAAACACCGGAAACGAAAACCTCAACCCCGCGGGCACTCTCACCATCCAAGATGACAAACACACCGTCGTAGCAAAAACGGTCATCACCATGGCCAGCGTCTACGCGCACACCGCCGCCGCTGCAGAGACGACCTTCGACACTACCCTTCAGCCCGGCCAGTACACGCTCACCATGGTGCTGAAAGACGCTCACACCGGAATCACCGAAACTGCGACCAATATTCCCTTCACTGTGGCCGCACCACCCGCCCCGCTAGCCCTCAACCAAGCTACGGCGCAACTCCCACGAATTATTCAAAAAATAAAATCAACCCCCTACCTCCTCATCGCCGCGATGATAAGTGCCATCCTTCTCGCTCTTGCCGCGATCGTACTCATTCTCGTGCGTCGCCACCGTCGGAGGGCCGCAACCACAGAAAGCTAACCCCAAGAGTCTTGACGGGTCCAGAACTCCTCGCGGTCGGTGTGCGAACTGAGCGGCGAAAGGCGGGCACACAGAAGGGGCACCGCGTAAACGCGGTGCCCCTTCTGTGTGCCTCAGTCTGACTAGCGCGCGGCCGAACCGTCGGTGTAGTCGGCATCCTGCTGCTTCCATGCAAACAGCGCACGCAGCTTCTGGCCGGTGGCCTCAATCGGGTGGGCGGCACCCTTGGCCCGCAGTTCGAGGAACTCGGGAGCCCCGCCATCTTGGTCGGCGATGAAGCGCTCGGCGAATGCACCGGACTGGATGTCCTTGAGCACGGCCTGCATGTTCGATTTTACCGAGGGGTCGATCACGCGCGGGCCGGACACGTAGTCGCCGTACTCAGCGGTGTCGGAAACCGACCAGCGCTGCTTGGCGATGCCGCCCTCCCACATGAGGTCAACAATGAGCTTGAGCTCGTGCAGCACCTCGAAGTAGGCGATTTCGGGCTGGTAGCCGGCCTCGATCAGGGTCTCGAAACCGTACTGCACGAGCTGCGAGGTTCCGCCGCAGAGCACAGCCTGCTCACCGAACAGGTCGGTTTCGGTCTCTTCGGTGAAGGTGGTCTTGATTCCACCGGCGCGGAGTCCGCCGATGGCCTTGGAGTACGACCAGGCGAGGTCCCAGGCACCACCGGTGGCATCCTGCTCGACGGCCACGATCACGGGAACGCCGCGACCGGCTTCGTACTCGCGGCGCACGGTATGACCCGGGCCCTTGGGGGCGACCAACAGCACGTCGACGCCGGCGGGGGCGGTGATGTAGCCGAAGCGGATGTTGAAGCCGTGACCGAAGACGAGCGCGTTGCCCTCGACGAGGTTCGCGGCGATGTCGTCGGCGTACAGGTGACGCTGGTTCTGGTCGGGCGCGAGGATCACGATCACGTCGGCCCAGGCGGATGCCTCGGCGGAGGTCATCACGGTGAATCCGGCTTCCTCGGCCTTGACACGCGACTTCGAGTCGATCTTGAGCCCGACAACGACCTCGACGCCGGAGTCGCGAAGGTTCTGCGCGTGCGCGTGGCCCTGCGAGCCGTAGCCGATAACGGCAACCTTTTTGCCCTGAATGAGGGCGAGGTCGGCGTCTTGGTCGTAAAAGATGTCAGTCACGTGTGGGGCTCCTTGAATTAGGTGAGTGGTGCAGGGTTAATTTTTATAGACGCGCTCGGTGATGCTCTTCGAGCCGCGTCCGATAGCGAGTAGGCCCGATTGGGCGATTTCCCGGATGCCGTAGGGCTCGAGCACGCGCAACAGCGCCTCTACCTTCGCCGTGTTGCCGGTCACTTCGATCACGAGGGCGTCGGCTGCCACGTCGACAACACGGGCTCGGAACAGGGTAGCTGCTTCGAGGATTTGACTGCGGGTGGAGGCATCCACCCTCACCTTGATCAGCATGTGCTCGCGCTCAACGGTTTGACTCTGGTCGAGCTCAACCACCTTGATCACGTTGATCAGCTTGTTGAGCTGCTTGGTGACCTGCTCGAGCGGGAGTTCTTCCACATCGACCACGACGGTAATGCGGGAGAGGCCCGGAATCTCGCTCTTACCAACGGCGAGGCTCTCGATGTTGAAGCCGCGGCGCGCAAACAGTCCGGCGACGCGCGTGAGCAACCCCGGTTTGTCTTCCACAAGTAAGGAAAGTACGTGACTCATCGGGCTACTCCTGTTCCCACTCGGGCGCGTGCTCGCGAGCGTATTGCACCGACGAGTTGCCGACACCCTGCGGAACCATCGGCCAGACCATGGCGTCGCGACTCACGATGAAGTCGAGCACCACCGGACGGTCGTTGGTTGCGTTGGCCAGAATAATGGCTGCGTCGACATCTTCTTTACGGGTGACCCGAATTCCGAGTGCACCGTAGGCGTCGGCCATCTTCACGAAGTCGGGGATCATCACCGTGTCGTGCCCGGTGTTGAGGTCGGTGAAGGAGTGCCGACCATCGTAGAACAGGGTCTGCCACTGGCGCACCATGCCGAGTGAGGAGTTGTTGATGATCGCGACCTTGATCGGGATCTTGTTGATCGTGCAGGTGGCGAGCTCCTGGTTGGTCATCTGGAAGCAGCCGTCGCCGTCGATCGCCCACACGGTGCGATCGGGCTGGGCCACCTTCGCGCCCATGGCGGCGGGAACGCCGTAGCCCATGGTTCCGGCGCCACCGGAGTTGAGCCAAGAGTTGGGGCGCTCGTATTTAATAAACTGTGCCGCCCACATCTGGTGCTGGCCGACGCCGGAGGCGTAGATGCCCTCGGGGCCGGTGATTGCGCCAATGCGCTCGATCACGTACTGCGGCGACAACTGGCCGTCGGCCGGCTCGTCGTAGCCGAGCGGGTACTGCTCGCGCAGCAGGTTTAGCCGCGCCCACCACTCGGAGTAGTCGGGGGCATGTGCTTTCGCCGCGTCGGTGAAGGCAGCAACGAGGTCGATGATGACCTCTTTCGCATCCCCGACGATCGGCACGTCGGCAAATCGAATCTTGGAGATTTCGGCCGGGTCAACGTCGATGTGAACGACCTTGGCATCCGGAGCGAACTCGCTCGGCTTGCCGGTCACCCGGTCGTCGAAGCGTGCACCGATCGCAATGAGCAGGTCGGATTCCTGAAGCGAGAGCACGGCCGGAACCGTGCCGTGCATGCCCGGCATGCCGAGGTGCTGCGGGTGCGAGTCGGGGAACGCGCCTCGCGCCATCAGGGTGGTGACGATGGGGGCACCGACGAGTTCGGCGAGCACGAGAAGCTCCGCGGAGGCCTGCGAGCGGATAACGCCGCCGCCCACGTACAGCACCGGCCGCTTGGCTTCGGCCAGCATTTGGGCCGCGGCCACAATCTGCTTGCCGTGGGCCTTGACCACCGGACGGTAGCCGGGCAGCTCGATTTTCGGCGGCCAGATGAACGGCGCGCTGTTCTGCTGGCAGTCCTTCGTGACATCCACCAGTACCGGGCCGGGGCGGCCGGTCGAGGCAATGTGGTAAGCGGCCGCGATTGTGGCCGGGATGTCCTCGGGCCGGGTCACCAAGAACGAGTGCTTGGTAATCGGCATGGTGATGCCGACGATGTCGACCTCTTGGAAGGCGTCGGTACCCATCGAGGTACTAAAGACCTGACCGGTGATTGCCAATAGCGGCACCGAGTCCAAGTGCGCGTCGGCGATTGCGGTGACCAGGTTGGTCGCTCCCGGGCCCGAGGTGGCAATCGCCACCCCCACCCGGTTGCTGGATGACGCATAGCCCTCGGCCGCGTGACCCGCACCCTGCTCGTGGCGCACCAGAATGTGCCGAATGGCCGTGGATGACATCAGTTCGTCGTAGAACGGCATGATCGCGCCGCCCGGCAAGCCGAACACGTCGGTGATGCCGAGGTATTCCAGCGATTTGAGGATCGCGCCGCTGCCGGTGAGGATCAGCGGTTCGTTGGAGGCTGAGGCGGGTGCAGCCTCCGGGGTTGCAGCGCGGGTGAGGTCGGCGCGCGTGGGGTCGAGGGGACGGGCGGCAGGCACGGGAGTCGATTCCGTGGTCATGAGCGTGGTTCCTTAGAGCTTGTGGAGCGTGGTGCCGCAGTGCGATCGGGTGCACGGCGGATGATGCTTGGTCGCGCGATTAGCCGGTAACGGCACCCTGGGCTGCGGAGTGCACGAGCTTCGAATATTTCGCGAGAACGCCACGGGTGTAGCGCGGGGGAAGCGGTGTCCATGCTTCCCGGCGAGCTTCCAGCTCTGCCGGCGCGACCAGTAGGTCGAGGGAGCGAGCTGCGATATCGACCCGTATCAGATCACCATCGCGCACCAGAGCGATCGGACCTGCGTCCGTCGCTTCGGGAGCTATATGGCCGATGCAGAGGCCGGTTGTGCCGCCGGAGAATCGACCGTCCGTTAACAGTAATACATCTTTGCCGAGCCCAGCACCCTTGATAGCGGCCGTAATCGCCAGCATTTCGCGCATTCCCGGGCCACCCTTGGGGCCTTCGTAGCGAATCACCACGATGTCACCGGCGGTAATTTTGCCCTCGGTAAGGGCATCCATCGCAGCGCGCTCGCGTTCGAACACGCGCGCCGGGCCCTCGAAGATTTCGGCATCGAAGCCGGCGGTCTTCACCACCGCTCCTTCCGGGGCGAGGCTGCCGTGCAAAATGGTGATGCCTCCCGTGGCGTGCAGCGGGTTGTCCAGCGTGCGCAACACTTCGCCGTCGAGCGGCTCGGGGTTCAGTTCCGCCAGGTTTTCGGCCATGGTTTTACCGGTCACTGTGAGCACGTCGCCGTTGAGCAGCCCGGCATCGAGCAGCGCCTTCATCAGCACCGGGATGCCGCCGCGACGATCCACGTCGTTCATCACGTACTTGCCGAAGGGTTTGAGGTCACCGATGTGCGGCACCGCAAGCCCGATACGGGTGAAGTCATCCAGGGTGAGGTCCACCTCGGCCTCATTCGCGATCGCCAAAAGATGCAGCACTACGTTGGTGGAGCCGCCAAGCGCCATGGTGACGGCGATGGCGTTCTCGAACGCGGGCTTGGTCAAGATGTCGCGGGCGGTGATGCCCAGGCGCAGCATGTTGACCACGGCCTCGCCGGAGCGATGGGCGAAGTAGTCGCGGCGGCGGTCGGCGGCAGCGGGAGAGGTGGAACCGGGCAGGCTCATTCCGAGGGCTTCGGCAACACTCGCCATGGTGTTGGCGGTGTACATTCCGCCACAGGCACCCTCGCCGGGAGCAAAAGCGCACTCGATGCGCTTGGCGTCTTCTTCCGACATCCGCCCGGCCTCCACCGCACCAACGGCCTCGAAGGAGTCGATGATGGTGATGTCTTTCTCGGTGCCGTCGCTGAGGCGCACCCAGCCCGGGGCGATCGATCCGGCGTAGAGAAACACCGAGGCGAGATCGAGGCGGGCTGCGGCCATCAGCATGCCGGGCAGCGACTTATCGCAGCCGGCTAACAGTACGGAGCCGTCGAGGCGCTCGGCCTGCATGACGACCTCGACCGAGTCGGCGATAACTTCGCGGCTCACCAGCGAGAAGTGCATGCCCTCGTGCCCCATCGAAATACCGTCAGAGACGGAAATCGTGCCGAACTGCAGTGGGTAACCGCCACCGGCGTGCACGCCCTCCTTCGCCGCCTGCGCGAGACGGGCGAGGGAGAGATTGCAGGGGGTGATTTCGTTCCAGGAACTCGCGATACCGATCTGGGGCTTATCCCAGTCGGCGTCGCCCATTCCTACGGCGCGAAGCATGCCGCGCGAGGTGGTGGCCTCGATTCCGTCGGTGACAACTCGAGAGCGCGGTTTGATGTCGATTTCGGGCATGTTTCCAGTGTAGATTGCCGCGCCGACAACGAATTGCGTGCCCGGCCCTGGCATGGCCTACTGCTCGTGTACGTCGCCTTCGCGCAGATCGGCGAGAAGCGTGAGCGCCCGGGCGATCTGCGTGGGTCCGGCAACGCGATGCTGCGCGAGAGTTGCGCCCTCACCACTCTTGAGGCCGAGGTCGTCAGCGGTGAGGGCCGCGAAGGCATCCTCATCGGTCACGTCGTCGCCGGCGAAGAAGACGGCGGTCGCGGCGGTGTATTCGCGGAGGTGCTCCAGCGCCTCGCCCTTGGTCGCGGATCGCACTGAAAACTCCAGCACGTCTTTACCGCTGCGCACGGTCAGTCCGTCGAATTCGGCTCGGGTGGCCTCGAGCGCTTCCAAGTGCGCATGGCGGCTGTCGTTTTCGGTGGCGAGCCGCGTGTGCAGGGTGAAGCCAGCGGGCTTTGGCTCGATCCAGACCTGATCGAGCGGCTCAGCGACATCCGCCAGCACGGCGCTCAGACGGGCAACCCGTTCGAGCTCCTGCGCATCGAGGTCGAGAATTATCCCCGGCTCGTCGAGGCGCAGTTCGATCCCGTGCGAGCCGACCAAAAGCGCGGTGTCCGGCAGATCGGCAACCTCCTCCAGACTCCGGATGGCGCGGCCAGACACCAACGCGACCCGGGTGTGCGGCATCTCGAGCAGTCGCAACACCGCGGCCCGCGCCTCGGGGGTGGCCCGGGCCTGCTCGGGGATGTCGACCGTTGGGGCGAGGGTGCCATCGAAGTCGAGCGCCACCAGCAGACGCTTGGTGCGTGCGAGTTCGCGCATCGCGCCCACGAGCGTTTCGGGCAGGCGGGAAGATTTCGGGGGTACGTCGATGTCGACCATTGTTCGAACCTTCAGCCTTCGGTGTTTTGTTCGGCGTGGCGCTCGCTGAGCACCCGCAAGAATTCGGTGGACCACTTCTCGACGTCATTTTCTAGCACGCGCTTGCGCAGTGACCGCATACGGGCCACCCGATCGCGTTTCGGCATGGTCATGGCCAGAACGATCGCGTCTTTCAGCCCGTCGATATCGTGCGGGTTAATCAGCAGAGCACGCTTCAACTCGTCGGCAGCACCGGCGAACTCACTCAAAATCAACACGCCCTCCTCGTCGAAACGGGTAGCGACATATTCCTTGGCTACCAGATTCATGCCGTCGCGCAGCGCGGTCACCAGCATGATGTCAGCCGCGAGATACAACGCCACCATCTCTTCGCGCGGGTAGCCCTGATGCAGGTAGCTGATCGCAGTGTTGCTGAGGGTGGAGAAGTCACCGTTGACGCGGCCGACGGTGAGCTCGATTTCATCCCTCAGCGTCATGTAGGTCTGCACTCGCTCGCGGCTCGGGCTGGCCACCTGCACGAGGGTCACGTCTTCCACCGTGATGCGGCCGTCGGCGAGAAGCTCGCCGAACGCCTTTAACCGGTGACCGATTCCCTTGGTGTAGTCGAGGCGATCGACGCCGAGCATGATCGTTTTCGGGTTGCCCAGGTCGTGCCGAATCTGCTTCGCTCGAGCCTGAATGGCGGGGCTACGCGCCAACTCTTCGTAGCTCGCGGCATCGATCGAGATCGGAAAATGTTTGGCCACCACCGAGCGAAAAGGTTTGCCGCGGCGCACCGGGCCGTGCGCACGCACACCCTCAGATTCATCCACCAGCGGAACCTCAATGATCGGGCTGTGGGCGACGTAGCCCTTGAGCCGACGCACCGCGCGCGAGAAATTGCTCGCATCGGCGATGCGCTGAAAGCCGATGACGTCGGCACCGAGCAAACCCTCGACGATCTGGGTGCGCCAGGGCAGCTGGGAGTAGATACCGTAGGCCGGAAACGGAATATGGTTGAAGAACCCGATGGTGAGATCGGGGCGTAATTCTCGCAGCATCTTGGGCACGAGTTGCAATTGGTAGTCCTGCACCCAGACCACGGCGTTTGGCGCGCTCACGGCGGCGGCGGCATCCGCAAAGCGCTGATTTACCTCGACATAGCTTTCCCACCACTCGCGGTCGTAGGTTGGCGGTGCAATCACGTCGTGATAGAGCGGCCAGAGGGTGTCGTTGGAAAAACCCTCGTAGTACTGCTGAACGTCGAGCTCGCTCAGCGGAACGGGAACAATGAGGTAGCCGTTGCTGTCGAACGGTTCCAGGTCGATGCCCGGTCGCCCCGCCCACCCCACCCAGGCACCCCCGCGGCGGCGCATCACCGGTTCGAGGGCGGTGACCAGACCGCCGGGAGAGGGATGCCAGCTTCCGCTGCCATCCGCGGCAATTACCCGGTCAACAGGCAGCCGGTTAGATACCACTACAAAGTCACACGTTGCGGTGGGTGTCACTGTGAACTGATCGCGCAGGGTCGGGTAATTCGGGTCATTCGGGTGCCTCCGCGGTAGTGCCTCGCCGCATCGCAAGAACGCCTCCACGCTATCAGGCGAGTTTCACGGTGCCGAAGATTCGCTCAGCTCAGGGCGGCTACCGGCTCGGCAAACAGCCGCATTCCCTGTGCTCGGCGAGTGCGACGCAGCGCAACCACACCCAGAAGTAGGCTGGCGACGCCAAAACCAATCAGCGCGAGCGCCGCGGTGATCACCGTCGCCGGATTGCCACCGGCAATGATCGATTGCATTCCCGTAACGGCATAACTCAGCGGAAGCACACCGCTGATCGCCTCAAATGGTTTCGCCAGAAGTTGCACCGGAAACAGCCCGCCCGTCGCGGTGAGCTGCACCGCGAGAAGCGCGAGTGAGATCACGAGCCCGCCGCGACCGAAGGCGAGGGTGAGCAGGTAGTGAAAGCTTGTAAAAGCCACCGCAATGAGGAGGGAAAATGCGAGGGTCACCGGAAGGAGCAACCACGTCACACCCGCGGTGAGGCGCAGCAAAAGCACAAGCAGCAGAGCCTGAGCCAGTGCCACAGCCGCCGCCCGCCCGAGACCGGATGCCAAGAGCCGACCGCTGCGCGCGGTAGAAGCCAATGCGCCGCGGGCTAAGGGGCGTGCAATGAGGAAGATGGCGAGGGCGCCGAGCCACAACCCCAGCGGAACCATAAACGTGGCGACGGTTTGAGCGAGATTGTTGACCTCGTGGTTACGAACAACGCTGAATCCAACCGGGTTGGCGATTACGGATGCTGCCTGTTTCTGCTGTTCGGGGGTGGAACCCGGTACCCGGGCTGCTCCGTCCCGCAGCCCGCCGGCGAGGGCGGTGGCCCCGGAGGTGAGAGAGTCCGCGCCGGTCGCAGCGGTCGTTGCTCCGGCCGCGAGTCGCCCGAGACCGTCGCGGAGCGACTGTGCTCCGGTGCTGAGTGCACCAGAACCTGCCGACAGGGTGGCCGCACCGCTCGCGCTTCGGGCGATCCCACTCTGCACGCCGGCGATCCCCCCCGCGGTTTGGGTGGCAAGGCTGGCACCACCGGCCGCGGCCGAGGCCAACCGCGCAGACAACGCCTGAACCGTTGCCGCTGCGACCCTCGCCTTCACCGGGTCGGGACTGGAGAGCTCGACACTGGCGGCTGCGATTGCCGCGGAGAGCTGTGACACTCCCCCGGTGAATTGGGTAACTCCGGAGCTGATGCCGCTGAGCCCGCCAGCACCGGCCTTCAACTGACCGAGCCCCACGCTGAGGGCAGAGACTCCACCGGTGTATTTGGCGATCCCGGAGGTTAAGCCGGCCGCGCCTTCCTGCGCACTGCTGGCCCCGCTACCGAGGCCGCCGAGGCCGGCACCGAGGGCGCTCGCGCCGTCGGCCAGCTTGCTCGCACCGTCGGCGGCCGTCGCAAGCGAGCTGCCCAGGGTGCCGATGCTGGCGCTCACCCCGCCGAGGTAGTTGGCGGTGATCTGCTGGCCGAACGCAGAGACCATACTGGCCCCCACCGTTTGGGCGAGTGGCGCGGTGAGATAGCTATGGGCGTCGTCAGTGCGAATGCTCAATCGCGCCTGGCGCGGGGCATCCGTGGAGAGGGTCAGTAACGACTTCGAGAAATCTTTGGGCACCGTCAAGATCGCGTACACGGTGCCCGCCGCGAGCTCGCTTTTAGCCTTCTCAGCATTGGTGACTTTCCAGTCAAACGCCGGATTGCTCGATCCGGTGAGCTCGGTGACCAGTTGCCGCCCGGCGAAGATCGGCGTGGTCGTTCCGTCAGCGGCTTTTTGCTGAATGAGGGTGTCAGCGTTTACCACCGCAGCTGGAATACGCCGAATACCGTCGTTCGCATCCCCGAGGGAGGCGACGAAGAGTCCGGCAAAAGCGAGCGGAAGCACCGCCACCAGAGCCACCGTGAGGCGAGTGCCCCAGCGGGTGCGACCGGGATGGGAACGAATCACAGGGAACGACCTTCCGCTTCAAGAATCAGGGTGCTCAAGTGGTGGTCCGGCGCAGCGGTGACCTTATCGGGCGCGAGAGTCATTACTGGGCGAAGCTTCCCCATCCACAGCGTGCGCGCCGAATCGGCCGCCGCCAGCCCAACGATGAGCACCGTCTGCGGCGGAGTGAGGGCCACAATCGCGGCCAGAAAACGCCGCTCATCCCCCCGCACCAGGAAACTGTCTACCCGATCGAGCATCACCACCGGGGTCGCTTCGGCGAGCGCAACCAGTGCGAGGACCACTGCGCGTTCGAGGTGCGGCAGGGACACAAGCACGGAGTCGCGGCTGAGCTGACTGCGCGAGCCCGTTCCCGAGGCTGTTCCCGTGGCCGTTCCCGAGCGTTCCACCTCGGGCTGGCTGCGCGTCGAAACAGAAACAGCAACATCCTCGTCAAGCGCCTGATTGGCCTGTTCAAGTAAGCGGTCGACCTGTCGTTTCACCCGCAGCGCCCGATACCAGGGCTGGGTGAGCGCGGCACGTTCGGTGAGCAGAACCCCCAAGGTGCCGCGGGTTTCGCCGCGGTCATCCCGAGCAACATCTGCCACCGCCACGAGGTGTCGCACGGCCGCCATTTCGGAGGGCACCGGATGCCCCGCCACCTGCGCCCAGCCGCTGAGCGGTTCAAGGTAGCCGGCGAGGGTCGCTGCAAGCACGCGGCGGTCGTGAAGGTCACCGCTAGCCAGCACCACCGTGCCCGCGGACACACGCAGCGAAAGCGGACCAACCGTACGGGCGTCGGTGCCGACTACGAGCTCCTGAGCACTGAGCACGGCGGGTTCCGCGCGCCCAGTCTCACCCTCGGCCCACACCGATTCGAGGCGATGCTCGCGCAACTTCTCACCCTCAATGTCGAGGTCGGGCAGCACCCGAGCCAGCCATTTCGGGAGCCACCAGGCCGAGCGGCCCAGTAGCGTCATCACGGCGGGAACCAGCGTCATCCGCACCAGGAAGGCGTCGAAGGCAATGCCCACCGCGAGCCCGAGGGCGATCGGTTTAATCGTGCCGGAACCCTCCGGTACGAAGGCGAAGAAGACGAAGAACATGATCAGCGCAGCTGCCGTAACCACCCGGGCACCGTTTCCGAACCCGGCCCGCACGGCGGTTCGAGCGTTTCCGGTTTTCACAAACTCCTCGCGCATACCCGACACCAGAAAGACCTCGTAGTCCATTGCGAGGCCAAACAGCACGGCCATCAGCAAAATGGGCATGAAGCTCAGAATCGGGCCGGTCTTCTCTACGTTGAGGAGTTCGTTAAACCAGCCCCACTGGAAGATACCGACAACCACACCGAAGGAGGCCACCACCGAGAGCAAAAATCCCACGGCAGCCTTGATCGGCACGAGTACCGAACGAAACACCATCATTAGCAGGATGATCGACAACCCCACCACGATCAGACCGAACGGCACCAGCGCACTCGACAGCCGATTGGAAATGTCGATGCCGATGGCGGTTGCCCCAGTCACCGAAAGGGCGGTGCCGTATTGCTTTTTGATTTCGGGTGCGAGGTCACGAATGGCCTGCACGAGCGCCTTGGTCTTCGGAGAATCGGGGGCGCTGTTGGGGGTTACCTGGATGATGGCGGTGTCGAGACCGGCATCCGGTGCTCCCTGACTTACCGACTTCACATCCGGCAGAGTCGCCAAGCGATCGCCGATTTTCTTTAAATCGTCGACAATGGCGGTGGTTTGGGTGATGTCGATAGCCACCACGAGCGGGCCGTTTACCCCGGCACCGAAAGTGGTGCTCACGAGGTCATAGGCCTTGCGCTGAGTGCTCTGGGCGGGCTGAGAGCCACCGTCAGGCAGGTTGAGATCGAGGCTCAGTGCCGGGATGGCGAGCCCACTAAGAATTGCCATAACACCCAGGGTGGCGATCACCGGTGCCTTCATCACGAGACTCACCCAGCGCAGCCCGAGCGTGGGCTTTGCGCGCGGATCGTCGTGGGCGGCGGCGCGGCGTGCGGCGCGGGAGCCCGGCATCGGTGCAAGCCGGCCCTTCACCAATCCGAGGATGGCGGGCAGGAGCGTGGTCGCGACCCCGATCGCCACCAACACTGCCACCGCGGCCCCCACGCCCATCACGCTGAGGAAGGGGATGCCCACCACGAGCAGGCCGAGCAGGGCAATAATGACCGTGATTCCGGCGAACACTACGGCCGTGCCCGCGGTACCGACGGCGGTGGCGGCAGACTCCTCCGGATCATCCCCCCGCGCCAGCTGGTTGCGATGCCGCGACAAAATAAATAGCGAGTAATCGATGCCAACGGCCAGGCCGATCATGAGCGCCAGAAGGGGAGCGGATGACGAGACCGAGGTGAACGCCGAAATGGCGGTAATCGATCCGATGACGATTCCCACCCCGACGAGGGCGCTGACGAGCGGCATCCCGGCCGCAAGCAAAGAACCGAAGGTGATTAGCAGGACGACCCCGGCGAAGATCACCCCGAAGACCTCGGTGACGGTGATCCCGAAGGTGTTGTTTTGAAAGACCTGACCGCCGAATTCCACCACCATATTGGCGTCCCGCGGAGCCGTTCCGGTGGCTTTGAGTGCGGTAACGGTGGCAGGCGCGACCTTGTTTGAGGTGGTGGTGAACTGAATTTGCACGCGCGCCGCGGTCTTGTCGGCGCTCACCGCATTTCCGGCGTACTTGTCGAAGGGGCCGGTCACCGAGTCGATGCCGTCGATCTTCTTTAGCGCCGCAACTTCGTCGGCGATGATCGCCACGTAGGCGGGGTCGGTAACCAGCGAGCCCTTCGGCGCCACCATGATGGCTTGGGCGCTGGCCCCGGCGACCTGCGGAAACACCGCGGCGAGACGGTCGAGGGCATCCTGCGATTCTGTGCCGGGAATATCGAACGACTCCTGCGTTTTACCACCGAGGGCAATTCCCCCGCCGAGAATTCCGACAAAGAGCAGCAGCCAGACGCCAATTACCGTGTAGGCGCGGCGGTAGGAGAATCGGCCAAGACGGTAGAGGAGGGTCGCCATCAAATTCCTTGCGTGTTCGGGTGCCAAAGAGAACGCGGGGGAGCGTTAGGAGAGATCAGGATCGGGCTGGCCGTGTTCCCACCGGCGCCAGCAGTTCGCTCATGATTGTGACCAGAGCGAGGCGGGTCACAGCGTCGGGAGTTTGTTGACGCTTCAGATAACGCTCGGAGCACAGCATGTAGGCCGCACCGCCCAATGCGATGCTGAAGCGCATCCGATCCTGGACGGTTGAGGTGGAGCGATCAAAAAAGTTCGCCAGCCGCAAGACCACGGCATTGGCGCGGTGTGCCACCGCCACGTCTATGAGGGTGGGACCTTGATTTATGAAGAGGTACACCTCGAGGCGATGGGCGAGCAAAAAGTCGACAAAATTCACGATGAAGGCTTCGCGCGCTGCATCGTCGAAAGCACAGCTTTCCAGCGTCGACACCATGGCTTCCATGGTGTCTAGCGCCGGCTGAACGGCAGATTGCAGCAGAATTTCCTTGGAGGAGTAGTGGTACAGCACCGCCGACTTCGACAACCCCGCCAATATGGCGATGCGCTGCACAGAGGTTGCGGCATACCCGGATGCGGCAAACTCGGCGAGTGCGATGGTGCGAACTTCGGCGGCACTGGACATTACCTCAGCATAACTGACCGATCGGTCAGTACCTGACAGTGGCGCTCTTGGCAGGGGAATTCACAGTCGTGATGTGAAGAAGTGCCGGGGTACCGTTGGACCCTACGAGGTCATTGGAGCAATCGTGCGCAGATTTCTGTTCAGCAGCAGCGTTATCAGTGCCATTTTTGGGGGCTGGAGCACGCTTCAAACCACCCGTCGCGGACCCCGAGACTGGCGACTCGCGTTGCTCTGGCTGAGTTGGGCCATCTCCCTCGCCATCGCCATCGGCACCGTCGTCGACGAGGCGCGGGAGCGCGACGGCCGAAACTAGGCACCGGCGGATAGGGAGTGTCTCCTGGCCGAAGACCTTAGATGCGCGTCCTATGCCCGATCCGACGCAAGACGCCCATTCGGCACTGTGAGATCGTGAGCCAACGGTGGCGCGATCACCCACAGCACCTCCGTCTCATGCTCGGTGGGATTACTCCATTCGTGTTCGTGGAGCGCGGCGAAGGTCGTGGAGTCTCCCGCGGTGAGCGAAAACTCCTGGGCATTAACAACGAGACGCAGGGTGCCACGCAGTACCGTCACAAAAATCGTCGTCGCATCGAGGCTGTAGGCACCATCAGAGCCACCGCCGGGCTGAAGGACCGTGCGCATCACCTGAACCAGCGGTTCATCCTTTGGCGTCAATAAATATTCGTTGATGCCAACGCCCCCCATTTGAATGGGCGTTCCACCATGCAAAACAGGCTCCTCCGGATAGTCAAAAACCGTGCCGATACTCACGCCCATCGCCCAGCAAATCCGTAGGAGCGTCGGCACCGAAACTCGGGATTTGCCGCGCTCCAGAAGGCTAAGAAAGCCCTTGGTCACCTCGGCTCGTTCCGCAACGAGAGCGAGCGTCAGCCCTCGGTCGCGTCGAATTGCGCGAAGCCTCGGACCGGCCTGATTCATTCCGGATGCGCCATCAGAATTCCCGCTCTGCTGCTCCGACATACGCGACCTTTCCTCCACACCCTTTTGCGGATTGACACCCGAGGTTTTGCATGGGATAAATGCAGCAAAGTTTTATGCTGCTAAACATCCATAAATCCGAACGAGACGCGACCGATCATGACTGACGCCCCGCCTTTGCGCACTTTTACCCTAGCTCGCGCAACAACGGTCACCGTTCTGGTGCCGCACGTCGTGCGCTCGAGCCGACCGTTTCGCGCGCGGGTCAGCAAATGAAGGCGGTGGTGTTCGAAACCCCCGGGCGCGAACCCCGGCTGGAGGAGGTCGACCTCGCGGCCCCGAAGTCGGACGAGGTCGAGGTGACGATTACCGCGGCGGGAGTGTGTCACTCCGACCTGCACGTGGTTTCTGGAGATTGGGATGTCGCTGCCCCGGTCGTTCTGGGTCACGAAGGATCGGGAGTTGTCTCGGCGCTCGGAGCGGGCGTCACCGAGCTACAGATCGGCGATCACGTCGTGCTCTCCTGGGTACCGAGTTGCGGTGCCTGCCGCTATTGCCTCGCCGGGCGCCCCGCGCAGTGCCTGTTGGTCGCGAACGTGGTGGGCCCGCTGGGCGTGCTCCACGACGGAACAAGCCGACTGTCGCTGAAGGGCCGGGAACTCAAGCACTACCTCGGGGTTTCCTCCTACGCCGAGAAAGTGGTCGTGCCGGCATCCGGTGCCATCAGGGTGAGAAAGGATGCCCCGCTCGACCTTTTGGCGCTGGTCGGTTGCGCGGTGATCACCGGCGTCGGCGCGGTTATGAACACCGCAGCGGTCCAGGCAGGGGCGACCGTGGCAGTCATCGGATGCGGCGGGGTGGGGCTCTCCTGCATTCAAGGCGCCCGACTGGCGGGAGCGTCTCGAATTATTGCGGTGGATATCGTTCCAGAAAAACTCGAACTCGCCCTCCGCCTCGGAGCAACCGACGTCATCGATAGCAGCGCTGTCGATGCGGTCACCGCACTCAAAGCCGCGGTACCGGAGGGTCTCGATTATGTGTTCGACGCCATCGGCAAAATCGCGACCACCGAACAGGCGATCGCCGCACTCGGGCTCGGCGGCGCCGCGGTGATTGTTGGGCTCCCGCCCACCGGACAATTCGCCCGCTTCGATCCGCTGGCTCTTGCCGAGGCAGATCAACGAATCCTCGGCTCCAATTACGGCTCGGTTGTGCCGCAGAGAGACATCCCGTGGCTGGTCGACCTCTTCATGGCGGGTGACATCGACCTCGAGTCGCTCGTGTCGGCTCGCCGCCCCCTCTCCGAAGCGCCCCAGTCGCTCAAAGACCTTGCCGGTGGCCATGCCCTGCGGCAATTGCTAATCAACGATCCTGACCGCACGTCGAACCGGAGCTGACATGACCACTGACACCCTTGACGCCGTCGATCACAGCGGAGGACTCGCTCGACGCAGCCTTACCCCGATCGAAGTGACCGCGCAGAGCGTCGCGAACGTCGCCCCGAGCGCCGTGATTGCGTTCGCCCCGGCACAAATGGCCGCCTCAGCCGGCAACGGAGCCTGGTTTTCCTTTCTCATCGGCACGGGAATTGCCCTGGTGGTGGCCTATTCGGTGGTGGTGTTTGCGCGTCGCCGAGCCGGTGTCGGATCCCTCTACTCTCTCGTTCGGCCCGCCCTCGGTCCGACCGGATCGTTCATCACCGGCTGGGCGCTCCTGATCGGAGTGATCGCCATCGCCGCCGGTTCGCTCTGCGGAGTGGGGTTCTTCGTTGCCCAGACACTCGACCAGTTTGGTGTGACCCTCTTTGACGGCATCCTGGGTCAAATTGTGATCGATCTCGTGATGCTGGCTTTGGCGCTGTACCTCATGATCACCAGCGTGCGCATCTCGGCGCGGGTCTCGGCGGTGCTGGAACTGCTCTCTATCACCGTGATTGTGATCACGCTCGTGATCATCTTCGTCAAGAGTGGAAAATTCATCGATGGCGCCCAGCTCTCCCTGACCGGTGCCACCTTCAGTGGAATCGCGTTCGCGATTGTCCTAGCGATCCTCGGGTTCGTCGGATTCGAAAGCGCCGCATCCCTCGGGCAGGAATCAAATGACCCGTTCCGGGCGATCCCCCGCGCGGTAACGCGAAGCGCAATCCTCGCCGGAATCCTGTACATCTTTGCGACGTACGCCCAGGTCGCGCAGTTCAAGGGCGGTGCTGCAGCCCTTGCGGCCAGCGGTTCTCCGATGGACGACCTCACCAAGCAGTGGGGGCTGTCTTTCCTGCAGCCCGTGCTCGACATCGGCTTCAGCGCGTCGTTCTTCGCCGTGGTGGTCGCCTGCATCACGGTGGGCGCGCGAATTTTGTTCGGGATGAGCAACGAGGGCCTGCTTCCGGTGTGGCTCGGCCACGCGCACCCGGTGCACCGCACCCCCGCAAAAGCCATCTGGTTGATGGTGGGCATCGTTGCCGTTCCGGCGGTCGTAGTGATCGCCCTGGGAACCGCCCCGCTCGCCGCGACCGGCTACATCGACACCGTCGGAGTGTTCGGATACATGGTGAGTTACGCCGCAGTCTGCATTGGCGCACCGCTGTTCCTGCGACACCTCGGCGTGCGGCAGATCGCACTCGCGACAACGCTCGGAATCGTCGGCACGGTTGCCCTCGCTTATGTCTTCTACACGAACGTGTTCCCCGTTCCGGCCTACCCGCTGAACACCCTGCCCTACTGGTTCCTTGCGACCATGGTGGTGGGTCTCGTCGGCTTCGCGGTGCTCCGCTCCCGCCGGCCGCAGGTTGCGGCCCAGGCCGGTTCGTTCGCCGACGACGCCTGACCCGCAGTCCGATCTCCCGGGGGCGCGCGCTGCGCTCCCGGGTGTTTTTCCTGGGGCTCCCTGGGGCTTTCTGGGGCTTCCTCCGGCCTCAGCTAACTCAATTTTTAAGTGAGAAACCCGCGAAGTAGCGCCGCGGTTCCGGCCAAGTGCTCACGCATGGCTTCCTCTGCTCGAACCGTCTGACCGCCAAGAATTGCAGCGACGATCGCCTCATGCTGGCGATTCGAATGCACGATGTTGGGTTCGAGCAGGGGGATGCGATCGAGCAGGTCGTTTACGAGGGTGCGGTTGTTGGCGATCAGCGGTACCGCCGACGGCGATCCGGTTATTTCGGCAATCGTCAGGTGCAGCCGGGAATCCAGCCGACGATAATCGCCCGATGACGCGGCAGAGGTCTCGGCCAGTCGGGTGAACAGGAGATCCCTGTGGACGGCGCTCAGGCTTCGCCCTGCGCAGGTCCGAGCGGCCCCGACCTCCAAAATTTCGCGCAACACCAGCACATCATTGACCTCCTCCGCGGTCACCGACGCTCGGCCGATAGCGGCCTCCACCGTATTTGCCTCGCCACGCGGAGGCAGCGTGACCGATACGAAGGTGCCGCCATAGCGGCCGCGGCGGGAGACGATAAAGCCGGCCTCGGTGAGGGAACGGATTGCGTCTCGGACGGTATCTCGGCTTACGGCGAAGAGCGCAGCGAGATCCCGCTCGGGTGGCAGCGCCTCGCCGGGCGCCACCAACCCCAGCCGAATCGATTGCAACAGGCGTGCGACGGTCTCTTCAAACGCGTTGCCGGAGCGCAGCGGACGGAAGCGGGCATCTGCGCGCCTCGCGGGCTCGTGGCCAGCCCCGCGTGTTTGCTGGTGCCCGGGCTGAGACTCGGCCTCGTGCACGCGCACGGGGCCGTGCTCGTTCTCTGCCCCCTGCTGGGCAGCCGTTTCGGAGGCCCCGGCAGATGCCTTAGACCTCGCCTCCATCTCTGCCACCGTGATCTCCCGCCCAATCCGCGTGGTTACAGCGGTGTTACGTAGGCGGCGCTGATTCCGCCGTCGACCATGAAGGTGGTGCCGGTAATGAACGAGGCGTCGTCACTCGCGAGGAACGCGACCGCGGCGGCGAGTTCATCCGGCTGGGCGAAGCGTCCGACCGGAACGTGCACGAGGCGGCGCTGCGCGCGTTCCTCGTCTTTGGCGAAGAGCTCCTGCAGGAGGGGGGTGTTCACCGGTCCAGGGCAGAGGGCGTTGACCCGAATTCCCTGGCGGGCGAACTGCACACCGAGCTCGCGGCTCATCGCCAAGACTCCACCCTTTGAGGCGGTGTAGGAAATCTGGCTGGTAGCCGAGCCGAGCACCGCCACAAACGAGGCCGTGTTGATGATCGATCCGCTCTGCTGCTTCACCATGTAGCGCAGTGCCGCACGCGAGCAGAGGTACACCGACTTGAGGTTCACATCCTGCACTTTTTGCCAAGCCGGGAGCTCGGTGGTTTCGATCGAGTCATCGTCTGGCGGGGAGATGCCGGCGTTGTTGAACGCGATATCGACCGAGCCGTAAGTTTCGTTGGCCTGGAAGAACAGGTTGTCGACCTGATCCTGGTCGGTCACGTCGACCTTCACAAAAAGGCCGTCAACCTCGAGGGCTGCCGCGGTGCCGGTCGTCTCATCGACATCGCCGATCACGACCCTCGCGCCCTCGGCGGCGAACCGCTTGGCGGTGGCGAACCCGATGCCGCTCGCGCCGCCGGTGATCACCGCGACCTTCCCGGCAAGCCGCTGGGTGAGGTTAATGGGGGTTATTGCCATGTCGTGCTCCCAAATGTGGTGGTTCGTGGGTGGTGAAAAAAGGGGTTAGTCGGTGGAGATGAAAACGTTCTTGGTCTCGGTGAAGGCGTTGGCGGCATCCGGTCCGAGCTCGCGGCCCAGCCCGCTCTGCTTGAAGCCGCCGAACGGAGTCGAGTAGCGCACCGAGGAGTGCGAGTTCACCGACAGGTTTCCGCTGGCGATTCCCCGGGAGACACGGATGGCGCGGCCCACATCTCTGGTCCAGATCGAGCCGGAAAGGCCGTAGATGCTGTCATTCGCGAGCGAGATCGCATCCGCTTCGTCATCAAAAGGCAAGACGGTGACCACCGGTCCGAAGATTTCGTCCACGACGGTGCGGTCGCTGCGGCTGTCCGGGAGGAGCACCGTCGGTGCGAACCAGAAGCCGGGACCGCCCGGGGCACTGCCACGAAAGGCGACGGGCGCGTCATCCGGAACATAGGAGGTCACGCTGTCGAAGTGTTTCTGCGAAACCAGCGGCCCCATTTCGGTGGTTTCGTTGGCCGGATCGCCGACCTTGACCCCCTGCACTGCGGGCTCGAGCAGCTCCAGAAAGCGGTCGAAAACTTGGCGCTCAACCAGAATGCGGCTGCGGGCGCAGCAATCCTGGCCGGCATTCTCGAACACGGCGTAGGGCGCGGTCGCAGCGGCCTTCTCGAGGTCGGCGTCGGCAAAGATCACATTGGCGCTTTTGCCGCCGAGCTCCAGCGTCACCGCCTTCACCTGGGTGGAGCAGCCCGCCATCACCTGCTTGCCCACCTCGGTGGAGCCGGTGAACACGATTTTGCCGACACCGGGGTGGGAGATGAACCGTTCGCCGACCACCGACCCGCGGCCGGGGAGCACCTGAAAGAGTCCCGGCGGCAGGTCGGCTTCGAGGGCCAGTTCGCCCAATCGGATGGCGGTGAGCGGGGTCCAATCGGCGGGCTTCAGCACCACGGCATTACCCGCGGCGAGTGCCGGCGCGAACCCCCAGCTCGCGATCGTCATCGGAAAGTTCCACGGCACAATCACCCCGACCACACCGATCGGCTCGAGGAAGGTGATGTCGATTCCGCCAGCTACCGGAATTTGCCGGCCGGAGAGGCGTTCGGGGGCCGCGGAATAGTAGGTCAAAACGTCGCGCACGTGCCCCGCCTCCCAGCGAGCCTGCGAGATCGGATGCCCGGAGTTCAGTACCTCCAACAGCGCAAGATCCTCCACCGCGGCGTCCACCGCGGTGGCGAACCGGCGCAGGCCCGCGGCACGTTCGGCCGGCGCTAATGCCGCCCAGACCCGCTGCGCACTGGCGGCGAGCGCGATGGCGTCATCCACTTCTTCGAGCGTCGTGTGGCGCACCTCACGAAAGGCCTGCGCATTGGCGGGGTTGACGAGGGTGGTGACGGTCATTGGTCGGTGCCTTTCGGTGTTACTGAAATCGGGGCTACTGAGATCGGGGCTGCTGAAGTCGGGGCTGCGGCGGTCGGTGATGCGGGTTTGGGGGTGGCAGCCTGCGCCGCGGCGACCAATCCGGCGAAGAGCCTGTGGTCGGCCGCATCCTGTTCCGGATGCCACTGCACGGCGATCCCGAACGGCACGCCGTCAAGCTCCACCGCCTCGATCACGCCGTCGTCGGTCGCGGCGCTCACCGTGAGACCGGGGGCCACCCTGTCGAGAGCCTGATGGTGGTAACACTGCACGCTGAGGTTTGCGGCGGTCTGGCCAAGCACGCGAGCGAGTTGGCTATCGGCCGCCACGAGCACGTCGATGGCCGAAAACTGGCCCGCGCCAACCTGATACTTTTCGCTACCGACGAGGTCGGGCAGATGCTGATGCAGGGTGCCGCCGAGGGCCACGTTCAACACCTGGGCACCCCGGCAGATCGCCAAAAATGGCAACTCGCGTTCGATCGCACGCCGAATCAATGCCAGCTCCCAGGCGTCGCGGTCGGTGCGGGGGGTGCCGGTGCGCTCGTGCGCTTCTTGCCCATAGAGGGCCGGGTCGACATCCGCTCCCCCACTGAGCACGAGTCCGTCGAGGGCGTCGATCACCCGGTCGATCGCCGCGGCAGTCACCGGTTGCGGCGGCAACAGAACCGCCACACCTCCGGCGCGGGTCACCGAATCGAGGTAGACCTCGGGCAGGTAGGCCGCGCGCACATCCCAGACGCCGGTTTGCGCCCGTTCGAGGTAGCTCGTGATGCCGATTAGTGGCGCGGAAGCGGCATCCGAAGCAGCCGAGCCCGCCGCAGACTCTAGATCGCCCAATATTCCCGAGCCCAACACCGGCTTAGAGCCGCTCAAAGCCGCGCACGCGTTCCCAGTCGGTGATCGCCGAGTCGAACGCCGCCAACTCGATTGCGGCGTTGTTGAGGTAGTGCTCCACGATGTCGTCGCCGAACGCTGCCCGGGCGATGGCCGATTGGCCGAACAGTTCGGCTGCGGTCCGCAGATTGGTCGGCACGCGCGCGGCATCACTGCTGTAGGCGTTGCCGGTGAGCATCGGCTCCAACTCCAGTTCGTGCTCGATGCCGTACAGACCACCCGCGATGAGGGCCGACACCGCGAGGTACTGGTTTACATCCCCGCCGGGCACACGGTTTTCGACCCGCATTCCGAGGCCCTTGCCCACGACACGCAGCGCGCAGGTGCGGTTATCCATTCCCCACGCCACGGCAGTGGGCGCGAACGAGCCCTCCACAAAACGCTTGTAGGAGTTGATGTTGGGGGCAAAGAACAGGGTGAGTTCACGCATCGTCGCCAATTGGCCGGCCAGAAAATGGCGGAACATTTTGCTCATGCCGTCGGGGGCATCTGGGTCGGACAGCACGGCGCTGCCATCGAGCCCGCGCAGGCTGATGTGAATGTGGCAGCTGTTGCCCTCACGCTCGTTGAACTTCGCCATGAAGGTGAGCGATTTACCGTGCTGGTCGGCGATCTCCTTGGCCCCATTTTTGTAGAGCGAATGGTTATCGCAGGTCACCAGGGCTTCGTCGTACTTGAACGCGATTTCCTGCTGACCGTAGTTGCATTCGCCCTTAACGCCCTCGCAATACAGCCCCGCGCCTTCCATCCCGTTTCGGATGTCGCGCAAGAGCGGCTCCATGCGGGTGGAGGCGAGGATCGCGTAGTCGACGTTGTAGTCGGTGGCGGCAGCCAACCCGACATAGCCCTTCTTCCAGGCCTCGCGGTAGCTGTCGTCAAAGACAATGAATTCGAGTTCGGTACCCACGTGAGCGCTGAGCCCGAGCGCTTCGAGGCGCGCGAGCTGGGTCTTAAGAATTTCGCGCGGCGCTGGGCGAACGGCTGTCTCATCCAACCAGGTCAGATCTGCCATGACCAAAGCTGTTCCGGGCTGCCAGGGCAGGAGGCGCAGAGTGGAGAAATCGGGGATCATCGCCATATCGCCATATCCGGTTTCCCACGAGGAAATGGCATAACCGTCGACGGTATTCATTTCTACGTCGACAGCGAGCAGGTAGTTACAGCACTCTGCGCCGTGTGAAGCCACTTCGGCGGCGAAATAGCGGGCCGAAACGCGCTTTCCAATCAATCGACCCTGCATATCGGTAAATGCGACGATAACCGTATCGATATCGCCACCCTTGATGAGGGAATTCAGTTCGTGCAGGGTCAGCATTCCGGTGGGTAGCGCCATCGTTCGTCTCCTCATTGAGTGTGCAGCAGCGTCTAGTCTTCGGCGCGGCAGTAGAAAACTTTCGCGGCAGCAGAGCGGCGCACCCCTTTCGAAGGTGATAACCAAATCCGTCAGTGGCTGCGCCCGACCATTACATCACAACGTGGGCAGCACGCCAGTTGATTAGGAAACAAACTTTTAACATCCAAAGGTAGTTACGAAGGGCCAATAGGGCATTACGCTCCATAGACAGCGATTCCCTGCGCGCGCAATGATGCCCGCGTCTTTCACCTTTGTTTGGGAGAACCACGAATGACTGATCCGGGCCACAAAAGCGTGTCGGGCGTTACCTATCGCAAGGTAGAAGACGGCTATTTCGAGAAGCGAGGACTCAAGCGCAGCGCCGGAATTTGGGGGCTGTGGGGCCTCGCGATTGCCGCCGTCATTTCGGGCGACTTTTCCGGCTGGAACTTTGGCATCGGCTACGCGGGTTTCGGCGGAATGGTGATCGCCTTCGCGCTGCTCATTGTCATGTACTACGGCATGATGTTCTCGATCGGCGAGATGTCGGCAGCGATGCCGCACACCGGAGGGGCCTACTCCTTCGCCCGGGCCGCCATGGGACCGTGGGGCGGTTTCGTCACCGGGCTCGCCGAGACGATCGAGTACGTGGCCACCACCGCGGTCATCGTGTACTTCTCGGCCGGCTACGCCAACAACATCACCACCGAGCTCCTGAACTTCTCTATGCCCGCCTGGGTCTGGTGGGCGATCCTCTACGCCGTCTTCATCCTGCTGAACGCCGCCGGCTCCTCCATCTCCTTCAAGTTCGCCATCGTGGTGTCGATCATTTCGCTCGCCATCCTTGTGGTGTTCTCGGTAATGGCCGCCTTCTCCGGGCTCTTCAGCGTCGACAAACTGTTCGATATCAAACCGGATGCCGGCCAAACGGCGTTCCTGCCCCATGGGGTGTTGCCCATCCTGTTTGCGCTTCCCTACGCCATGTGGTTCTTTTTGGGAATCGAAGAGTTGCCGTTGGCCGCCGAGGAAGCGCACAACCCCGCTCGCGACATCCCACGCGCCGGCCTGATCGCCCGCACGACCCTCATCGTCACCGGCCTTGCGGTTCTCTTTCTCAACACCGGCATCGTGGGCGCCGAGAAGACCTCGCCCTCCGGTGAGCCGCTGCTCGACGGCTTCCGCGCCATCGTTGGCGATCAGGCCGCGGCCGCCCTCGCGCTGTTCGCCCTAATCGGCCTGCTGGCATCGCTGCAGGGCATCATGTTCGCCTATGGCCGCAACATGTACTCGCTCTCCCGCGCCGGCTACTACCCGCGGTTCCTCTCGCTGACTGGAAAACGCCAAACGCCTGGAGTCGCCCTACTCGTCGGAGCTGTAATTGGTTTCATCGCTCTGATCATTGTCGATGCCGCGGGAGGTGCTAACGGCGTTGCCGGAGCGATCGTGCTGAATATCGCGGTGTGGGGTGCGGTCATTGCCTACATGCTGCAGATGGTGTCCTTCGTCATCCTGCGTAAAAAATTCCCGAACGCGAAGCGCCCGTACCTCAGCCCCTGGGGTATCCCGGGTGCGGTTATCGCGGGCATATTCTCGCTCGCGATCTTCATCGGGTTCTTTATTAACGAACCCGCCCGCCCGGCGATCGCGGCGATCGCCATCGTCTACGTGGTGATGCTCGTAATCTTCGCCGTCTGGGGCCGCAAGCGTTTGGTGCTCTCGCCGGAGGAAGAGTATGCGATCAGCGGAGGCCTACACGGCGACCCGCAGATCGAGGGCTACGACGCGATGGAGGCCGAGGTCTTCGACAAGCGTTCATAGCTGGGTCGCATAAACCGGGCCGTGCACGCGGCAGCTTCCCGCGTGAACGGCCCGGTTTTGCGTGTCAGCTACGGCTGAAGAAATCGCCGGGCCCGCCCGCGCCGTAGCCGCCAGGGCCGCCCGCGTTTCCGTATTTGCCGGCGCCGCCCGCCCCGCCCTGACGCGAACCGAGATACGACCCCACGACCGCGACCCCGAGATCGTCCAACTCCGGCGCCACCACCGAACCGTCAACCCGCTTGGCCATCGAGTCAACGAATCGGGCAAGCCCGGGGTCATCCCCCAACCGGAAGAAAGTCGTCTGCGCACCGAGCCGCGCGCTGTTGTCGAGTTCTCGCACGGCGAAGGCGATCGTGGCCGGATGGGGCGGATAGTCGAAGAACACCTCGCCGCTGGCCTCAAGGTGAGAGGTCGGCTCCCCGTCGGTGACGATCAACAGCACAGGCTGGGCGTTCGGATGCTTGCGAAAGTGCCGATTGGCCAAAAGAAGCGCGTGGTGCAGGTTGGTACCTTTGTCGTATTTGGCATCCAGCCCGGTCAACCGATCGATGTCCATCACCTCGGCATGCCGCCCGAACGCGATAAGCTGCAGCTCATCGCCGCGAAACCGGCTCTTGATCAGCGTGTGCAGGGCCAGAGCGGTGCGTTTCATCGGCACCCAGCGCCCGTCCATCGCCATCGAGAACGAGGTGTCCACGAGCAGGGCCACGCATGCTTGAGTGCGCCCCTCGGTTTCCTGCACCTCCACGTCGCCGATCTCGATGCGCACGCCCACTCGAGAGCCGCCGCCTGCGCCCGCGCCCGATCCGCCGGCCGAGCTGCCGGCTGATCCACTTTCGCCCACCCCGACCGTTCCTGCCCGCGTAATTCCGCCCTGCCCCGCCGTACGGGTGATCGCATTCGTGACTGTGCGGGTGACATCCCACGGTTCGGTGTCGCCGAAGCTCCACTCGCGGGTGGCACCGGATCTCTCCCCCGCCGCCCCGGCCCGCCGCAGGTCGCGATTGCCCTGGCGGCCCGACATCCGGTTGGCTACGTCTTTCAGCAGGGCCTTGCCCAACTGACGCATCGCCTTCGGGGTCAGCTTCAGCCGTCCGTCGGAGTCCCGTTTCATGGTGCCGGTTTCGCGCAGCGCCTTCTCCAATTGCTGCAGGGTGCGCGCATCGACCGCCGCCGCGTCGCCGAGCTGCTTTGCCAGGGTGTCGAGATCCAAATCGTCGATGCGGGAGTCGCCGGATGACTGCGCCAGCTGTTCCGCCAGCGCGTCGAGTTCGGCGATGTCCTGGAACACCCCCGTGCCGTCGCCAAGGCCGAGACCCTCGCCGCCGTTCATGCTCTCACCACCGCTCCAGTCCTCGCCGGGGCGAAGCGACTGCAGGGCACCGTCGAGCTGCGCAAGTGACTGCATTAGCTCGGGCGAGCCGAACGCCTGCTGCGCCAGCGCGTCGAGTTCGTTTCGCTGCTCCGGGGTCATCGAGTTGCGCATCCGTTGGGCGGCGGCGGCACGCTCAGCCAGCGAATCCAGCAACTCCTCTACGTTTTTGGGGTTATCCGGAAAACTCTCGCCGTGTTTCTTCATGAACTCGTCGAACTGCTCCGGGGTGTCTTCGCCGCGCTGGTGGGCCTCCAGCAGCGCATTGAGATCCCTCAGCATTTCGTTGATCTCGGCGCGGTCCTCGTCGGTCGCGTTCTCCAGCGCGTTTTTCATGCCGGCGAAGCGTTGGTCGAGCATCTCTCGGCCAAGAAGGTCCTTAATCTTCTCGAAATCGGCTCGTGCCTCGGCGCTTTGCCAGTTGTACCCGTTCAATTCGCTCACCGCGGCCGCTGGGGAGGGCGGGAGGTTCTCGAGCTGCATTTCGGCCAGCATTCGGTCGCCCTCATCCATTTCGACATCCCGAGCAAGCTGGGCTCGCTCCGCTTTCACCGCTTTCTCGAGCAGTTCGCGAATCTCCTGAAGGGTGCCGTCGAGGTTGTGCTTCTGGGTGAGTTCTCGCCTGCGCTCGGCCACCTGCCTGGCCAGATCATCCAACCCGGTCTGGCTGCCGCCCCGGCGGAGGAATTCGCGCAGGGCACGCTCCGGGGAGGAGCCGGCCATCACATCGTCACCGATCGCGGCGAGCGCCTCGGAGACGTCGACGGGAGCAGCCAGCGGGTCGGGTCCGCCGTCGTACTTGCCGTAGCGGGTGGCCGCGCTAAGCCGCCGATTTGCCCTAGCCATACACCGTCTCCCCGTCGCTTGAGGCCTTACTGATTTTGCGGCGAAGGTACAAACCCTCGAGCGCCAACTCAACCGCTCCCGCACGCTGGCCCTCGGTTGTGGCACCGAGCCGTTCGCACACGGTGTCGTAGAGTTCGGACTCCCCCAGCGCGGGCAGGTTCGCGGTGAAGTCGTGGGCGGTCACCTGCTCGCCGGTGGTCACCATCGCCCCCGCCTCGATAGCCGATACCAAGAGCGAGAAGTCGACGCCGCGCAGGTGCTCGCGCACGGTCTCGGCGGTGGCTGTGCGCAGCAGGTAATCGAGAATTTCCTCCTCACGGCCCTCCTCGCCGGACTCGAACTCGATCTTTCCACCGAGCACGTCGACGGCCGTCTCCAAGTCGACGGGCCGGGCCACCGCGTCATCCTCCCCTCGGCGAGTCGCACGGTGCAGGGCCGCAGCGGCGATGGTTTCGGCGCCAGCAATGGCAAACCGCGCACTCACCCCGCTGCGCTGGTCAACCGCGGTGGATTCGCGCAGCGCCCGAGTAAAACGCGCCAGAATCTCGACCAGGTAGTCGGGAACATCCGCCACCAGATCTGCCTCTTGCCGGATGATCGCAATCTCGTCCACGAGCTCGGTGGGGTAGTGGGTGCGAATTTCCGCTCCGAACCGATCTTTCAGCGGGGTAATGATGCGTCCGCGGTTGGTGTAGTCCTCGGGGTTGGCGCTGGCCACCACGAGTACATCCAGCGGAAGCCGCAGCACATAGCCGCGAATCTGAATGTCGCGCTCCTCCATCACGTTCAGCATGGCCACCTGAATGCGCTCAGCGAGGTCAGGCAGTTCGTTGATGGCCACAATGCCGCGATGGCTGCGCGGGATGAGGCCGAAGTGGATGGTCTCCGGATCCCCGAGGCTGCGCCCCTCAGCAACCTTCATCGGGTCAACATCCCCGATCAGGTCAGCCACACTCGTGTCGGGGGTGGCGAGCTTCTCGGAGTAGCGCTCCTCACGACCACGCCACGATACCGGCAGCTCGTCGCCCAGCTCGGCCGCCCGACGCCGACTTGCCGAGGTGATCGGCTCGAAGGGATGCTCGCCGAGCTCGGAGCCGTCGATCACCGGGGTCCACTCGTCGAGCAGGCTCCCGAGCGTGCGCAACAGGCGGGTTTTGCCCTGACCTCGCTCACCCAACAGCACGATGTCGTGGCCGGCGATGAGCGCCCGTTCGAGCTGCGGAATAACGGTCGACTCGAAGCCGTGCAACCCCGGCCACGGGTCGCGGCCCTCGCGGAGGGCGGCAAGCAGATTGTCGCGAATCTCGACGCGAAGCGTCTTCTGAAGGTGGCCGGATGCTCGGAGCGCGCCGACCGTGGTCGTTGAAGGTTGGGTCACCCCCGCGACGCTACCGCTGCGGGTTTTGTGCTTACTGGATTAGCAGCGAATGACCGCACTGCTCAGCGCAGTCACCAAGCATGGAAAAGTACATCCGGCCCGCTAGAAATGGCGCGATCAGCTTTGAACCACCGGACGGTGAGGGCCGGCATGATGACGACTAAGCACGGCTAAAGCGGAATTTTTCACTTTCGCAACGGGCGACGGTGGCGAGCGGCAGCAACCGTTATCAGTAGGACAATGGGAATCACCCCCCTGTTCCAGCTTTTGGGCGAGGAGGTAGCCATAGGTTTCTCCCTGGCCAACAATGGAAAGCACCGCGGCGGTCAGTACGCCACGAATCCAATCCGAAGGCCACATTGCGCAATCCACGGCTAGGTAGCATCGCAAACTAGTCGGCCACAATCTAGCCGCACGGTGCGATTAATACCCTCACACTCAGACGGTCGAGTCGTCCCAGGGGTTGATGAGGTCAAGACCTAGGCCAGCAAAGTCTTTGGTGTTTCGTGTGGCAAGGGAAAAGCCTTCAGTGCGGCAAATTGCCGCAATCATCCCGTCTTCGACGCTCAGCGGTCGCCCAACCGTTCGCCGGGTTTCCTGCAGAGACGCATATTCCCGCGCCGCCGGTTCGTTGTAGGGAAGCACTCGATCGGCGAAAATTGTGAAGGTTTGTTCTACCGCAGCCATCAGCCCGTCGCGGCGCTGCCCGGCAGGAAGCGATCGAACACCGGTCAGAATCTCACCGACGGTAACCGAGGTCAACGCAATATCGTCGACCACAGACCCGAGCCAGACGAGGACTTCGGGATTTGGCTGTGTTCGGAGTGGTTCCGATAAGACGTTAGTGTCGCAAACGATCACGAGAGGTCAAACCCTCGCGGTGGGGATCGAACAGGCATCGGCAGGTCGGTTGCACGAAATCTCTCGGCTACGGCCAACCAAGAGGCGGCGAAATCGCCGCCTCGAACGGCATCGCTCAAAATCGCCCGAACTTCAGCTTCCATCGAACGGTTGTGAGCCGCAGCCCGAAGCTTCAGCCGCCGCTGAACGTCATCATCAAGGTTCCGAACGGTAATGGCGGCCACATTGTCTCCCAACTCAAGTGCTGTCAACGCTAGCACCCGCAATCGCTGATCAAACGGTTGATCGGTGTCGGCGGCATCCGAACACATGAACGCCCCCGCCCCAACGTTTCTGCTCGCTTAGGCGTCTTAATAGATAGACAGCCGTCCGCCGTACAGGAATTGGGGAACCGGATGAATACGGCACCACGACAAAACCAGAGCGACGCCGAGGGGTGGCGAAGCGTCGTCACGACCCTTGTCGCCGAGCGCGGTAATGCGCTCACACGCTACGCCTGGCTGATCAGCGGCAACGCGGATGACGCCGCCGACCTCGTGCAGGACGCCCTGGTCAAGACATTCGGTCGACTGCGCAACGGGTTCACCGTCGCCAGCGCGGAGGCCTACGTGCGCCGCGCCATCCTGAATAACTGGCTCGATGGCGGGCGTCGAACGACCAGATGGCGGCGAGTTGCCCACCTTACCGCCGTACCGGAACAGCAGGAATCGACGGCCCCGGCCACGGAGAACCGTCTCGATCTCACCGCGGAGCTCGCAAAACTGAGCCCGCGCGAACGTGCCTGCATCGTGCTGCGTTACTACGAAGACCTCAAGGTCGACGACATCGCCGACTGGCTCGGCATCTCGGCCGGAACGGTCAAGCGCTACCTCAGCGACGGCCTCGGCAAAATGGCCATCGCGCTCACCGATTCATCACCGACGACCCCAGAGCCCACGTCAACCGAAGCCGCATCAACCACGTCCGCTTCAACCGATGCCGCATCAACCGATGCAGCGTCACCAACCGACCCGGAGAAAGCGACCCATGTCCACCGAATCTGACCTCGCATCCCTGTTCGCTGACTCCACACCGACGCTCGCCCCCGTCGACCTGCAGCGGGTACTCCGCCGCAGTTCTCGCCGCCGGGGAGGACAACGGATGGCGATCGGCGGCGCCACGACGCTCGCTGTCGCTGGCATCGGGGTCGCCAGTGTTGCGGGAATCCGCGGGCTCACCCCGTCGATGACTAGCGGCGGCGGCACCTCGAGCCTGGCTCCCGGTACGGCGTCCGGAAGCCTTCTGCCCCTCAATGGCGGGGCAACCGATGGCGCAATACAGCTGGCTCCCGCCTCACGGTTGAACCTCTGTGGTGGAACCGTCGCCGAGGTGGCCCCGAGCCCGAGTGGCCTGGTGCTCAGCCCACAGTTCGATTCCGCGGATGCCTCGTCCGCCCTGGTCACAGGAACGGTCACGCTCACCAACACCGGCGCGGCTTCGATCACCGGGTCCTCCGCCGTGACCCCCGAGATCACCCTGTCGAAGGATGGCCGCGTGCTCTGGCATAGCAACGGCGCGATGATCGCCATGGCGCGAACTATCGAACTCGCACCGGGGGCATCGACGAGCTTCACGGCCTCGTTCGCGCCCGTTACCTGTGGCGTGGAGGACGATGAGTCGGACCTCTTCCGTGAAAACCTGCCCCATGTTGCCCCCGGGGTCTATCAGGTCTCTGCAGCCCTCGACGTAACCCGGGTAGGAAATGACCCGCAGGTTGTAATCGACCTAGTGACCGGAGCGAGTTCATCGGTGACGCTGCGCTAATCGCTTCTAGTTCCCCATGTGCCCGGAGGCTCCGGCAAAGCCCACCATTGCAGCGATTAGTACCGCGTAGGAGGCGATGGCGACGATAGTCAGCACAATCGAGGAGTAGCCGATGGCGATGCCGGCAATCGCAAGCCCTCGTCCGGGTTCGCCGGTCTTTTTGATCTGCGCGAGAGCCAAGTGACCGAAGACGATTCCGAGGAGGGACACCACAAAGACGCCCGCGAGAGAGATTATTGCGAAGGTGTTCGCCTTCACCGGAGTTTGTAAATCAAACGCATGGATGTTTGCGTCAGCAGGGCTCAGTAGCTGCCGGGAATTTGGTTGGCCCGCGGTCGCATCGAGCGGTGAATCTGTCATGTGTGCCCCTCACTAATGATTTCGGTTGTTTTCAAATGAAGCGAATTATTGCAAAAATCAACGGGGAGCAAATCTGACAAAGGCTCGAAATGCTCCCACGACACTCTATAACGGCCCGGACAGCCAAAAGTCGGGTCTGCTGCACGGTAATGGACGACATCCAAGGGTCGCGCAGCTTCCCCAGCGAACTTCGCCTACTGCCATTTATCGTCCCGGCAAATTCGGCCCTTCGATCAGATCACGGTGTCACTCGAAGGCTTGATGGGTGTCACTCAAAGCCTTGAGCAGGCATGCGCATAAGCCCGATATTGCACCCGTAGTACACGAGATCTGCAACCTTCAAGCCGACCTCAAAAGAATCGGCCGCTGGCGAGCGTTTTGTGGTGCACCCCCTCGGACTTGAACCGAGAACCCACTGATCTTTTAGGGCCAATTCACCGACTGTTCACGTGATCGCTGAGGACATAAAACGCTTTGTTTCCGGGCGTCTGCAATTTAAATGATCTACAGGAGATCACCTCGAAATCGTATGGGTCCGGTTGGCATCATGACGAAATCATGACGATTGGGTTCCCTCCCGGCCGGTCGGCCAAGCCCACGATTGGAGGTCACACGGGACGTTGCGGGTTTTGGGGTTCACAGCGACCGGTCGAATAGAGCCAATTTCGAAGCCAGGAGCTCCTTCGCGCTCTGGCCCGACATCACCTGGTCGGCTCGATGGGCAGAGTGCCTCATGCGGCGACAATGCCGCGATAGAACCGTTCTTCAGATTGCTGCATAAAAACAATCCTGGACCGCTGCCCGGCAGTGCCTCAAATCAGAAAACGACTGTCGACACCCAGCCCGGGCCGGTCGGTAGATTGCGGTCTATGTGTGATGTCTCAGTACATGGGTGACATTCCTGCCTCAGGACATCTCTGACACTTACTCGTCAAACATATTTGGTGCCGGGCGCAGTCCAAGGGAGTTCGATGTCACGGTACTCTGGCCGTCGAAGACGAGCAGTCGCTCTTGGGACTCGACCATACGTTCGACCGGGTCTGCTGCTCGGATGGGTGATACGTCACCTGACCAAAGCGGCACGTCCCATCGCAATCTTTTATGTTTGAGGCGCACGAATGCGGTGGCGGTAAGAAGGAGTGGGCGAGCGGTCAGGCGAATCTTTTCGTCAGGCTCTTCCGTGGGAACTTCGCGACCGGCGCGAGATCGAGTCGAGCGTGACCGCGAGCAACAGAACAATTCCGGTCACGATGAAGCGGAATGAGGAATCCAGATTCAGTAGGGTGAGTCCGCTGGAAATGGACT
>JACMPQ010000089.1 GCA_014377425.1 Microbacteriaceae bacterium | reverse complement strand
TAGTCAGCGAATCGAGGGGAGATCCACCGGGTGAGGGGGGCTGATGAGCTCTGTGCTCGGGACAACTAGCGCCGAGGAATGAATCGACGTTGTCGCCAAAACTGCTGTGACTATTCTGAAATTCAGCCAGAACTCACCATAGTGTATTCGTCAACTGCTGTTGCGTTTTATTACGCGACTATGCGATGTTTATTTGTTGATAGAATTTATGGCCAACTTCGTGCTCCTGCGGCCCTCCGGAGGGCCGAACAGCTGGTTATCCGAAGCGACCGTTCACATAATCAAAAGTGCGTGGGTCGCTGGGCTCCGAGAACATGGCATCGGTTGCGCCAAATTCCACGATCCCGCCGGGCTGACCCTGCGCCGCGAGAAAGAATGCGCACTTGCTCGATACCCGCTGCGCCTGCTGCATGTTGTGGGTCACGATCACAATGGTGACCTCGTGGGCGAGCTCGAGCATGGTTTCCTCGATCACCCGGGTGGAGGTAGGGTCGAGCGCCGAACACGGCTCATCCATGAGCAACACACGCGGCTTGATCGCGATCGAGCGTGCGATGCACAGTCGCTGCTGCTGCCCACCGGAGAGCCCTCCCCCGGGCTGGCGCAGACGATCCTGAACCTCTTTCCACAACCCCGCCTTGGTGAGCGAGGTTTGCACGATCTCGTCTTTCTCGTCACGGGAGGCGGGCTGGCCGCTGAGCTTGAGACCGGCGATCACATTGTCGTAGATCGACATCGCCGGAAACGGGTTGGGCTTTTGAAACACCATGCCGATATCACGACGAGCGTCGGTGAGGCGGCGCTTCTGGTCGTAGACGTCGTGGCCGTCGAGCATCACCTCACCGGCAAGCGACGCAGAGGGAATCATCTCGTGCATCCGGTTCAGAATGCGCAGGAAGGTGGACTTGCCGCAACCTGAGGGGCCGATGAGGGCGGTCACCTTGCCGGCATCCATTGTGAGCGACACCCGGTCGAGCACCTTGCGCTCGCCGAACCAGGCCGAAATGTTGCGGGCGTCGAGGGTGGCGAGGGTGGAAAGCTGCCCGGGCACGGGCGGCGTATCAATGACTGTCATGGTGATCCTCAGCGGTTCAGTAGTTCAGGGATTCAGGGATTGGGTTCAGACTGTGCGACTGGAAACACACCCGCCAGTTACATCAGGTTGGGAAGCACCGCGGATGCCGCATCCGCCGCCGTCGAGCCCAGGATGAGCAATAACGGGCTCATGACAATCCAGGCCTGCCCTCGGCCCCACACCCGGGCTAGCCACCGTGTGCCGAGAGCCGCCACCACGAGCCACTGTAGGGCGAAAATTAACGAGAGCAGGGCGCCCGGGTCGGAACCCATTACCTCTTCGGCCGGCGGCAGAGACTTTTCGCCGAAAGCCTGAGCAGGCGTGCTTGCCGCCATTCCCTTGAGGTCGGCGTCAACGTAGAGCACCCCGAAAGGTGCCAGTGCCGGGCCGTCTGCCGTGACGAGTTCGAGGCGACCTCTTCCGGGCTTGAGCGACGTTGGCATCGTGTCACCGGCCCGACGCAAGCCGGTCACGGTGAATTCTTTTTTACCTTGGCCGGTGGTTGCCGTGATCGTGTCGCCGGGGACGAGGGAGGCCAGCGCCCCAAAGGGCCCGCCATATCCCGCTTGACGGCCATACAAAACGCTCGTACCTGCCTGACCAGGCATAACGGAATCGCGGCGATGACCGACACCCTGGCGAGTCTGATCAGAGGAGGTGCCCTCACGAACAACCTCGGTCAAGGTCAGTTTAGGAATCGTTATTAGAGCTATCGGGGTGCCCGCCGCAACCAGTTTCTCGTCAACGTCGAGCTGACCCAGGGGCGTGGTTGCCTGCGCGAGGCTCGACCGCAGGTCTTCGTAGCCCGATTTCTGGCTCTGGCTGTGCTGGAGGGCACCAAACAGGGTGACGTGACCTACGAAGCCCAGGAGCAGAGCGGATAGCGAGATCCAGACCACCCCGATCCACCACGAAGCCTGACGTGGAGTCGTCGGTATCCGGGGCGGTTTTGTTGAAGATTTGCGACGCAACCACAGTGGGATTTTGCCTCCGACCGAGGTGCGAGGCAGAGTTGACGGCAAAGCCGTTGTCGCGGTAGTCGCGCTCGGCGAGGCGGCCGCGGCCATCACCGCACCGGTGATTTTTGCTTCGCCAGTTCGACTCTTAGTGCCCGTCTTTCCAAAGAGGAAGGCAAGAAATCCCGACGGGTTTGGCGGCTTCACCGCGACCCGGGGCCGCAACGCGTCGATCTGCGGGTTGTGCGGCCCGTTCAGGTCGGAGGGGGCAGAGGTGCCGGTTTCGAGAGAGCTCACAGCTCTGATCCTTCGATAATCACGGCGGACCGCGTGGGAAACATGGGCAGTGAGCGACGAACGAACGCAAACGCGACCGCGACCGCGAGGCCGGCGAGCAGCAGAATGCCACCGGCGATCACCCAGATGATCCAGGGAAACAGGCTCGCGATACCCTTTGCGCTGGTAACCACGAGGAAGGTTTGGTTCGACACCCGGTGCGATTCCCAGCCAGTGGCCTCGATCGTGTGGGTTCCGGCGGGAAGGTTCTTAGGGATCCCAACATTCTGGGTGGCACTTCCGGAGGGATCCGCGAGCGCGTCGCCGATGACGATCGGTGAGGAGTAGAGAACGAAGCGCACTTTTTCTCCGGGCGTGTACCCGCGCACCGTGGCGACTATGGTGCCGCCCGGTGCAGCACTGGTTGCATTGAGGTACGCCGGATGGGCATTGATTGCCGGCCCCTTGGCCGCGATCGGTACGACCAGATTCTGGGGCGCAACCGGAGGGGTTGATGTCGCGGGAGCGGAATGCGACGGGGCCGGTGACGGGGCGCTCGCACGCGGCATTGGTGCGGTCGTTGGGGAACTGAGCTGGAGGGGCTGCTCCGGAATTCGTACGGTAACTCCCTCTGTCGCCGGGGCTGTGGGGTCGTCGGCGGCGCCCAGGCTGGCGATGGAAAGCAGCAGCAGGCCCATCACCGTTACGGTCAGTCTCTTGTTCATTGGTGCTTCCCCCCGGCTGCAGCGTTTGCGGTGATGTTGTCAACGCTGTGGCGATCCCTTTCAGCCGTGGTCTCTGCAATCGCAGACTCGCGAGCCGCCAACGCGGCCGCGTCGATCGCGTCGTACAACTGATCGCGCGTGTACGCGCGGTACCGTGCCAAGATCCAGAGACCGATGGCCAAGAGCACCAGGAGCGCGAGCAGTGTCCAAGAGATCGCTCCGGTCATTGTCTCGCCTGAAACCGCCGTGAATTTCGGTGCTGCTGCGGGGGCGACGAGCGAACCGTCAGCCGAGCGCAGCTTGGACTCAGCGACCCGATCGGTTGGGGCAATCGGCGTCGACGTCACCTGAGAAAAGAGCAGCAGCAGAGCCGGAATGTCTGAGCGGGTCAGATGCTCGTGCACGCTCTGGCCAGGTAGAAGGTTGTGAACCGTTGGGGCGTTAAACGTTGCCACGGTGATACCGAAGGGCCCGTGAATGATAACGGTCTGTTTGACGTCTACCCGGCTGTTGCCGGAGTTGCTCAGGGAAAAGTCAAGCGAGGTTTCGCCGCCAGCGAAAGGATTCCACGCGGGGCTGAAGCCAGCAACGAGGCCAGCGGTGGAGATCTTGGCGACGGACTGACCGGCTACGTGAAGGTACAGTCGCACTCCGACCCGCTGTTCCAGGGTAATTGCCTGCCCCGACTTTCCGGTCGACGCACGGCTTACCGAGGCAACAATGCCTGCCGTGTGATCTCCGGGGGTGGCATCGGATGGCACCAGCATGGTGAAGGGAATGCGTGCTTGAAGGCCGGGCTGCAGGGTGACCGCGGTTTGCGCAATTTTGATCCATGAGCCAGCATCGGTGGGCTTGGTCGACAGCGGCAACAGGCTGAAGGCCCCGCCGTCGATCTCGTTGATGGCATCGGTGGCGTAGAGCTGGAAGGTCTGCGCGCTCTTTCCGCCGTTGGAGACGGAGATATAGTCCTTAATCTCGGTACCGGAGCCCACCGAGTAGGCCAGCGATTCACGCCCATCGGGTCCGTTGGCATTCGACGCCTGAACGCTCCACACCGCGGGGCTTCCGTTATCAACGGCCGTTGCGGCAAGCGTCGATGCGGGTGCGGCCAAACGCGGCTGAGCTGCAATCGCCGGGCTTAACGGAACAAAAACCAACCCGGCCACCACGGTGGCAAGGATTGGCAGTCGGGCGGTGCGGATGAAGGCGAACATAACTGCTTTCGTCGTTGGGCGGTGCGGAGTTCGAACTGAAAATGCTCGGCGAGATACGAGCGCAGGCCGGATGCTGGAAAGCATCCGGCCTGCGCCGATCACTCTGTATTACTACTGCTCTGTAATTACTACTGCTCTGTAATTACTGCTGCTCTGTACTACTCACGCATTGTGCTGGGCGAGTAGTTACGCCAGCGTCAGAGTCAGAACAGCGGTGTAGGCGCCGCTCGGGGTGTTGCTCGGAACGGCGAGGTTCAAAGTTGCGCCCGTGGTGGTGGTGGTCTGGCCGCTGACGACCGAACCGGTGGCGAGCACCGAAGCGGTCTTCAGTCCGGTGGTTCCGGGAAGAACGGCTGCACCGGCGGTACCAGCGTTGGTGGAACCGACAAGCGCCGGGGTCCAACCGAGGTACTTACCGCTGAAGCTCTTGGTGCCGACGGTGAAGTCGGAGGTCTGTCCGGTGAGGTTCCACGCGGCGGCATCCGTCTGGCGGCTGTCGGTGACGGTCAGCGAACCGAGCTGGCCGGTGGCGGTGAGCATTCCGCCGGAGAGAACTGCCGTGCCGAGGTCGACGCTGGTTGCGACGCCGCTCAGCATGACCGAACCCTGGCCGGCGGGGATGGCGACGGTGACGGTCGAGGCGTTGGCGCCGGCGACGTACGCCGTTGCCGAGCCGGAGACTGCCGAGTCGTTGTAGTTGACGTCGTTGGTCCCGACGAACTGGGCGGTGTAGGAGTAGCTACCGGCAGCCATAACGCCCGTGGTGAAGGTTCCAACACCGCTTGCGACTGTGCCCGATCCGACGAGGGTGTTGGCGGCGTCGTAAAAGTTGCAGTTACCGACCGCGGCGGTCGCAGTGGCTCCGGCAGCCTTGACGGTCGCAGTGAGGGTGATCGTCTTGTTGGCGTTGGATGCGGCGGTCAGAGACGCTGTCGTGGCGGTCTTGACAACCGGGGTGGACCAGGTGCTGAGGTCGGACGACAGCACTAGGGGAAGCGAGAACCACTTGTCGTTCACGAAGTCGGCGTTCACTCCGGCGAAGCAGTACACGCGAACTTCGAATGCACCGGCGGCGATCGGGCTAGCAAGGGCCGAAAGGTTCTTGTTGTTGGCGAAGTTGCTGGTGCCGGGAACGGTGTAGCTCTCGTCCATGGCGATCGGGTTGCCGTCGAGGCCGGTCATGCCGTAGGCGGTGGTGGACTGCAGACGCGTGGTGGCGATGGCACCGTGGTTGACGCCGCCCTGAAACACCAGGGTGTTGGAGCTGTAGCGGTAACCGGCGGGGCAGCCCTGGTCAACGGTGATTCCGTTGAACATGCGCGAGGAGGTGGCGCTTCCGGTGGTGAGGACCGCACCGGTACCGGCGGTGGTTCCGGAGATCGGGCCGTGAAGCGCAATGTTGCCCGCCGGGGTGATGGCGCTAGCGTTTGCGACCTGAGCCATGCCGAGGCCGCTGAAGACTACGGCACCGACGACGGTGATTGCCGCGGCGCGGCGAGTGATTTTGTTCATGAGTCTGGGATTCCTTTGTGAAAGCAGTGGAGAGGATGGGTACTGCGGGGGGAGGAAAGACCTAAGCCGTGTAGCCGGACTTGTAAATCGTGGTGTTGCCGCAGTTCGCGATAGGCGCGAATCCGTACTGCTTGATGGTGTTGACGTTGGTGCACACCGAGGAGGTCGGGCCGGAGAAGGTGGCCTGGAGGGTGGCATCCGAGGTCAGACGGGCGGTCTCAACGACGTTGTACACGTTGCGGAAGACCGGGAAGTTCGGGTTCATTTCGGTGCCACCGGTGGTTCCGGGGGTCGGAATGATCGGCTTGATACCGGAGATGAAGCCAAGCTGTGCCTGGCCGCGACGCTCAACGACGGTGGTCGGAAGCGCGACGTGGTTTCCCTGGGCAAGGTACTGAGCGATGGAGAACGGGGCGATGTCACCAGCGCCGCTGACGTAGGTTCCGTCGTGTTCGATGACCGAGTTGGCCAGGTCGGTGTCACAGCTACCCTTGGTGGCTTCGGTGAGGCCGAGGGTGGTGAGCCAGAACTTACGGGTACCCGAACCGGTCTGCGGAAGCAGCGGACGGATGGTTACCGAGTTGGAGTCATTATCGGTGTAGGTGGTGGCAACGCAACGGTAGATGTTGCGCAGTGTGAACGGCGCGGGGGTGATGGAGTCCTGCGCAGCAGCACCGACCGGGATATCGCGGGGGAAGTCGCTGCCGGAGTTGACGGCGAAGGTGACGGCATCCTGAGCGAACGGGATATAGGTAAGGACCGTTCCGGGGAAGGAGGAGCTCGGGCCGCTGGAAGAGCGGGCGAAGTCGATCTGTCCGGTGATGTCCACGCTGTTCCACAGCTTGGTTCCGGTGCTGTTGATCGAGTCGCTGAGGGCTGCGACGCCGTTACCCGAACCGACGGGACGGTTGAAGGCGTTGCCGCCGGCCTTGGTCTGGATGGTGCCGCCACCGGTGGCGTCATACGAAGCGATCGCCGAAACCTTCGTCGACATACCGTTCATGACGTCCTGGATGGTGTCGGATCCGACGCCACTCAGCGCGGCGAAGGTTCCTGCAGTGGGATCCGCCATCGCGGGGAGGGCGCTAAATGCGACTCCGGCGGTGACGATAGCCGCCACAGCGCTCAGGCGCAGCTTGTTCTTGTTCAACATGGGTGTCAGCCTTCTTTGGTAATCTGCCCTTGCAGGATCCGTCCGGTTGGACGCTCCCCCTCATTAGCCCGCTAGCTCAATGAGGGGGATTTCTGTTCTCCGGGGCGATATCGGAAAACAAGAAGTGTGTGGGTCAGGAGAATCTTCTTCCCCGGAATAGCAGTGGTGCGAAGATTGCGCCGCTGAGGCCGCCACCGAGAGACAGGGCGAGGCTTGATTGGCCCCAAAATGCATCCGGCGCGGCTGGTGTGGGTTTAGGGGTGTCGGTCGTGAGGGCCGTGATGACAGCCGTGTTGCCCGCGCCGCCCGCACTCGGAACAGCGGGGAGAGCGGTGGACGACCCGGCCACTTTGGAGGTTGCCGGGCTGTAGTCATCTTGGGCGTATCCGGTGGTTGCCCCGGATTGTGTGGCCGACGTCGTGGCTTCTGAGGGTTGCTGAGCCGCGGGGTCGACCGTCGGCTGGTAGGCCGAGATTGCGGCTGCTGCACTGGCGGCCTGCGTGGCCATGGCCGAGGTGAGCGGGATGTATCCGATCGGAAGTTGCCCCACCGCGGTTCCCGCCACCTGCCCGGAGACGGTGATCTGTTTGATGAAGGCGGCGTAGTCGGCGAGGGCCGGCTTGTCGGATGCGCTGAGGTTCACCGTCGCGTACACCACCGTGGTGAGCGGGTAGCCGGAGCCAGTCACCTGCGCCGGGTCAATTTGCTTCACAGCGGGGTCAGCCGTGGCAGTCAACCCGGAGAGGGCAGCGGTCATCCCCGCGGTGTCTGCCTTCACGAACGACGTCGTTGAGTTGTCGAGCCGGAGGGCTGCCGTGTTGAGCGAATAGCGGGACGCCGAGGCGGCATCAGTAACCGCAATGACAAACTTCTGGCCGGGCGATTGTGCTCCCGAACTGACCCAATCACCGACATCACCGGCGGCATTGACCTTGGCCGGGTCCCACACCGTCTTCGAGTTGGGGTCGGCACGGAACGCACTGCGAGCAGCGTTGTTGAAGCTGTCGGAGTATGGGCCGTATTGCAGCGTTCCAAAGCGGTACTTTTCGACATTGAGCGTGAGCGGCACCAGCGACTCGTCGGCCTTCGGGAAGGTGTCCAACAGCGTTTCGCTGAGCTTCTCGGGGGTGCCGTCGATGTGCTTAAGCCCAACCTGGCGGTAGACCTGCTTGCCGTCGACCATTTTGTAGTCGCCCGACGGCAGAAACTCGGGAACCTGGGCGTTGATATTGCCCGCGGGGAGGTAGAACGGGTTGACGGAAATGCCCGCTTTATCCGGAGTTCCGTCGATCCAGGTCTTGGCCTCGGAATCGGCGAGGATCCAACGCCACAATTGCCGGATGGCATCCGCCCCCGCCGGACCGGGAAGCATGAGTGCCGGGTTGGTGGTGAACTGAGCCCAGTTCGGGTTGAGTTCCCGAAACTCCGGGTCTTGGTTGAAGTACAGAATCTTCTGATTTGCCGTCGGAAGGTGCGCGAAGTTCTTTTGCGGCTCGGAGGAGTTCCACGGCACCGTGAACTCGTAAGACTGGGTTAACAGCTTGGCCATCAACCGCGGAGACAGGTTGAGAGAGTTCAGACGACCGTCTGATCCTTCGGCCACGTACGCGACCACCGTTGACCCGATGGCCACCGGGGCGGTACTCAGCGTGGTCGTCTTGAGCTTTGCTTTGTCGGCGTCGTTGTCGAGCTCGCCGGCAACAACCGGAAACGAGCCGAAGGCCAGACCGGCCTGATTCTCAATCAGCTGAAGGCGAGCGACGGAATCCGGGTTGGCAGCGAAGCTGTAGGTGGTCGAAAGTTTCGAACAGAGGGCAGGCTGCCAAGAAGCCATCGCCGCAATGAGAAGCTGCGACCCGATAACCCGCCGCTGCGTGTTATCCGGAGCGCAGGTGCTTCCCACCGGGGTGAAGTCGAGGGGAATCGTCATGCGGTTGTTCCAATAGGAACAGGCCGGGTTGATTGGGCTTCCGCCCTGAATCGACTGCGCGCGTCCGAATGTATAGGCAACGCCGTTGTTATCCACCAAGCCGCTGCACGAGTCGTCGTGCCCGCCGTATTTCGTTCCTCGCGGCACGAGCACTAACCAGCAGCGTAGGTGACCGGCGCTGCCGCAACCGAGTTGGGGCGCCTGTTCGGCGCTCTGAGTTTCGAAGTCGAAGACACCGGTGCCGTCGCGGTTGATGCGTGCGCTCTGCACCTCGTTGGTCGTGGCCGGGTTTGTGTAGTCGAGCAATGGGTAGGTGACCGTCTTGGTGGGCTTGTTGCCTGCATCCAATTTGAACGCTTGTCGTCCGGTCACCGAGGTGATGCCCACGGTTGAGTTGCCAGCGGCGGGGGCTGGTAAAAACGGCACGTCGACGGCGTTCTTGGTTTCGGGGGCCACGTCTCGCAGCGCTACCCGCAGCGTGTTATCGGGGTACACCGAGTTGCCGAGGCCATTGTTGTCGACGAAACGGCCGCCCCATTGGCAGGTTTGGTTGAAGTTGGCGGCTGAGGGGTCGGGGCCCCAGCACTGCATCGCCTGCATGAAGTTCATGGCGTCGGTGTACTGCGTTCCGCCGGCATCGATTGCCCCGCGGGTGCCGGTGAAACCGGTGATCGACACACGGACGGCCTGATCGCCGATGTCTTCAGTTTGAGCCACCGACACTTGGAGATTTTTGAAGCCGTCGTACTCGGCGTTGCCGGTGTCGCGCACGGGCTGGTCGCTGTTGGTGGTGCCGGATGCCGCGACCCAGCCCACGGTTACCGCAGAACTGGTTGCTCCGGTTGCTGTCGCGCCGGGTACCACTACGAAGAGTCCAACCGCCGAGATGCCGGCGACCGCAAGGCATCCCACCCGCACCATCAGGAGCGCGAGCCCCCGGGGGGCGCGGCGAGTTGTTTTCTTCACAGCCATCACGTTAGGTACCGTCCGTGGCGTTCTGGTGCGACGCCGATGTTGTACGGGTGGCGCGCAGGTTAACACTTGGCCACCACATGATGAAAGCTCGCTTACGCTGCCGAGCACGCGCAAATCCTCGGATTCGACCGGAGTTTCGCCGGGCGATTACAGAAGGGAGGAAGACGAACAATGCGACCACGACCGCGGCCACGATCGTGGCGAGGGTGGTGATCCATCCGGTGACGGCCACCGGAAGGGTGGTCGGAGTGCCCGACACCACCGCGGGCAAATTGGAACCGAGGAGCGCTACACGACTGCCGCTGCTTGCGCCCGCCGTTCCGTCTGCGGTGGTGCCGTCGGTGGGGGTACCGTCTGCCGCCACACCGTTCGCCGCTCCACCGGTACCGCCGGCGGCGCCACCGGCCGAGCTGGAACTCGATCCGCCGGCAGAACCCGTGGAGGCCAACGCGGTTGATTGGGCTTTCACCCCGCCGGTTCCGGTGGCGCACTGGTCAGCTCCCTGCTTGTCGCAGGCGGCCGGTTGAGCAGCCGAGGTGGCCAACTTGTTGCTGCCGTCGGCCGAGAAGGTGGGGTTATTGCACTTGTTGATATCCACGGCCGAGGGATCGCCTCCGGGAATCTTCAATACCTGAGCGAGCCCTGCCTTCACTAGGTTAATAGGCAGCGGCGAGTAGCCCAGAACCTCGGCCTGCTGCTGACCCTCGCAGAGGAAGTAATTGGAAAACGCCGCGAGGGTGAGCCCTTTATTTTCGGTGAATCCGTATTCCAGTGCCGTGGGCAAAATCATGTAGGAATACGACGACAGCGGATAGGTACGCGGATCGGGGTTGGTATAGACCCCGGCGAGCTGCTGGGTGAGGTAATCGGGAGAAGCCTCATCGGTGTTGATGGCGGCACCGAGTAGCCCCACTGCCACATTCGCCGCTGTGGGTTCTGTGTAGTAACCCGCCGAGTTCAGAATTTTGGCTACCGGCGAGCGGGAGTTCAGCGCATAGGAATACTCGACATAGGTAATCGCACCCACGTACTGCGGCTGAGACACATACCCGGCAACACCGCTCGAGCCCGATTGACCGATGAAGCTCGAGCCGGAAACGACCGGATAGTTGGAGGTGATTCCGCAATTGGTGCGGCCGGCCTTCTGACAGTAACCGTTCCAGATTTCCGGGTACTGCTTACGCATCCAGGAGGAGAACTGGGCCGTGGTTCCCGAACCGTCCGAGCGAACGACCGGCACGATCGGCGTGGCCGGCAGGGCCAGCTTGGGGTTGTCCGCGGCAATCATCGGGTCGTTCCAAACCGTGATCACGCCGGTGAAAATCTTCGCCAGCGTTTCACCGCCGAGGCGGAGGTTGGTGACCTTCTTACCCCCGATAACGAGGTTGTACATAAAGGATGTACCACCGGCCACGATCGGCATATAGGCGAGCTTGCGCGCGGGACGCGGATCTTTGTTGTCGCCGTCTTTGAGGGCGTAGGGGATTTCTGATACCGCGAAGTCGTAGCCACCATTGTCTTGGCCGAACAACTGGCGACCACCGGACGAACCGACGTCGCTGTTGTAGACAACCTTCCACCGGTAGTTGTTCCACACGTTACGTGTCCACTGCTGCAGGGCGTTAGACGACCAGCTCGAACCACCACCGGAAATGGGGTAGTAGGAGGCGCCCTGGGCCTGCGCCGCCGGGGCGGCAGCAGCAACGGTGCCGACAACCAACAGGCTGGCGGCAACGATGATCGCCGAACGGCGAGCAGCTAGACCGAGACCCCGACGAAAAAGAAACTTTGAGCTCATGGTCGGGAGCCTTTCCGGGCGAAGAATCGGGGAAAAAGTCGGGCTGTTAACGGGGTTAGCGAGTCGCTGAGGCGGCCGGCACCGCGACCGGAACCGCTCGTGACCCCGCGTGCGGCACCGGGCTGCGAGGCCGAAAACCGCGAGACATCATCTCGGGATAGCTGGGTGCGGCGCTTCTGCTGACGCACGCTCAGCACACCGGCACCGCGACCACCGATCAGTCGGGCGATGGCGAAGAGAATCAGCACCAGCACCATCAAAACGGCGGCACTACCGAATCCTCGCGCAACCATTCCCGGCTCCGGAGATTTCACGAAGCTAAAGGTGGCTAGTGGCAGCGAGACCATAGCCCCCGAGAAGGGATTGGCATTGAAGTAGGTGGTCACTCCGGCGGTCAACAGCACCGGGGAGGTTTCACCGATACCGCGGGCGGTGCCCAGAATAATGGCGGTGGTGAGGCCCGAGCGCGCTGTTGGCAGGGTGACGTTCCACACCGTTCGCCAGGTGCTCGAACCGAGGGCGTAGGAGGCTTCCTTCAGGTTGCCGGGCACCAGGCGCAACACCACGTCACCGGAGCGGATGATGATCGGCAGCATCATTACCGTCATGGCTAAGGAGGCGGCAAAACCGGAACGGTCAAATCCGAGGCTCAAAATGACGGTGGCGTAGATGAACAGCCCAGCCACAATCGACGGCAGCGCCGTCATCGCCTCGACGACCGTGCGAATCAGGCGCGAGAATTTGCCCGGAAATTCGCTGATGAAGACTGCGGTGGTGACTCCCAGCGGGATGCTGATGATCAGCGCCATCAGGATCATGATGAGGGTGCCGGCGATGGCGTGCAGGATTCCACCGGAGGACAGCGGGTCAAGCGGCCCGGTTTGGCTCATGTCGGTGGTGAAAAAGTTGGCGTGCCCGAGGGCGGTAACCCCGCGGGACACCGTGTAAATGACCACGATGACGAGCACGATGAGCATGAGAAACGCGATCGACTGCACGATTACGCTCACCACGCGGTCGCGCACGGCGAGCTTGGATTCGTCGAAGCGCACCACCACCGAGTAGATGATCAAGAACAGCAGGTAGCTGGTGGCGACAAAGCCGAGCACCCCGTGAAATACCATGAGCTGACTGAACAGCCACGAGCTGAGCGACACCGCGGCAACCGCAGAGCCGAGGATCGAGAAGATGTCGGAGCGGCGGATGACGCCGGTGCCCCGTCGTGCTTCGATGCCGGTGAGGGGCGCGGTGACCACAACTTTCGTGCGGCTAGTGGTGATTGTCATCCGTCGCTCGACGCTCCTGATCTGGATCGGGCAATGATGAACGAAGCTCCGAAGTTGACGACCAGGGTCATCAAGAACAGCACGAGCCCCGCCCCCATCAGTGCGGAAATTTCGAACGGCGACGCCTCGCTATAGCGCAGCGCGATGAGGGCCGAAATCGAGTTCGAGCCCTTTTCAAGAATGTGCGGCTGGATCGTGAACACCGGGCTCACGATGAGGTAAACAGCGATCGTCTCCCCCATTGCGCGGCCGAGCCCGAGCATGGTGCCGCCGATCATGCCGCCGCGGCCGAAGGGCAACACGACGCTGCGAATCATTCCCCAGCGGGTTGCCCCGAGCGCGAGAGCACCCTCGCGCTCACCGATCGGAGCCTGCGTGAAGACTTCGCGCATGATCGAGGAGACGATCGGGGCCACCATCATGGCCACCACGAGCCCGGCCACGAAGGTGGAGGCGGTGAAGATGGTGGCGCTGGCGAGCGGATTGTTGGGGTCGAAGCCGGTGACGTGAAACATCGGGATCCAGCCGAAATACGTGGCGATCCATTTTGAGAGGTCAAGGATGCTGGGCTGCAGCAGGAACAGGCCCCAGAGCCCGTACACCACACTCGGGATGGCTGCCATCAGGTCGATGATGCTGATCAGCGCCTGCTTGATGCGCGGCGGGGCATATTCGCTGATGTAGAGCGCGGTTCCGGTGGCCAGCGGAATGGCGACGGTAATGGCGGTGAGGGCAATGAAGATCGTGCCGGCGAGCACCGCGGCGATTCCGAATACCCCTGAGTTGGGGTCCCAGGCCTGGGTCGTGAGAAAACCAAGCTTTGCGGCGGATAGTGCCGGATACCCCTTGATCAGCAGGAAGACCCCGACCAGAAGCATGATCGTGAGCACGATCGCGCCGGAACCCCGGGTGACGAGCGCAAAGACTCGATCCTGAGCGCCTCGGGCGTAGCGCAGCGAGCGGGGCACATCGGCGGTAAGCCTTTGGGGCTGGGTACGTTGTTCGAAGACCCGGAGGTCATCCGATAGTTGAGGGGAACCGCTCATGCTCCGCTGTTCGCCCTTTGCTCGTACGCCCGACCGTGCGAGCGCTCTACCCGACGTAGAGAAGCTAAGTAGCGGTCATGAACCACAGGTCCCCGGTTGGGGCACGCAAGCTGGACAGCAGATGAACAACACGAATCAACACAAGGTCAACGCGTCGGGACTCGCGGCTAATTCACCGTTCCTGGCGTAGCTAATTCACCGTGATGGGAAGGATTGCTTTTACCGGAGGTGTCGGGCTTGGACTCGGCTTAACCGAGGGGCTGGGGGTGAGGGTAGGGCTCGGGCTCGGCTTCGGCGACGCCGAGGCGCTGGCCGAGGGGCTCGGCTCGGGGGATGGCAGTGCTCCCGCCACCGCGATCACCACCGTTGAGGCGAGCGGTTGCACAGTGCCGTTGCCGGGGGTAGATCCGACGACCGTGCCGGGGGTCAGCGCGGTGTTGGGCTGCTGCACGATTTGCACGGCGAAGCCCGCGGCCTGCACCGCTGCCACTGCGGCGGCCTGCGGCATCCCGGCAATCGCGGGCACCATGTTGGAACCGGAGGCCACCACCAGATCCACAGACTGCCCGGCGGTGAGCGGTGCTCCGGCGGCAAGCGGTGTGGAATTTGCCGAGGCCGAAAGCACGGTGTCGGCAACACTCGTGGAGTTAGTGGAGGTGACGCTTCCGAGCCGGAGTCCGGCCGCCAGAAGCGCGGTTCGTGCGGCATCGAGGCGCAACGCCGTGAGGTCGGGAAAGGCAATCGCCACATCCTCGCTGGCGCTGGGGCGGGGCGTCGGTTTGGGGGCGGAGGACGCTGAGGGTGTCGCCGAGGGGGAGGCAACGGCCACGGTGGGTGTCGCCGCACCGCTGACCGACAAAATCCAGGCCACCGCGATGACCGCCGCCAGAATGACCGCGCCGATCCAGATCGCCGTGCCGCCTCCTTTCCCGGCCGCAGAAGCAGAAGACCCGCCTGCGCCACCGAAGCCTGCGCCACCGAAGCCAGCGCCACCGAAGCCAGCATCGCCGAAGCCAGCGCCACCGAAGCCTGCGTCTCCGAGTGCCCGGTCGAAGGGGCTCGGCTCGACGAACGGATTCGGTACCGTTGTTGACCCCGCGGACGCCATGGCGCCGGCGGGTGCGGGTGCCACGGCGGGACGGGCTGTTCCTGCCGCCCGCAGGCGCGGGAATACCGTCGTATTGGCCGAATCCGAGCCGATTGTGGAGGCGGGCGCAGTGGTTATTGCATCGCCGAGCGCGTTGCCGAAGAGGGAGTCGAGGTCGTCGCTGGCTATGCCCCCGTCGATCATTTCCGCGTCCAGCATGGCCGCAGAGAACACCCGGGTGACCGCGGCATCCGTCTGAATTGGCGACGCGGCTGACACCGCCAGTTCGGCAATCGCCGCCAGCATTTCGCCGGCAGAAGAAAATCGACCGGCTGGGTCTTTCAGCATGGCTTTTACGACCAGGCGATCCACCGTGCGAGGGATGCCAGAAAACAGCACCGAAGGAACCGGCGGCGGAGCTTGCGTGTGGGCACGCATGACCGCTTCGGAGCTGTCGCGGGTGAACGGCGGTCGACCGGTGAGCGCGAAGTGCAGCACGCATCCCAGCTGATAGAGATCGCCGCGTTCGTCCACCGCTTCACCGCGGGCCTGCTCGGGTGACATGTAGTTGGCGCTGCCGAGGATGCCCAATTCGGCGGTTTCGAGGTCGTCACCGGCCGCAATACGCCCAGGGATGCCGGTGGAGGTGCCGGTGCTGCGCAACAGGTCGGCTCCGAGCACCGGGCGGCCAGCGGCATCCGCCAATCCAAAATCAACCAGTCGCACCCCCGCAGAACGGATGACGCCATCGGGGTCTGCGGTCACCATGATGTTGGCTGGCGAAACGTCGCGATGGATCAGCCCCAGGGCGTGGGCGGCCTCGAGCGCCTGAAGCACACCGCTGGCAACCGCCAGTGACTGCCGCACGTCGAGGGCACCGGAGCGTTCGACCCGTTCGGCCAGGCTCATTCCGGCGGCGCGTTCGAGGGCGATCCAGGCCAACGGGTCTTCGTCGGCGTCGGCGCCGTTGGGGCCGTGCACTCCCACGCCGAGAACGGCGGCCACATTCGGGTGGCGAAGCCCAACGGCCGCCCGTGCTTCACGGAAGAATCCCTCCCGCAGCGGCTCCGAACGCGAGAGGTGCGGGTGCAAAATCTTCAGCGCCACGAGCGCGCCCGAGTTCACATCGGTGGCGGCGAAAACCGATGCCGAACCTCCGGTGCCGAGAAGTTCACCGAGGCGAAACCGCTCCGAGATGAGGTCCTCGCCGGAACGAAGGCCGTCGCTTGGTGCGTTCATGCTGTTACCCCTGTTTTACTCGACCGGCGTAGTCGTTTGCCACGTTCGCGACGTCGTCGACGTACACGGTGGAATGGTTGTAGCCGAAGATCGCTGCTCGCCACCCCTCCACCGTGTCGAGGTGACCGTAGTGGCAGAGATAGTGCGCGGCGGCCAAAGCCGCATCGTCGATTTGCTGCGGATCGGCGATGCCGTCCCCGTTGCCGTCGGCACCCCAGCGCTTCCACGTGCTTGGAATGAACTGTAGCGGGCCGACGGCGCGGTCCCAGACCGGATCGCCGTCGAGCACTCCCCCGTCGGTGTCGCGAATTGCACCAAAAGCGCCCCCGCTAAGCTGCGGTCCGTAGATGCTCGGTTGCGCAACCCCGTCGGCACCGAGCGCGGAGCCAGCATGGGTGCCGTGGCCAGATTCGATGTTGCCCAGCGCGGCGAGTGTGCTCCAGCCCAGCCGACAATTAGGTTGCTCCACCGAGAGCGCCAGTGCCGCTCCGGCGTAGCCGCGCAAAGCCCGCGGGGGGATTCCGGTCTGGTTGGCAACCATCTGAAGCCAGGATGCCGAGATGTGCGCCGCATACCCGCCGGTTGCGGTGGGCAAGAGAGCGGGGGCGGATGCCGCGGCGAGGGTAGCGGCCGACGAAGCCGCCGGCGCGGGTGCAGGTTGGGCTGGCCCCGGCTGGGCTGGCGAATTCTGCGCGTTTTGAGTCGGTGCGTTCTGCGCGTTCTGAGTCGGTGCAGCATCCGCTGCCACGCTCGACGGCGCGCCGCTCAGCGCTTGCGCGAGGGCGGTTTCTGGCAGTTCAACCTGCTGCGCCCGAAGCTGGCTCGCGTTCTCATCCGACTGGCTAGCCGCGGCTGTTCCCGCCAGCCACCCACCAATGCCCAGCACGAGGACGGCAGCGCACCAGACTCCGGCGTTTGAATTCACCATGCCGGCACCGATACCGGCGAACGGTGCGTCCGCAACGCTGTCACAGCGTCGTCGTTTCGCGCACACTCGACATCATCAGAGCGGGATTGATGCTGCGGGCACCGGCACCCAGGGCGGCGATTGCGAGGGAATCCGTGGCGAGGGCTATCGACTTGCGCCGATCGCGTTCGGTGAGATACCAGCGCGCACAGGTGATAACCACCGCGCCGTCGGCGATGGCAAACCAACCGTAGCGGCCGCTCACCGCATGGGCCACGAGCACCACCTCGAGCCGATGGCAGGCAGCGACGGCCCGTTGGGCGTCGTCGACGGCATCCGCGAAGGCCAGAAAGCTTGAACCACTGCGCCCCAACGGGCGGTTGTTGGCCGACACGAGGTGCCAGGTCACCACGCCCGACTCGCTAGACGAGCCGCCGCGGTCGCCGCCGCGGTCGCCGTCGCCGTCGCGAGAAATTGTTTCCGGCGTTTTTCCAGTGACGCTCGCATAATGGGCGCGCCACGGCTTCAGCTTCGGGCTCTCTTCAGAGAGGAAGCGCAGAAAAACAACGCGCGGACCCACGGACATTGCGCGGCAACCTTCTGAATCGGTACCGTACCTCAGTGCACGGCCGCCTGCAGTCAAGGGCGGTAGACCAAACAGCCCCTAGAGTGCGGGTGCACGGCAGTAATCCGACAGGTGAACAACAGGGGTCACCGGTCGGGCGCTCCTGCCGTTTCAGTCAAACCAGCCAAACAGAGAGCTAGCTCTCCAGCAGCTCCGTGAGCTCCAACCAGCGGAACTCGAGGTCGCCCTTGGCATTTTCCACCGTCGACAGCTCAGCCTGCAGCGCGGCAAGCCCGGCGTAGTCGCTCTGGTTGTGCGAGGCAAATCGGTTGTGCAGCTCAGCGATCTGCTCCACATACTTCTGCAACTTGCGGGTTGCCGCCGCAAGTTCCTTCTGCGAGTTGCGTAGTTCAGCGCCAGAGAGCTTCGATTTGGCGGATGCCGCGGTGCCTGTTCCGGCACCGGCACCTGCACCGCCCGAGGACCCCCCGGTCGCCGCCGTCGACCCGGCCGTGGCCTTGACCACGCCGCCGCGACGCTCGGCCGTGCGCAAGGACAGGTACTCGTCGACGCCACCGGGGAGGTGGCGCATCCGGCCGTTCAAAATGGCGAATTGGTTGTCAGTGACGCGCTCCAAGAGGTACCGGTCGTGGCTGACCACGATGAGGGTGCCGGGCCAGGAGTCGAGCAGATCTTCGATCGCGGCCAGAATGTCAGTGTCGAGATCGTTGGTGGGCTCATCCAGAATGAGCACGTTCGGTTCGCCCAGCAAAATGAGCAGCAGTTGCAGGCGACGGCGCTGGCCACCGGAAAGGTCTTTCACCTTGGTGGAAAGCTGCTCCGACATGAAGCCCATGCGCTCGAGCAACTGGCCGGGAGTGAGTTCTTTGCCGGCGCTCACGTAGGAGCTCTTCTGCCCGGCGATGACGTCCATCACGCGCACGTCGAGAATGTCGGCGAGTTCGTTCAGCTGTTGGCTGAGAATGGCGACCTTCACGGTCTTACCGCGCTTCATGCGCCCGGTGGTGGGGTTGAGGGTTCCGGCGACCATCGAGAGCAGCGTGCTCTTGCCGGCACCGTTGACGCCGAGAATTCCGGTGCGCTCGCCCGGGGCGATCCGCCACTCGATGTCGCGCAGCACCTGCTTGCCGCCGGTGACGTTGCCGTCGGCGTCGGTCACGCCGTCGAAGGTCACGCTCACGTCGATCAGGTCGACGACGTCTTTTCCGAGGCGCGCGGTGGCGAGCTGGCTGAGGGCCACCGTGTCGCGCGGCGGCGGCTCGTTGGCAATGAGGTCGTAGGCGGCATCCATGCGAAACTTTGGCTTGGTCGATCGGGCCGGAGCCCCGCGACGCAACCAGGCCAGCTCTTTGCGGGCGAGGTTCTGGCGCTTGGATTCCATCGTGGAGGCGAGCTTGTCGCGCTCCACCCGCTGCAAAATGTAGGCCGCGTACCCACCCTCGAAGGGCTCGATGATGCGGTCGTGCACCTCCCAGGTGTCGGTTGAAACCTCATCCAAGAACCACCGATCGTGGGTCACGACAATGAGCCCGCCCTGGCTGGCGGGCCAGCGCTTACGCAGGTGCCCGGCGAGCCAGGCGATGCCCTCCACGTCGAGGTGGTTGGTGGGCTCGTCGAGGAAGATGACATCCCAGTCGCCGACGAGAAGTTTTGCCAGGGCGACACGGCGGCGCTGGCCCCCGGAGAGTTCGCCGATTTTCGCGGTCCACGGGAGGTCGGCGAGCAGGCCGTCGATGACGTCGCGAATGCGCGCCTCACCTGCCCACTCGTGCTCCTCGAGGTGGCCGACAATGGCCTCGGAGACCACGAGCTCATCCGGCAGCACGTCGGACTGGTCGAGCATGCCGAGGGTGACACCGCCTCGGCGGGTGACTCGGCCGGAGTTGGGTTCCATCCGCTGCGCCAAGAGGTTCAGCAGGGTCGACTTGCCGTCGCCGTTGCGCCCGACGACGCCGATCCGGTCGCCCTCGTTGAGCCCGATCGTGATCTTGTCGAAGACAACGCGGGTCGGATATTCGAGGTGAAGGGACTCGGCTCCCAGAAGATGTGCCACCTTAAGAGAATAGGGGGCCGCGCCTTACACCCGGTTCACGTCGGGCGCTTGGGGCGCATCCGGTGATGCGGTATGGGGCGACCGCAGGTGCACCGGATCGGGCGCCACCTGAGAGAGCTTGCTCTGCCGCGCCCTGTACAGCAGGTTCAACACCTCGACCAGAATCGCGAACGCGATCGGGCCGTAGATGAGGCCCTTACTCACGTGCACGTCGAAGCCGTCGGCGATGAGCGTGCTGCCGATGAGGACGAGAAACGCGAGTGCCAGCATTTTAACCGTCGGATGCTTCTCCACGAAGCTGCTGATGATTCCGGCGGTGAAGAGCATGATGCCGATGGCGAGCACGACGGCAGCGATCATGATGTATAGCTCATCCACCATTCCCACCGCAGTGATCACTGAGTCGAGGGAAAAGACGACGTCAAGCACCACGATTTGCGCGATGATCGCACCAAAGGTGGCCGCCCTTCCGGTGGCGGAGGAGTGCTCGTTGCCCTCTAATCGCGCATGGATCTCGATCACGGCCTTGTACACGAGGAAGGCGCCACCGACGATCAGAATCAGGTCACGTCCGCTGAATTGAAATGCGCCGGTACCCCAGCCGAAGAGCGGGACGGTGAGGCCAATCACCCAAGAGGCAACGAACAGCAGGCCAATGCGCATGAGCATGGCAAGCAGCAAACCCACGTTGCGAGCGCGCTTGCGCTGTTCGGTCGGGAGCTTACTCGCGAGGATGGAGATGAAGACGACGTTATCGACGCCGAGCACGAGTTCGAGAACGAACAGGGTGAGAAAGGCGATCCAGAGGTCGGGACTTGCGAAGAATTCCACACTCGATGCTACCGACGCCACAGGAAGGGCATCGTGCTTCGAAGGTCTTGCAGCCGGAAATTAGTCTCAGCGGGCCAGCTAATTATTTCAAGCTCACCCGAGCGAGGCGGCTTTAACCGAGCGAGGCGGCTTTAGCCGAGCGAGGCGACCCACTCCGAGCTGCCATCGCCGAAGCCCTGCTCTTTCCAGATCGGCACCGACTCCTTGATTGCGTCGATCAGGCGCGCGCACGCGGCAAAGGCGTCGGAGCGATGAGCAGATGCCACGGCGCATGCCAACGCGATATCCCCCACCACGAGGCTGCCGACCCGGTGCGCCACGGCGATCGTCACGGTCGGAAAATCGGCGGCGACGGCATCCGTCACCTGCTGCATCACCAGCCCTGCCGAGGGATGCCCGGTGTAGTCCAGGGTGAGCACGTCTCGGCCCTCGTCATGGTTGCGCACTACCCCGGAGAAGGTGACCACGGCACCGCTTTCGGCGCCGGTGACCGCAACCACGCATTCCTCGACCGTGATCGGGATGTCGCTGACGAGGGCAAAGCGCACGTTTTCAGTCATTGTGGGGTGCCCCTTCGATAGCGGCAGCGGCAGCGCTCGGGTGCGCGTTCCCGCCGAGTTGTTCCAGCACATGCTCCACGACCTCGCCCAGCAGCTGCAGCCCGTCACGCACGCCACCGGTCGAGCCGGGCAGGTTCACCACAAAGGTGGCGCCCGAAATTCCGGCGAGCCCGCGACTCATCAGCGCGAATGGATTCGTGGCAGCCCCGCGACGGCGCAGCTCTTCGGCGAACCCCGGTAATTGCGCGGTCAACAGCGGCGCGGTGGCCTCGGCGGTGCGGTCATCCGGGGAGACACCGGTGCCGCCGGTGGTGATCACAAGCGCCGGGCGGGTGGCGAGGGCGGCGGCGAGCGCAGTAGCGACCGGGCCCCCGTCGGAGACAACGAGCGCGTCATCCGTGGTGAAACCGTGGGCTCGGGCCCACTCAACGATCACCGGACCGGTGCGATCGGCGTAGACGCCGGCGGCGGCGCGAGTGGAGCTGACTATCACCACGGCGCAGCGCTGTTCGGGGCCGCTCATGCCGCGCTCCAATCGCCGGATTTGCCGCCCTGTTTTTCCAGCACCCGAATGGCGGTGATCACCGCCACCTTGTCCACCGCTTTGATCATGTCGTAGAGGGTGAGCGCTGCCACCGACGCGGCGGTCAGCGCCTCCATTTCCACCCCGGTCACTGCGTTGGTGGCCACGGTGGCGATCACGGTGAGCCTGTCGCCTGCCCCGGTGATGTCGACCGTAATTTTGGTCAGCGGCAGCGGGTGGCAGAGCGGTATCAGCGCTGAGGTCTGCTTCGCGGCCATGATCCCGGCAATTCGGGCCGTGCCGATCGCCTCGCCCTTCGGCAGTTCGCCGGTGAGAACGGCGGCCACCACCTCGGGGCGGGTCTGAAGCACCGCCTGCGCCACGGCCCGGCGACTGGTTACCGCTTTGGCCCCGACATCCACCATGTGCGCGGAGCCGTCGGCCCGCAGGTGGGTGAGGCTCGGGATGCCGCCCTCGGCGGGGCGCTCATTTGGTTCAGTTTCAGTCATCAATGCTCCAAACCTCTACGGTCTCTCGGGCGTCGAGGTGGGACACCTCGACGGGTACGTGAACCAGCACGGTCGCGGTGGCGTACCCGTGCAGCAAATGCGAGCTGGGCCCGCCGATCAATTCGACCGCGGCATCCGGGCCCGCACCCACTATGCGGCCGCGGCGCACCTGATGCTTCGCCGCCGGGGAGTCCAATGCCTGGGCCAGTGGCAGGTGCTGAGCGATCCGCCGCGGCGAAAGCCCGTGCAGCTCACGCAGAATCGGCCGCAAAAACAGCTCAAAGGAGACCAGTGCGCTCACCGGGTTGCCGGGAAAAGCCACCACCGGAACGGTGAAGTCGACGCCCGCGGAATTCTGAAGCGTTGCCAGCCCGAGCCCCTGCGGCCCGCCCGGTTGCACGGCGACTTCGCCGAATGCAACCCCGGCACCGTCGAACACGTCGCGCACCACCTCGTAGGCACCCTTGCTCACTCCCCCGGTGCTCAGCACGAGGTCAACGCCCGGGGCAAGTTCGGCCAGCACGCGGCGTGCGGCGGCGGCGTCATCCCCCACCACCGCAACGGCCACCACCTCGGCGTTGCAATCGGCCACGGCTAACGCCAGCGCGGTGCCGTTGGCGTCGTAAATCTGCCCGGCGCGCAGAGGCTCGCCGGGTGGGCAGAGCTCGTCGCCGGTGGAGAGCACCAGCACGCGCACCGGGCGCTTCAACTGAACCCGGGTTATGCCGGCTGCGGCAATGATTGCCCACTGGGCAGGGCCTAAAACGGTTCCGGATGCCAACAGCAGCGAGCCCGCCGCACTGTCGCTTCCGCGCGGGCGCAGGTAGGCGCCCTCCACCGGAGTCTCGGCAAAGCTCACCGTTGCCGGGCCATTGGCCGCAGGCCACACCGGAAACCGCGGCGGCGTCGCTAACTCGATCGGGATGATGGCATCGGCGCCTACGGGCATGGCCGCGCCGGTCATAATCGGCCGCGTGGTCCTCGGCTCCAGTTCGCCGACGCCGGCACCCGCCGCGATCGGCGGCCCGACGGTCATGAGCTGGCCAGGCAGCACCTCGGCGCTCAGCACCGCATAGCCGTCCATCTGTGAGTTATCGAAGGGTGGCAGGTCAATGGGTGAAACGACATCCGTGGCAAGCAGCGGGTTGCGCGGGCTGAGGCGACTCAGGGCCACGGGCGACAGGTCGGCGAGGGTGACGGTGGCGCGCTGGGTGAGCGGGGCCAGCAGTGCACGAATCGCGCGCTGATGTTCGGCGATCGTGGGCATCCATCCATCATGCCGTCTGGCCATGCGAACGGATGACGATCTCGAACGGAAATGACAGCATGCGGGCGACGACGGTGCCGGGGCAACCACTGCGTGCAGCACCCACGCCGTGCGCCACCCGTTACGCTTAAAACCATGCGAAATCGTGCAAAGAGGGCTCGGGGACGTGTGCGCGCGGTCTTTTTCACGCTGCTGGTTTCAGCTCTCTTGCTCGGGCTGGCCGTTGTGGGCGTCAATGTTTTTGCCCCCGGTTCGTGGTTTGCGCGTGCCGCCCCGGTGTGTCCCGCCGCCGAACCGATAATGGTTGGAAAAATTAGTGTTCCCGCCGGCCCGATTGCGGGATATTGCCAAGACCGCCTTGTCAACGCCGCCCACATTATGAATGCGGCGCGGGCCTACGGAATCGGCACCCGCACCCAAACCGTGGGCGTGATGACCGCGATGGGCGAGTCGGGGCTTGAGGTTTTGGATCACGGAGATGCCGCCGGACCCGACAGCCGAGGGCTCTTCCAACAGCGCGACAATGGCGCCTGGGGAACCCTCGCCGACCGCATGGATCCGGTGATTTCGGCAAGCAACTTCTTCAAAAAGCTGGTCACCGTGCCAGGGTGGCAAACAATGACGCCCACCACCATTGCGCACATCGTGCAGGTGAACCAAGATTCCCAGCACTATGCCCCGTACTGGGATGACGCCCAAATTGTGGTCGGCGCGCTAAGCAAGTAAGCGCTGAGCCAGGAACGCGCGGTCGGCTACATCCGCGGCCGCCGCAGCTACGCGGTCAGACCAGTTGCGCGATGAGCGCTTCGACCCGCGCCCGGATCTCATCCCGAATCGGTCGCACCGCCTCGATGCCCTGCCCGGCCGGGTCATCGAGCTTCCAATCCTCATAGCGCTTCCCCGGAAAGATCGGGCACACGTCGCCGCAGCCCATGGTGATCACGACGTCGGAGGCGCGCACGGCATCCGTGGTCAGAATTTTGGGCACATTCTGGGCGATGTCAATGCCGTCTTCTGCCATCGCGGCAATCGCCACCTGATTGATTTGGTCTTTCGGCTCGGAACCGGCCGACAGCACCTCAATGCGGCCGCCGGAGAGGGCGGCAAGGTAGCCGGCCGCCATCTGGGAGCGTCCGGCGTTGTGTACGCAGACAAAAAGTACGGAAGGGGAGGTCAGAGACACGGGGTCTCCTTTCGGCTCAGGCAGACTTTCGGCTCAGGCAGACTTTCGGCTCTTCCAGATTCTGGCGCTATCCATCGATGATTGTCAATTTATCTGCCAGACTGACCGGATGCCGCCCGCCGACGCCCAGCACCCCGCCGACTCACTCCCACCGAACCCCGATCCGCACTCGGCGGTCAGCGCCGCACACTCTGCTCCAGGATCTGCCGCTAGCTGCAGCCCAACTTGCACCCCGCTCAGCGACGCCGCCTGCGGGTCACCGATCAGCCGGGAGGCGATCGGCGCGGAGGAGGCCGCAGCGCTTGCCCACACGCTGAAGGCAATCGCCGACCCGACCCGGCTGCGCCTCATCTCGATGGTGGCCGCCCACACCGATTCCGAGGCCTGCGTGTGCGACCTCACCCGACCGCTCGGCCTCTCGCAGGGCACGGTCTCGCACCACCTGAAGGTGCTCGTCGATGCCAGAATTTTTGCCCGCACCAAGAGGGGCACCTGGGCCTACTACCGCCTAGTGCCCGGCGCCCTCGCCGCCGTGGCAGGCCTCGTGGTGACCGTCTGATGCCCACCAACGATCAGCCCACTCTTATCCAGCCCACAGCATCGACAACCATCCCATTACCCCGCCGTCTCGCCGCCGAAACCCTCGGCAGCCTCGCCCTCACCGCCATCGTGGTCGGCTCCGGGATCGCCGCCCAAACACTCTCGCCTACCGACGTCGGCCTGCAACTCGCCGAGAACGCGGTCGTCACCGCCTTCGGCCTACTCACCCTCATCCTGGTTCTCGGTCCGCTCAGCGGAGCACACTTCAACCCGGTAGTCACCCTCGTCGACGCCATTATATGTCGCCGCCCGCGCCGAGAAATTCTGAGCTACGCGCTCGCCCAGACAGTCGGATGCATCGCCGGTTCCGTTCTCGCCAATCTGATGTTCGACCGTGCCGCCGTCTCCATCAGCACTCACGAACGCCTCACCGGGGCACACTTTTTAGCTGAAATTGTGGCCACCACCGGCCTCATTGTGGTGATCTTCACCCTGGTTCGAAGCGGTCGCGAGCGCTTCGCCGCCCCGGCGGTCGCCGCGTACATCGGAGCCGCCTACTTTTTCACCAGCTCCACCAGCTTCGCTAACCCCGCCATCACGGTCGGCAGAATGTTTTCCGACAGCTTTGCGGGTATCGCTCCCGCCTCGGTTCTGGGGTACATTTCCGCCCAGCTCATCGGGGCGGCGCTCGGCTGCGCAATCGTGCGGGGGCTCTACCCGCACTCACCTTTGCCCGTTCTCCGCAACCAATGATTTTGTCTCGTCTCAGAGCCGGGCAACACGGGGCTCGCAAATTCGACTTACTATGAGGGTGGCGTGCCTGCTCTCTTCGCCGTTATTGCTGATCAGTCGATCACGATTGGCGGCGAAACCGGTAATTTCCGCCTCCGGCAATGCTTTTTCGGAGCCTGAGTCGGGCGGTTTAGTGCGCCAGATTCGCCACCGCGACGAACCTAAGGACAATTCATGGCTGTGACCCGAGCCGAAGTCGCTAAACGCGCGGGAGTCTCACCGGCCGTCGTAAGCTATGTCCTCAATCCGGGAACACGCTCCGTGTCTGCTGCGGCGCGAGCCCGCGTGGAGGAGGCCATTGCCACCCTCGGCTATCGGCCCAACCTGCTCGCGCAGAGTCTCAGACGGTCGACGTCGCAGACTCTGGGTTTACTCATCCCCGAGCTTCACGGACCGACCGTGGGTGACTTCACCGGCGCCATCGAAGATTTGGCCTACGACCTCGGCTACGTTTTAATGATTGCCACTACCGGCTACCAACCCGACCGCGAAGACCGCTACCTGCGCAGCTTTGTTGATCGCCGGGTTGACGGCCTTATCGTCGTGGGCCATGAACCGACCGCGCTTCTGCGCGAGATCGCCAACGGGGGCACTGCGGTTATCCTCGCTGGCAACGTAATGCCCGGTACCGGGATCAGCTCGGTCAGCCCCGAGGGGGTGATCAGCTCCGCCGTCGCCGTGGATCATCTCATGAGCGTGCACGGTCACCGACGGATCGGCTGCATCACTGGCCCAGAAGAATCTCAGGTACTTTCTCTTCGCAGTGACGGATGGCGTCTCGCGCTTGAAAAAGCGGGGCTACCGGTTGACCCGTCCCTGTTGCAGCGATGCGACATCATCAGTCAGCGTTCCGGCTTCGAGGCCACCGAAAGCCTGCTGGCACTCCCAGAACCCCCCACCGCCCTCTTTTTCACCACCGAAGCTCAGGCTCTGGGAGGCGCGGCTGCCGTAATTCGAAACGGCATGCGTGTCGGTCAGGATGTCGGCATCGTGACGTTCGGCGGTTCGGTCAATGTTTCGAACACACTCGTGAACTTCACCACGGTGAACGCCCACCTCGATGATTTCGCCAAGGTCGTGATGACACGCCTGCTCGAAAAGATCAGCCGCAAAAACTCCGGCGAGTCCCACGATTCCACCCCCACCGATCTGCTGATCGGCACCAGCTGCGGATGCACCCCGGAGCGGCTCCCCGGGTCCTAACCGCGCGCACAGCAGTTGCAGCAGTCACACACGCCGCACCCGTAGCGGTCGCCGCAGTCGCCGATCAGGAGTGGTCGCGCCATTCATCCACAATGCCGATGAATCGCGTGCCGATACCGTCGACCTCACGGCGGGTAAACCCCGAAGGCTCCGTCGGCAGTTCATCGATGCCGTGCGTGGAGCAGCTCAGAAAGTTGAAGGTTGGCCACCACTTTTTCGGCCGCGCTGATTCTCTATAGCCGCACACGTCGCAGCGCAGTTCAACCCAGACCGCTTTTTTTCCGGTGCGATTGGCGCGCGACTGTAGAAGCCAAGCCGGCGGATTCTGCTGCAGCAGCTCAAAATCTGCCTCAGAGACCCTCGCCTCGATGCCGTGACGGTAGGCCATCTCCAGGGGAATATCTAGCCGTAGGGCCACTTCTCGTCGCGTAATCATCGTCTCCAACGATAGCGAAAGGGCGCCGGCCAGCTCACCCGCCAGTCAGCTCACTCGCCAGTCAGCTCACCCGAACGCTAATCCCGTGCACCCCGGTGGAGCCGTCCGGAGCCGGAGGCGCCTCGGCAGCCGTTTGGGTTCGCCCGTTGCTGTCGACCGCGCGCACCGTGACCCGGTGCATGCCGGATGTCGCGGCCCAGTCGTAAGACCACTGCAGCCAGGCATCCGGGGTCACCCGATTTGCCAACGTTGCCTCCTGCCAGGCACCGTCATCAACGCGCACCTCAACCCGGGAAATCCCGGTGTGCTGTGCCCAGGCGACGCCGGCGATGGCCAACCGCCCCGCTTTCTGGGTCGACCCGTCGAGCGGGGTGTCGATGCGCGAGGAGAGCTTCACCGGGCCTTTGGCGCTCCACCCACGGGATGTCCAGTACCCCATGTCCTTGGCGAAGGTGGTTACCTTCAGCTCCACCACCCACTTGGTGGCCGAGACGTAGCCAAAGAGCCCGGGCACCACCATCCGCACCGGAAAACCGTGGTCGAGGGGCAGCAGCGCCCCATTCATTCCGACCGCCAACAGAGCCGCGGTGTCGGCATCCGTCAAAATCGACAGTGGTGTGGATGCGGTGAAGCCGTCGATGCTGGTGGAGAGCACCATGTCGGCTCCCGCGGTGGGGCGGGCCCGAGCGAGAAGCTCGCGGATGGGGTAGCCGCGCCAGAGGGCGTTGCCGATGAGGTTGCCGCCGACCTCGTTCGACACACAGGCCAGGGTCACGTAGTGCTCTTCGAGCGGCAGTGCGAGTAGCTCGTCGAAACCGATCTCGATTTCCTGTTCCACCATCCCGGTAATGCGCAGTTTCCAGGTGGTCGGATCTACCGCGGGCACCTGCAGCGCGGTGTCGATGCGGTAGAAGTCTGCGGTCGGGGTGACGAAGGGCGAGATTCCGGCCACGTCGAGGGTGGAGGTCACGGCAAGTTCTGGCGCGGGGGCAACAGCTGCGGGTAGGAGTATCGCTTTTCGCACTGCGGTTACCGCACTGGAGGCGGCGCTCATGGTGCGGGCGGCAGATCCAACCACCGCGGCACTGATCCCGGCCACGAGCGCCAACACCAGAAAACGGCGCCGTTCAATGCTTGCCGGATGCTGCGGCTCGGCCCAATTGCGGGTGCCGGGAGCCTGCAGGCCGATCGGCTGCCGCGCATCCCGCCACGCCGATAGTCGCCCAATGAGCACTCGCAGCAGCAGAATTCCCGTGGCCAGCCCGCCGAGTATCGGCAGCGGGCTGAGCGGTGTCACCCCGGCGCGCGTGACAACGGCCAATAGCGCCACTGCCCCGACACCGACCAGAACCAGAAGGCCCAGTGGCGGCTTGCGTAACTGCAGCACCCCTACGATCACCGAGAGGGCCAGCAGAACGACCGCGATCGAGAGAAAAAGAAACAGCTTGTCGCCCGTGCTGAAGAGGTCGATAACAAGGGTCTTGAGCTCCGGCGGTGCGAGGTCGACCAGAAGGGAACCAACCGCCAATAGAGGATCACCGACTCCCCCGAGAGCCGCCGAAAGCACCTGCGCCGTGGCGAGCGTGACGAGGGCCGTTACGACCCCCACGAGCGACGACCACAGGGTAAGCGCGCGCCGGGTCATTGCCGCGGCACCGCGCTGCTCGACCAGCAGGTTGGTGGGAGTTTGCACGGGTCAAGGCTAGGCCGCCGAGCTGGGACGTTTCGACTGCCCGAAGGGACCTGAAAACTGAGAGCTGAAAGAATAATCCACGAAAACTATAAATAGCTTCAGCAAAAGTTGAGCGCGCACCGAGTAGAGTGCGCGGGTGCCAGAGAACATCGGGATGCCAACAGACATCGCCGCGGTCGACGTTGTCTTTCCCTGCCTCAACGAAGCCGAAGCTCTGCCGTGGGTACTCGGGCGCCTGCCGGCAGGCTACCGAGCCATCGTTGTGGATAATGGCTCGACCGATGACTCGGCCCGCATCGCCCGCAGCCTCGGCGCCACCGTCATCCACGAGCCCCGCCGCGGTTTCGGCTCGGCCGCCCATGCTGGCCTCCTCGCCGCCACCGCCCCCGTCGTCGCGTTTTGCGACGCGGACGCCTCGATGGATCCGGCAGATTTGCCCACGCTGGTCGCGCCCATTGTCAACGGAACGGCCGACCTCACCCTAGGTCGCCGCCGCCCCACCACCACCGGCGCCTGGCCGCTGCATGCGCGCCTGGCCAATCGAGCTCTGGCCCAATTGATGCGCCAGGCCACGGGTCTGCGCCTCAGCGACCTCGGACCGATGCGGGCCGCTCGCCGTTCAGAGCTTCTCTCCCTCGATCTCAAAGATCGCCGCAGTGGCTACCCGCTGGAGATGGTGTTGCGCGCTCATCGGTTCCACTGGAGCGTGGTCGAGCTCGATGTTCCGTACTCCCCCCGGGTCGGTCGCTCCAAGGTCACCGGCACCCTCCGGGGCACGATTGTGGCGATCACAGACATGTCGCGGCTGCTCGCGGCCGAGCGAAAACTATCCAGCCAGCATCCAGGCAATTCACAAAAAACGAACCGATTCGCGTCGGGCAACGAAGAGGCCCTGTGACAACTCTCGCGCTCATTGCCAAACAACCACTTCCGGGCCGGGTCAAGACCCGGCTGCATCCACCGCTGAGTCTGGAACAGGCCGCAATGCTTGCCGCGGCCGCCCTCGCCGACACGCTCTTTGTCGCCGCGCAGCTTTCCGCAACCCGCCGCCTGCTCTTTTTCGAAGGCGCGGTGATTCCCAGGGGGGCGGAAAATTTTGAGGTACTCGCCCAAGGCACAGGAACACTTGACGAACGCCTCGGCTCACTGTTTGACCACGAGACAGCCCCGCTGGCTCTGATCGGGATGGATACCCCGCAACTCACGGCCGAGCTGCTGGCCCCGGTGTTTGCCCCCTGGCCAGATGACATCGACGCATGGTTTGGGCCGGCAACCGACGGCGGCTTCTGGTGCTTGGCCCTCGCCGAGCCCGATGGTGCACTTCTGCGTGGTGTACCGATGTCACGTTCTGACACCGGGCGCATCCAATTGGAGCGGCTAACCGCACGAGGGTTACGAGTGGGAATTCTGCCATCGCTCACCGACGTAGACACCTTTGAGACCGCACTCGAGGTCGCCACGCTCTCGCCGTATTCCCGCTTTGCCTCGGCCCTCGCCGACATCGTTGATGAACTCGATGAGCGTGCCGGCGCTGGCGTTTCCGGTGCTGCGCTCTCCGGAGTCACGCTTTCCGGTACCACGCTCTCCGGCGCTGCGCTGTGAGCATCGCTGCCCTCGACCGCCCTGCGGCGGCGACCGCGGGCCCCCCGCGACCGAATGTCAAAGCCCGTCCGACCACCTTTGGCGCAGGCGGCGCAGAACCCTACGCTCACGCCCTGCGCGGCGGCGACGACAGCCAGCTCTTCCTGTCCGACGCGCAACGCGAAGGCCAGGAAAGGGTGAGCATGAACGTTGCGCGTTGGAACGCAAGCGCCGACCCCGCCGACCTCAGCCTGCTCGCCGCGGCATCCGGTCCGGTACTCGACATCGGCTGCGGGCCGGCGCGCATGGTGATCGCAGCCCTTGCCCTGGGGCTCAACGCGCTCGGCATCGACGTGTCGGTGGCGGCCATCGACAATGCAGCGGATGCCGGCATCCCAGCCGTGCTCGGAGACGTCTTCGATGCCGTTCCGAGCGAGGGGCGCTGGCAGACGGTGCTGCTCGTCGACGGCAATATTGGCATTGGCGGCAATGTGTCGGCGCTGCTGGCACGCTGTGGTGAGCTGGTAGTTCCGGGCGGGCACATCGTTGTTGAGTTGCACAACCAGAAGAGTCGGGATCGCAGCTTTACCGGGCTTTTGGTGGACACCCACGGTCGGCAAAGTGCGGCATTTCCCTGGGCCGAGGTAGGGCTCACCGGGGTGCTCAGTCGTTCGCTCGGGCTCGGCTTGACCCTGCTTCAGACCTGGACTCGCGACGGCCGCAGTTTCTGCCGCCTCGCCACCGCCCGATAGGCAAAGTACCCGGCAATCGCTAGCGCGGTCGCAAGAACCAGACCTATCGAGAAGAGCGTGAGGTTGCCGGCATAATCCAGCGGCAGAATCGAGAAGCTCTTTGTTCCGAGGGTCTTCTTGTGGATTTCGGGCACCACAATCAGGCCGAGCACCGCGCCTATCACGAGGGCCCCCTGCGAGATAAGTACTACCGCCAGCGGAATCCGGCGCCCAATCCGGCGCAATAGTAGGGCCACTAAAAAGGTGAGCGGCGCGATGATGCCGTCGTGAACGACAATTGCGGCGGCAAACCACAAGACAATTCCGAGATAGCTCGTGGGTGTCACGTCGCGCAGTAGCGCTATGCCGCCGACCGCGAGCAGCATGAGCCCGCTCGTGATAAGCGCGATTTGCCAGCGCCGGATGGTGCTCAAGCGGGTGTTGACGCCGGTTCCGGTCGTTTTCACGCGAGCACATCCAATCGGTCGAGCCATTTGGTTTGCAGCACGCCGGGCCGCGCCGGAGCAATCAGCCGGGCGGGGTAGCCGTGGTCGAGATCCAAGACGGCACCGTTCACCTCAAGCGCGATGAGGGTGAGGTCGTCGTCGGCGAAGTTCGGCGCCAGCTCACTCACCGCGTATTTGCTGTTCCTCTCCAAGCTGGTGGCCCGGATGCTGGCACCCGGCCCAGCCCCCACCGCTGCCGCCAGATCGCGCACCCGCACTCCGCGCCACACGGCCGACTGACTCCAACCCTCCACGCACGCGATCGGCAGCTCAACCTGCCGCTGCGGAAACGCGAGTAACTCTGCGCGGCTGAAAGTTTGTACCGTCTCGCCGCTGGTCACCGTGAGCACCCAATCGGCGGCGGATGCTGCGGCCACCACCTGTGCCGCCTGTGCGGTGCGGTTCACCGGAAGCGCGTTCGGCCCAATTCCTGCCTTGCGGGGTGCGAACAAGTTGGTGGCATCCAGAAGCCGGAACGATTGTCCGCCGGTGAAGGTCACGACGGCTGCGACCGCGATGCCGACCACCACGAGAAAGCCGCGGCGGCTGGTGCTGGCCGAATTTTCAATCTCGGCTGCGGGCACGAGCTCTGCTGCGTGCGCGAACTCGGCTGCGTGCGCGAACTCGGCTGCGTGCGCGAACTCGGCTGCGTGCGCGAACTCGGCCGCGTGCGCGAACTCGACTGCGGGCACGAGCTCGACCGCAGCAACCCCGCCCGGGGGCCGGTCTATCCAGGCAAAAACCCGAGCGGTTAGCCCGGATGACGCCGGGGACCCCGAAACCGCAGGCGACTCAGCAAGTACCGGCGCGGCATCCTCCACCCCACCGCTCCTCCTCCAGTGCGTGCTGATCAGCTCAAGCTTTGTAGCTATGTGAATGGCCAGCGAGCCGACTATCACGAACGACAGCGCGTAGTGGGTCTCCTTGAAGGCAAACGGGAAGGGGTACCACTGGTAGGTGTTGAGCAGGCCGATCGTGATTTCCACAAGAGAGGCCGCCACGAACAGCGCAATCGATGCCCGTTCGAGCAAGTGCCCCCACGACTTGATCGCCGGACTCTGGAATAGCAGCGGATAAATTACATACAGCTTGGCGAGAATCAGCGGAAAACAAACGATCCCGGCGATGATGTGCACGCCCTGGGTGAGCTGATACAACCCAACCGGGCGGGTGCTGAAGCGCATCCAGGGCTGCGGATCTTGCAAAAAGTGGCTGTAAATACCGGTCGCAAAGCAGAGGAGAAAGGCGAGGGCGAGTAGGCGTCCAATCACCACGGCCATTCGCGGCGTGCGCGAGGGTGTTTCAAGCGAATTCCGGATGCCGTGCAGCACTGCCTGCAGCTCGACCTGCGGCAAAAGCCCGCCGTGCTGCCTACCTCGCCGCCTAGGATCTTTCAGCCCAGGAGCACTCAGCCCAGGAGCACTCAGCCCAGCATCATCCCGGGCAGCATCAACTAGCCCAGCACCACTTAGCCCAGCACCAC
>JACMPQ010000088.1 GCA_014377425.1 Microbacteriaceae bacterium | reverse complement strand
TTGAGGGTGACCGAGTGCACGGTGCGGGTGAAGGCGTCGATGAAGGTCGAGGCGCCGGTGGTCGCGGTGAAGGTGACGACGGTGGTGGAGCGGAACGTTTCGGCCCCGGTGGTGAGGTCAAGGGTGACGTCGTAATTTTTCACCGCAACAATCGCTTTGCGCTCTTGGGCTTCGACGCGGGTCAGATTTTCACCGGGCACAGGACACTCCTTTGCAGCTGCGGCCAGAGGGTCCGGTCGAGACGTCACCACCCTAGCCGCCCAGTGCGTAATGGCTGACGGGTGTAACGGCTAACGGGTGTGACGGCTGCTGGGCCTGGTGTGCTGAGGTCTAGCTAACGCGGGCGTATTGGGAGTCAGCTTTTACGCGGGTGTCAGCTTCTACAACAGCCATCGTGAGCGTCGGTTGGAGCAGCGTGCGAGTGTCAACGATGGCCGCCTTGAGCAGAAGACGTAGGCGCTCGTCTGCATTTTGCACGCAGGCCTCTGCGATGGAGACGACGGCAAGGAGGGTGATCGACTCGAAGTTGAGGGGTGCCCGACGTCGCATCCGCTTCACCGACCCTCCCCAGAGCGCTTCGAGTTGTTGCCGAGCCCAGCGGGTGGCGCCGGGGGCATCGGCCAGGGCGGTGTCAATGAGGTCGACAAGACTGTGGGTCTGCATCTGCGTGAGTCCGGTGGTGGTGCGATCGACTTCGGCCCGACAGCGCAGTAGCCCCGCAGCCAACGCGCGCTGGCGCTGTTCACTCGCAATGGACAGGGCGCTCGCCGCAGCACGGACTCCGATCAGCAACTCGATGTGCTGACTAACCGTGAGAGCGGCATCCGGATCCACTCGCCGTTTTGTCGACACGGTCGTGTCTCCAGTGAGCCCGACCACGCTGGGGATGAGCACCAACAGCGAGCCACGCCCGGAATCGCTCATGCAATCGTTCACGAGTCGAGCGAGGGAAGCCACAGCCGGATGCGTGCAACTGGGGTGATCACTGAAGCGTTCACCGGCCAACTGGGAAGCGAACTCCATAAAGCAGGCGCCGGCCCGCGGGGTGAAGTGCTTTCCGCGGGAGAGCACCGGCAAGAAGTCGGGGACGATGGTGGTTTTCGGGGGACGAAGCATATTCAACGGCGGTAGCGACACGGCACACCTCAATTAGGGAGAAGATAATTTCCCTCAATTTTGCGCTCATGGCCTGAAGATGACCAGTGCCCCGGCAAATTGACCCCGGCCGGGCCGGTTAGGCTCGACGGGTGAATTCCGTAACTCCTGATACCGCTTCAAATACCGCTTCTGCCAACACGGCAGAGACCCTCACCACTCGTGTCGAATTCTGGTTCGACCCGATGTGCCCGTGGGCCTGGATGACCTCTCGCTGGGTCGACGAGGTATCCCGTCAGCGGGATATCGACATCACCTGGAACGTCATGAGCCTCGCGATCTTGAACGAAAACAACGAGCAGGACGAATCTCACCAGCAGCTGTTTGTCACCGCCTTAAGTTATGTGCGACTCATCACCGCTGCCAAGGAGCTGCACGGCTCCGAGCTGGTGAAGCCGCTGTATGACGCGATCGGCGGCCGCATTCATCCGGGCGGAGAAAAGGATTTCGACGCCATCGTGGCGGGGGCGCTCGTCGATGTCGGCCTCGACGCCGATTTTGCCCGCTACGCGCAGTCGGAAGAATTCGACGCCCAGCTTCGTGCGTCGCACTCCGGCGGTATCGATCGAGTTGGACAGGATGTCGGAACGCCGGTCATCGCCGTCAACGGTGTCGCATTCTTCGGCCCGGTGATCTCTCCCGCGCCGACAGGAGAAGCTGCCCTCACTCTCTGGGACGGCGTTGTGGCCGTTACGAGCTACCCGGGCTTTTTTGAGCTGAAGCGCTCCCGCACCACTGGCCCGGTCTTCGCCTGATGCGCATACATATCGCTACCGACCACGCCGGTCTTGAGCTCAGCGCCGACCTGCAGCAGCATCTGCGTGCGGCCGGGCACGAGGTCATCGATCACGGACCCACTGGTTTCGACCCGCTGGATGATTACCCCAGTTTTTGCATAAACGCCGCCCGGGCCACCGTCGCTGACCAAACCGCGGGTGTCCCCGCGTTGGGTATCGTCTTTGGCGGGTCAGGAAACGGTGAACAGATCGCGGCGAACAAAGTCACCGGGGCCCGCGCGGCCCTCGTTTGGAACCTCTCGACCGCCAAGCTTGCCCGAGAACACAACGATGCTAATTTGATCGCGATCGGTGCTCGTCAGCACACCGTCGCCGAGGCAAAATCTTTCATCGAGGCTTTCCTTGCCGAGCCGTTCACTCACGAAGAGCGCCATTCCCGTCGAATCGCCCAATTGGCCGAATATGAGGCCACCGGGCGCATCGTAAATCGGATCGTCGCCTAACAGTGCCGTCGTCGACCAACAATGCCTGAGGGCCATTCGGTTCATCGCATCGCACGCCAGTTCCAACGCAACTTCGTTGGTCGCAGGGTCACGGCCTCATCCCCTCAGGGCCGCTTTGAAACCGGCGCCGCAGAACTCGATGGAATCCGGATGCTGGCAGCCTTCGCCGTGGGCAAACAGCTGTTCATCGAATTCGAGCACGACCGCTGGCTGCGGGTACACCTCGGACTCTACGGCGCGTGGGATTTTGCCGGAAAGATCCTCAGTGAAGCCGCATTTGCTGCGGCCCAACGGCGAATTAAGACTCGTCTAGATACTCTCGAAGATGACGCCGGCGAGAATTCGCCGCACAGCATCGGCGCCCCGCGGCTCGCCCGCATCCGGATGGCCGAGGAGGAAAAGCTCAGCGTTATCACGGGCAACTTTCCGGCAGACCCGGTGGGTGCGGTGCGGGTGCGGCTTCTTACGACCACAGCGGTCGCCGATCTACGGGGTCCGACGGCATGCGAGGTGCTCGACGGCGCGGAGGTACGCGCAGTGATGGCGAGGCTCGGCCCCGACCCCCTCGTTGATGACGCAGAGGTGGGTGAGGAACGTTTTGCCACCAAGGTGTTGAAGAAACCAACACCGATCGGTCTGCTTCTGATGGATCAATCGGTGGTAAGCGGAATCGGCAACGTCTATCGCGCTGAGCTGCTTTTTCGCAATCGGCTCAATCCGAAAACTCCGGGCAAGCTGATTCCCGAAGAACTCGTGCGCGAGCTCTGGAAAGACTGGAGCCGCCTTCTCGTGGTCGGCGTGAAGCTTGGCCAGATGATGACGATGGATGACCTCGACGAAGACGGCTACCGCGCGGCGCTGGTGCGGCGGGACTCCCGGCACTGGGTCTACCACCGCACAGGTTTACCGTGCCGAATTTGTCGTACCCCGATTGCGATGGAGCTTGCAGCGACCCGAAAGCTGTACTGGTGTCCGAGCTGTCAGGAGTGATTCTGGCCGGCGATCAGAAGCATCGCGGGAGCTAGGGATGCCCCGCCACGACTTTGGCCGCGGCAGGTTGTGCGGCTCGCCCGCGCTGCATTAGAAGTCGGATAGCAACATCAACCAAGTGCAGCGCGCCGACGAGGTTTCCGAACGGCATCGCCGGAAGGTCGGTATTCACTATCAAGATATTGCCCAGCACCCATGCCTACGCGCTCGGCGGGTCGAGGCGGCTTGACCAGCGTTTTCGAGACACTCCTCGAGTTACGGGCACCCGACGCGGCCGTGCGAAGGAATTACCGGTGTTGCCGCTGGCTTTTGACTGATAGACGGTTGCGGTTGCGGTTTGGGTTCTCGGGTGAGCAGGGGTGCCGCCGCCGGGGCCGAATCCTGCGGGGATCCGAGTTGGTTCACCTCGGTATTTGAAATTTTCGCAGGGCCCAGATCAACCGTCGAGCCGTCGTCAACACACGAGGTTGCTTCCCCCGCCGGGTTCAGCCAACCGGGGGCTTTTCCGTCGATGCACGTTACGGCCGCCCCTGCGGAAGAGCCGAGAGGGTCGATGCAGACGAAGGCCACATTGAATGAGGCTCCCAGCAGCACGACGATAGCGGCGATGCGAAACGAGGTCATGACCAGACGCTATTTGGGCACGATCAGGGGCAACGTCCTTTTGGCCTGAATTGCGGGTGTCCCGTGCAAAAACTAGGCAAAACCGGGCCTGTTCTGCGAACTCGGGCAGGGTCAGCGCCTAACAGAATGCGCCAAGTGCCCGGAGGAACCGACATGTGAGGGGAAGAAACGGAGGGGAAGAAACGGAGGGGACGACGGGAATCGAACCCGCGCCATCAGTTTGGAAAACTGAGGCTCTACCATTGAGCTACGTCCCCGAAGGCCGCCAAGGCCATCAGGTGCGTTGCAATACTAATAC
>JACMPQ010000087.1 GCA_014377425.1 Microbacteriaceae bacterium | reverse complement strand
GACGCGCGAACAACTTGTTTTCGCCCACATAGGAGGCAATCACTTTGCTCACCTGACGGTTCTCCAGCAGCAGGCCCAAGCCCTTGCCGTCGACGCCCATGTTGTTGGAGACGATGGTGTGGTCTGTGGCGCTCGAGTCGCGGAGCGCTTCAATCAGGTCGGTGGGGTTGCCGCTGAGGCCGAAGCCTCCCACTGCAATGGTGGCCCCCTCGTGAATCACGTCAAGGAGAGTTTCGGCGGCGTTCGAAAAAACCGTTGGCATGAAGACTCCCTGTATTCACCGTGAATGCGTGCCCTACGACCCCACGCAGCACCTCCAATCCTCCCACCGCTGCCGCCGCTTGCCGATAGCCAAATGCGCACAGGCAGACACCGAAAAGCGCAGAGCGCCGACCCCGGGAGAGGCGTAGCAGCGCTTTTCTCCGAGCGGATGAGAACCAATCCGAATCGCGGAGAGAGCAAATGGCACAGCGACTGAGAATTACCGGACCGGAAATCCCCGGGGCGATTAGTTCAGCAGTCACGCCACGCGACCCGCCCCAGAAGTTGCTAAGCGAGCCGCTACGCGACCTTGACCTCTTTCCAGAACGCCACATAGTTGCTGAAGTCCTGGCCGACGCGATCGAAAGCGGTCGGGTAGGGGGTGGGGTAGCTCCAGGCGCGATCGGGCAGGTTCACGTCGTCAACCTTCACCGCAAAGTACTGGCAGGCACCCTTCCAGGGGCAGGTGTAGGGGGTTGCGGTCTTGCTGAGGTATTCGGCTTTTATGCTTGCCGGCGGGAAGTACCAGTTGCCTTCGATCGAGATCAGGTCTTCCTTCGGAGCTTCGGCAATAACGGTGCCGTTGAGTGTTGCCTTCATGATTCCTCCAGACCGGTGAACGAACGTTCACTCCCCCGAAACGCTAACGGTGCCACCTGACTCGCAACCACAGTTTCAGTGGCGCGTAGAAATTGGCAAGTTCACATCCGCTTTGTGGTCAGAAAGCTCCAAGGGTTCACCCACCACACTGTTGGCATGCACGTATCGCTCAACCTCGTTTTAGACTGCGATCCGGATGCCGCGTGGCGGTTCATCCGCTCCCCCGCGGGCCTCACGCAGGCCTCTCGGCCGTTCATGTCATTCGCCTCCCGCGAGGAAGAGGGCTTTCCCGAGGTGTGGCCCGCCGGAGACCACGCGGTGAGTGTGAAGGCCCTCGGCCGCATTCCGCTCGGCCGTCAACGCATTCGAATCAGCTACCCCCGCGGCCAGCGCGGCGCCCGGGTGGTGCGGGACACCGGCGGCGGGATCAGCGGTATCTTCACCCTCGTGCATCACTGGGATCACAGCATGTCGGTGGCCTCTGCGCCGCAGGGAAAAACGATCTACCGGGATCGCCTCGATTTTCGGGCCGGGTTCATCACCCCTCTGCTTTGGCTCAGCTACTGGCTGTTTTGGCAGTGGCGCGGCCTCGCGATCAGACGCGCTACCCACCGGCGCTAACCCACCCTCCCCTCATGACTCCCCCGGCCAACACGGATCTCGCCCAGACGCGCCTCGCGCTCGCCGACTGGCGCCGACAAATTTTCGACCTCTACCGTCTCGTGCGTGAGAGTGCAGATGTCGCACAGGCGCACACGCTCTGGCGCGCCACCCGGGATTACCTGTTCGCCGAGCATCCGGTCACACCGTTGCTGGCCGCCGATCTGACCGAATTTCGCGGCCTGCCGGTGAGCGATTATGACCCGGCGTGGCGGTTCGAGCTGGAGCTTGAGCCCGCCGAGCTGCTGCACCTGGATAATTCCACCGGAACGGATGGCGTCGTGCCCTTCGATCGCGTCGGGGCTGTTCAGGTTCCGGATGTCGGCTCCCTCGACGTGTTTTGGCTCGGCAGCTACGGCGGCGGGCTGTTTCTGCCGGTGAAAGACGCCCGTGCCGGCACTCCCGGCGGCACCTATGGTGGGGGCCGCTACCTGCTCGACACCGTCAAGGGTGCCGACCTCGGGCCGGGGGCGTTGCCGAGGTCGCTCGTGCTCGACTTCAACTTCGCCTACAACCCGTCCTGCGCCTACGACCCGGCCTGGGCCTGCCCGCTCGCGCAACCGGGGAACACCGTGACGGTGGAGATTCCGGTGGGCGAGCGGTATTTGGGAATCACTGGGCACTGACGCGGAGCGGACATGGAGTTGACCGTTGGCTGACGCGGAGCGTGGCGCGGCAACGAGGGCCCGCCCGAATGTGGTGCCGGGGCTCCCGGCATCCGGCTGCTAGACTTTGAATACTTGTGGGCGCACTGTCGTGCCCCTTGCGTCGTAGAACGCACACTCTTCTTAGCGGCACCGGTCTTTTTGAGACTCGGTCGGTTCGTAGAAATTTTCTTGCGGCGAACGGATGTGGCCATCGCCACCTTCGCCAATCAATCACTCCGGTGAGCCTGATCGCTGTGCGCGATTGCTGCCGGTGGAAGGCACCACCTCTTCATGTCAGAAACTGCAACAACCTTCGCGGCGCTCGGCGTTCCGGCCCCGATCGTGGCGGCACTCACCGCTGCGGGCATCGCCAGTCCGTTCCCGATTCAGCAGGACACCCTGCCGGACACCCTGAATGGCCGTGACGTCCTCGGACGCGGAAAAACCGGCTCGGGTAAGACCCTGGCCTTCTCGATTCCGATGGTGGCCCGCCTCGGCGGCAAGCTCGCCGGCGGCAACCGTCGCCCGAATCGTCCGCTCGGCCTCGTGCTGGCACCGACGCGGGAGCTTGCTACCCAGATCTCCACGGCCATGGAGCCGCTGGCATCCGCTTACGGGCTCAAAATCACCACCATTTTTGGTGGTGTCTCGCAGCAGCGCCAGGTTGCCGCGCTCAAGGCCGGCATCGACATCGTGGTGGCGTGCCCCGGCCGCCTCGAAGACCTCATGAAGCAGGGCTTCGTGTCGCTGGATGCGATCGAAATCACCGTGCTCGATGAGGCCGACCACATGGCCGACCTCGGCTTTTTGCCGGTGGTTACCCGCATTCTGGAGAAGACTCCGAACAGCGGCCAGCGCATGCTGTTCTCGGCCACCCTCGACAACGGTGTAGACAAGCTCGTGCGTAAGTTTTTGCACAACGAGGTCTTGCACTCCGTCGATGAGGCCACCTCGCACGTGGCGGCGATGACCCACCACGTGTTCGAGGTGGGGTCGGTGGAGGCCAAGCGCCTGCTCATTGAGAAGCTGGCCTCGGGCAGCGGCCGCCGTATCCTCTTCATGCGCACCAAGCACCACGCCAAGAAGCTCGCCAAGCAGCTGACGGATGCCGGCATCCCCGCCGTCGACCTGCACGGAAACCTCTCGCAGGTGCAGCGTGACCGCAACCTAGCCGCCTTCGCCGCCGGTACCTCCCGCGTGCTCGTGGCCACCGACGTTGCCGCCCGCGGCGTGCACGTGGATGACATCGAGCTCGTGATTCACGTCGACCCGCCGGCCGAGCACAAGGCGTACCTGCACCGCTCGGGCCGCACCGCCCGCGCCGGCAAGGAGGGCGAGGTTGTGACCCTCGTGCTGCCGACGCAGCGCCGCGACACCGCAGCGCTCTTGAAGAAGGCCGCCATCACGGTGACCCCGCAGCAGGTCACCGCCAACTCCCCCGCCGTCGACGCGCTCGTGGGCGACGTGGCCGCGTACGTGAAGCCGGCACCGCGTGCAGCTGAGCCCGTTCGCGGCCAGTCGCAGGGCCGAGGAGACGGCGGCGGACGCTCGCAGGGTGCCAACGCGCAGCGCAAGCGTGAAGGCGCTTCGGCCGGCGGGGCTCGTTCCGGCGGCAGCCGCTCGGGTGGAACCCGTTCCGGAGCGCCGCGTACCGGTGCCCCGGCCGCGGGCGGATCACGCGCCTTCTACAGCACGGGCAGCAATGATTCGGCGGCATCCGGCTCGTCTGAGGGGGGCCGATCCTCGGACGGCGGTCGTTCGGATGGCGGTCGTTCCGGCGGATCGCGCGGCGGCAATGGCAACGGTAACGGCGGCGCAACTCGTGCCGGCAGCGGCGGCGGCCTCGTGGGCATGTCACAGGGCGGCGGACGTCGTCGCAGTGGCACCCGCTAACTCTTAGCTTCACAGCAAATAGCCCCGGCTGACTTTGGTCAGTCGGGGCTATTTTATGTGCGGCAGAGCGACGGACACCAACGCTGAGTCAGTGCGACTCCGAGGCACCGGGTTCGCCGATCCCCACCTAACTACCCTCGGCCCAGTCGAGCGCCTGTCAGGCCTGTTCGTGGCTTAGTGGTGTGCTGCCGTTTGACGTGGCCGACGCGGGCTCCGATCCGATCCCTGACAGAGCGTCTTGGAAGGTGTATTGCAGCGCTGATTTGCCGACGCTAGTGGCTCGCGCGATGGTTCTAGGGTGGTCGGCGAACATGATCCACGGGCGTAATGGCGGGCCGTGTGGTCACGGGCAAGGCACCGGGCAAGATAACGGGCGAAACGGTCGGAAAATACTGGGTGCGGCACGCCGCAGCTCGGGCAAGCGAAGATGCGCGGTGGAAGGCAACGTAATGGGTGGTGCCAGGAACACGGGCGGGCGAGCTTTAGTACGCGGGGCTTGCTGTGTAGGTGATGGTGTCGGTATAGGTGCCGGCGGGGGTGGAGTAGTCGATTTTTACCCGGTTGGTGAGTGCGATGGTGTCTGCCGTGTTGCCGGTGGCCTCGGTGGCGGTCATGACCGTCGCCCCGGCGGGGGAGTATCCGGAAATATTCGCTCCGGCGTAGGCGGCGTTGAGCGCCGCCCGCGATTTGGTGGTCGTGGCGGTGGCGTGCACCCCGAACCGGTTCGCGGTGGCCGCGAACGCGCCGACACTGGAGTTACCCGAGGCGAGAATGCTGTGGCTGGCGGCCCCGAACCCGGAGGTCTTCAGCCCAATATTTTTCATCGACACGGCATAACCCTCACCGGTGTTGGTTCTAATCGTCAAGTTCACCGTTTTTGACACATCCGCCAGCGCCGGCAGCGACGGATCCATCAGAAGCGTGTAGGCGGGGGTGTCGCTGGTGAAAGCGAGCGTGCGTCCCACCTGCACCGTGACCGTTGTGTCGCTACTGCCGGTGACTAGCGGAATGCTCCCGACGGTATCAACGACCACGGGCGGGGTGGCTCCCATCCAAGTGGTGAAGGTAACGGTCTGTGGGTCGGTGCCGTTGACCATTCCGGTGAATTCGAGATACACGGGAGTGTTGGCGGCAACGACGGTCGGGGCGTTCAGGGTGTAGGAAATTGTACCGGCCGTGTCGCTGATCGTTCCTGCTCCGAGCCCGTAGGCGGTGCCGATACCGAGCGCGGGTTGCGGGGTGTTGTGGTCGAAGGTGAACCGGCTGATTACCGCCGTTGACGCGGTCGTGAACTGGGCCGTGTAGGTCACATTGGTGGCCCCGCTCTGGTTCGTGCTCATCCCCAGCGACGCGTTCGAAAGCCCGGCCGCCTGCGCGGTGCCAGCTTTCCCGCCGATTACGACGGTGAGGGCCACCACCAAGATGGCGGCCGAAGCAAGAGTGCGTTCGAGAAGTCGCTGTGCCGGTGGTGCGTCAACGCGAAGCAGCATAAGTAGTTTCCCCGAACCGTGAATGCATGAAAAATGACGAGGATGCATGAGGTCATAACCCACGTCGATGCCCGATAAAGCGAACCGGGAAGAAGAAGAAGAAGAAGAAGAAGTGGGGGCGATGCGGGTGTGGTGGGGGCATGCCGGCCGGAGCGGGATGCCCCCGGGCGTTACCTAGTAGGCGGGGGTGGCGGTATAGGTGATGGTGTCGGCGTAGGTGCCGGCCGGGGTGGTGTAGTCAATCTTCACCCGGTTGGTGAGCGCGATCGTGTCGGCGGTGTTTCCGGTCGGCTTCGTGGCGTTTACCAGAGTGGCGCCGGCAGAGGTGAAACCGATCAGGTTACCGGCGGTGGCGAGACCGGCCGGAGCAAGCCCAGCGATCGAGTTACCGGCGGAAGTGAGTGCTGCGCTAACACCGAAGGTATTGGCGAGGAACCCGGCGGGGGTCACACCGGCAGTTGCCGTGTTCGGGATCGTGTAGAGCGACGCGCCGGTACCGGCGGTCTTGAGCCCGGTGTTCTTCATAGTGAGGGAGTAGCCTTGGCCGGCGTTGGTCTTCACCGTGAGGTTGACCGTTTTCGACAGGTCCGACAGAGCCGGGAGCGACGGATCCATCAAAAGCGTGTACGCCGGGGTGTCGTTAGTGAAGGTTAGCGACTTCGCTACCTGCACGGTCACGGCCGTGTTAGTGCCAGAAATGACGATGGCACCCGTACCTGAACCCCCGCCATCGACGACGACGGGGGTTGTGGCGTTGTCTAAGGTTTGAAAAGAAGGACCCCAGGTGGAGGAACCGCCGTTAGTGATCCCCGTGTACTCGACGTAGACAGGTGTTCCTGCTGCTATCGACACGGGTGTTGTCAACGTGTAGGTAAGCCAGCCGCCGACGTAGGAGACGGTACCGGGCCCTAGTCCGTAAACATTACCCAAACCGAGACCAGCGGCATTAACGGGGGCTATAGCTAATCTGACTGAACCTATGACAGCCGTCGTCGCGGTGGTCATCTGCTGGGTGTACGTAACACCGGTCGCTCCGGCTTGGTTGTTGCTGAGTGTCGAGGCCGTGTTGGTCAGCGGTGCGGCGGAAGCGGATGATGCGCCGATGCCGACGGCCATGGTCGCCGCGAGGCAGACGATGGTGGCTGCGGCGAGCGGGCGCCCGAAGATACGGCGGGCGGTTGAAGTTTCAGATTGTGTACGCAAAAGAATTTCCCCTTGATGTGGTGTTGCACGGTGGTTGTGGCGGTTTGTTCGCGCTCCATCTAGCTCAACGGCAGCGTGTGCTGTCGTGACTTTCGATGCTGTCGTTGCCGGAATCGCCGAAAAAATTCAGGGATAGGCGCGGCGAGAGCGTGGATCGTCAGGGTCGTGGGCGTGGCTGTGGAGCGTGTGGGGTGTGCCCCCAGACGCTGTGTGGCGATCACACTCGGCACCATGATTTGTGCTCAGCTTTTGAATCAATCGGAGACGCTAAAATACGTCACAACATCCAATCGACACCGGACGCATCCGGCCCTCCTAGCCGAGCTAGAAGCCTGCTGGCTTTGTGCGTTTTTGCTGTTATCAGGACACTAGCAGCCAGAAAATGATTAAACTTCACTTTGATTGCACCCACTTCGAGGGTGGTAGTCCGGACTTGCCGGCGATATCGAGTCGCAGCCCCGTCTTTAGGGGCATGTCGACGGCGGCCCCTCACGCCCCAATGCGGCGTATCAGGTGGTTATTGACACAAGTTCAGCTTTTGGCTACGGTGAGCAAACCGGGGGGATTTTCTGAGGCTACCTCACTTTTGTGGGTCACTGATCGGTAATCGCACTGACCAGTAATCGACGCTCAGGTGAGTTGCGTGCCCCATAGCGCTCACCTCCCGCACCGACCACCGTCACACCGCCGCCACCGTGACAGCACGTCGCGTGAGTCCTGCATCCGGCGGACAAATTCCGGCGCCCATTTTCATCACCTGTCTGGAGTCACAGCTATGCCTGGCCTTGCCAAAAAATCGCTCTTCGTAGTGCTGGTCACCGCCCTCGCGCTGGTCGGGGTTTCCCCTGCCCTAGCCGCGACGTCACCGACACCGCCCACCCCGAGCTCAAGCGGAGCACCCACAACCCCAGGCGACTCCGTCACGCCAGGCACTCCCACGACACCGGGTGCCCCGGTCGCACCCGCCGCCGGACTCGTGGTCTCCACCCCGGCCGGCACCCTGCCCGCCCAACCCGGAACCGTGGTCGAAACCTGGCTGCGCATCGGCAACACCGCCGCGACACCGATCGACGTTACGATCGTGCCGGCCACCGTGAAACTCGAAAACAACGGGGTGAGCGGCTTCAGCAGCAAAGAAGACCCGCGCTTTGCCGGGCAAATTACCCTCAGCACCACCAATGCCTCCGTGCCGGCCAACGGCTATACGGAGGTTGCCGTGAAGGTGGCGATTCCGGCCAGCCTGATTCCCGATGTGTATGTGCTCGGCTTCTTGGTGACCCCGGCCGCCACCGGCAGCAGCGTGCGCGTGGTCAACGAGATCGCCGGCCTGATTGCGTTGGACGTGCCCGGCTCGCGCGACCGCAAACTGATCGCCGCCTGGCACGACGACACCCCGTGGATTATCTTCAGCGACCACCCCAGCATCGAATTGCGCGCTAAAAGCGTGGGCAAGTCGGCACTGCAGTTCACCAGCGAAGACGCCATCACCGGGTTCGCTCCGCTCAGCCCCGCCAACAAACGCAACGACCCACTGCTCTTGCCTGCCGGGCTCTACCGCGATGTGAGCGTGTCGTGGAAGGCACCCTGGGGCTTCGGCGTGCACACTGCCACCGCCACCTTGATGTACCCGCAATCGCAATCAAGCAACGCCCAAATCGTCTTGAAGAAGACCGTGCTGGTGGTCACCCCGTTCGTACTGATTGTCATCGGCGGCACGCTGCTGCTGATCGCGCTCACCATTGTGTACCTGGTCTTTTACCGTCGCCGTCGCCGCGCCAAGGTGCTCCAGCGCCGCCAAGACGTGATCGATGCCGCCGTCGCCGCAGCCCTTAGTGCCGCCGCTCGCACTGGTGTCGTTGACGCTGGCGCAGTTGGTCGCGCTGGCGCTGGCAATGACACCGGCGCTTCAATTAACGATGCGGCCGCCGCTGCGCTACCCAGCCGACTTGCAAACCGCAACAAATCGAGCAATAAGCCGCGCGAGGACAACTAGAGCGAAGCACTCCCCGGCGCCTGATCCGCTAGGCCCGCCTTTCCCGCTCGGCAGCGCCCAGCTGCCGGGCGGGAACGGGCCGTCGGCCCAATTTGTTCAAGGGTACGACGTCGACCGCTGCCGAAACGGCTGCTGTGCCCTTGGGTGGATTCGCTTTGATTGAGCGGTCTCTTGCCCGACCCTTCCAGCAGACAGCCTCATTGTGGGGTGTCGCCTCAGCACTGCCCTGGAGCCCCATGTCTCAACAACTAGATGACCTTTTCTCCCCCTACGATGCCCACCTCAGCGTGGCCAAACTCGCCGACATACTCGGGGTGACGCAGAAAACCGTGTACGACTACCTGCTCGCCGGGGAGTTACCGGCCTACCGAATCGGCACCCGCTGGCTCATCCTGCGCGACGAGATCAAAGAGTGCCTCACCAACTCCTCGCGCTATCGATTAGCGCCTCGCGTGGCTGAACCGCTACTGGGAGCCGACATCACCGCATCGGATGCTCCCGGCGCATTGTGACTACTACGAAGTAGACGTAGTGATCCCTAATCAATTCTGCTCTCGGCGCCGCATGGAGCGAAATCTCTCAACGGTGAATTCAAGCGGTCGTCGCAACACTGGCTTGCGGGAGCGATCTTAGCTCGGCGGGGAAGTGTTGGGCGGGGCTTTGCCAGTTGAGCCGTTTTCGTGGTCGGTCGTTGAGTTTCGCGGAGATAAATGCGAGAGTCTCGGCGCTGTGGGCGCTCAGGTCGCTGTGTTTCCG
>JACMPQ010000086.1 GCA_014377425.1 Microbacteriaceae bacterium | reverse complement strand
GTGCCGGGCGGCGATGGCGTAGTCGAGCGCTTTGAGGGTGGGCTTCTGCATCCGTCCCACTAAAACTATGGCGTGATCGCCTGCCGCGCCGAAGGTCGTGGTGTTGTCTACTGTGATGTCGCGCTCGACGCCGCGGTAGTAGCGATTGACCCGCAGCATGAGCAGGTAGAGCAGCGGCATGATCGCGAACACCAGCCAGGCGCCGTGGGTGAATTTGGTGATGGTCACCACCACCAGCACGGAGCCGGTCATGATCGCGCCGACGGCGTTGATCAGTCGGCTGCGGATGACGGTGGCGCGCTTCAGCCCGGTGGCAGATCCGCCGCCGCGCGAGCCCCGTGTCCCGCCCCGACCTCCGGAATTGTTGCCGCTGCGCCCCCCGTTCCTGGTTTTGCGATCTCGGCGCAAGATTTTGGTCCAATGCACGACCATCCCGGTTTGACCGAGGGTAAAGCTCACGAAGACACCGATGATGTAGAGCTGGATGAGCTGGGTGAGGTTGGCGCGGTAGGCAACCAAGAGCACAATGGCGGCAAGCCCCAAAACAATAACGCCGTTGGAGTAGACCAGACGGTCGCCGCGAGTGGACAGCGATTTGGGGGCGTAACTGTCGCGGGCAAGTACCGAGCCGAGCAGCGGAAAGCCGTTGAACGCTGTGTTCGCGGCGAGCAGCAGGACGGCGGCGGTCGCGCCCTGTACAACGAAAAACATGATGGTGGTGTCGCCGCCGAAGACCGCCGCGGCCAGTTGAGAGATCACGCTGCGCTGTGGGTTGTTGGCGCAATCGTTGAAGCCGATGAGGTTGCACGGGTTTTCGGCGTAGCGCACCGAGGTGAGCAGGGTGAGCGTGATCACCCCGATGAAGAGCACGATGGCTATCGAACCCATCAGCACGAGGGTGCGCTGCGCGTTGGCGATCTTAGGCTGGCGAAAAGCGGGCACGCCATTGGCGATGGCTTCGACACCGGTGAGGGCACTGCATCCGCTGGCAAAGGCCCTCAGTAAAAGCAGCACGAAGGCCGCCTGGCTAAAGCTCTCTCCCTCAATTGTGTAGGCAGCGGATGCCGCCACCGGGGTGTCTCCCAGGGCTGCGCGCACGAGCCCGGTAACGATCATCACCGCAATGCTGCCGATAAACAGGTAGGTGGGTAACGCAAACGCCTTGCTCGACTCGGCAACCCCACGCAGGTTGATAGCTGCCAGCAGAATCACGAAGCCCACGGCAAGTTCTACCCGCAATTCATTGAGTTCGGGGAAAGCCGAAATGATGTTGTCGACTCCGCTCGCCACCGACACCGTCACGGTGAGTACGTAGTCGACCAGCAGGGCGGAAGCCACGACCAGCCCGGCCCGCTCGCCGAGGTTCTTGTGTGCGACCTCGTAATCGCCGCCGCCGGAGGGATATGCCTTGATGAGTTGGCGATAGGAGGCGACCACCACCACCAAAAGCAGCACGACGGCGGCGGCGATCCACGGGGTGAAGCTGAGAAACGCGAGGCCGCCGAGGGCGAGGATCAGGATCAGCTCTTGGGGCGCGTAGGCCACCGAGGAGAGCGGGTCGCTGGCAAAGATTGGCAGGGCTAGGTGCTTGGGGAGGAGTTGTCCCTCGAGCTTTTCGGAGGGGAGGGGGTCACCAATGAGCCACCGTTTTGGCGACCGGGCTTCGGTAGTCACGAGGGGCCACGCTACACCGGTGCCGTGAGGTTTCCTAGCGGTTTTTAAGCGCTATTTAGGAGCCGCCCGAGGCTGGGTGGCAGGTTAAAATTGACTGGATTTGGGCTAGGGCAGAGTGACTTTCGGCGCTTCGGGAACCCGCAGCCAGGGCACGGTCTTGCCCACCAGTGGGCCGATGAACAGCGCGAACGCTAGGGTGCCGAGTCCCACATTTCCGCCGAGGAACCAGCCGATGGCGAGCACCGTCACCTCAATTGCGGTGCGGACAATCCAGATTGGCCAGCCCCAGCGGCGGTGAATTCCGGTCATCAGCCCGTCGCGCGGGCCGGGTCCGAAGCGGGCCCCAATGTAGAGGCCGGTAGCCAGGGCCACCACCAGTAGGCCGCCCGCGAACATCAGAATTCGTTCCCACAGTTCCGGCGGAGCCTCAATAAAACCGAGCCCGATGGTGGCGCTCGGCCCCACCAAAAGCACGTTGAGCAGGGTGCCGATGCCCGGTTTCTGCCGGATCGGAATCCAGAGCAGCAGTACCGCCGCGCCGACCAGAACGGTGACCAGCCCGAAATCGAGACCGGTTTGGCGGGCGACGCCCTGACCCAGTACATCCCACGGCGAGACGCCGACGGCCCCCCGAATCATCATCGAGATGCCGAGACCGTAGAGAACGAGGCCGCTCAAGAGCTGGGCGATGCGGCGAACAAACAAAGGCGTCATAGCCTCATCAAAGCTGGCGGCGGGAGAAGAGCAAAATCGGGGCACTGTACAGCCGTTGCTGTATAATAGAAATTATGCTTACCGTCACGCCCCGACTCGACGCAGTCAACCGGCTGGGCCGAGCGATGGCAGATCCCACTCGATCTAGCATCCTGCTGCGATTGATTGATGGCGCCTGCTACCCCGCCGAGCTGGCCCACGAGCTGAAGCTCACGCGCTCCAACGTGTCCAACCACCTGTCGTGTCTTCGCGGCTGCGGAATCGTCGTCGCCACCCCGGAAGGTCGGCAGACCCGCTATGAAATCGCCGATCCCCGTCTCGCGCTGGCGTTGGTGTCGCTCGTGGATGTCGTGCTTGCGGTCGAGGAGTGCGAGCCGTGCTCGGACGAAAACTGCGGATTGTCGTGCTGTTGAGGGGTCACTTCGTGAGCGCGGACGGCGTGGGCCGCCATCTCGCGAGCGATGGCCAGACGATTCCGGTGGCAACGCTCGCGTCCTCGCGCCGGCTGTTGTTGCAACGCCGCATCCGTCTGGTCGTGGCCTTCACGATTGTGTACAACCTGATCGAGGCGGCGGTCGCAATCAGTGCGGGAACGGTGGCGTCATCCGCAGCGCTCGTGGGTTTCGGGCTTGACTCGGTGGTTGAGGTTCTGTCGGCGGCTGCGGTGGCCTGGCAATTCGCCGCACCGGATCCGGAAAAGCGGGAACGTGCTGCCCTCCGAATCATCGCGGTGTCATTTTTTGCGCTCGCCGCGTCCGTGATCGTGGGCGCATTCGTGTCGCTTACCGGCCTTCGCGAACCGCAGCACAGCCCGGTGGGCATCGGGCTCGCCGCTCTCAGCCTCGTGGTGATGCCGGCCATCTCGCTCATCGAACGCCGGGCCGGACGCGCGCTTGGTTCCACCTCCGCGGTCGCCGATTCGAAGCAGACGCTGATCTGCAGCTACCTGTCGGCGGCGGTACTTGCCGGGCTACTGCTGAACAGCGTGCTCGGCTGGGCATGGGCTGACTCGGTAGCCGCACTCGTGATCGCCGTCTTCGCGATCCGCGAGGGAATTGAGGCCTACAAGGGCGAGGCGTGCACGGTTTCGGTTGCAGAACTGACCGGGGAGCGGGCGGCTCATGAGTGATCACGGGCACTCCCATGCGGCGGCTGGCGTGAATCCCCGCCGGCGGCTCATGATCGCGTTCGGCATCACCGCGTCGGTGCTGGTCGCCGAAGTGATCGGCGCGGTGCTCACCGGGGGCCTTGCACTCCTGGTGGATGCCGCCCACATGCTGACGGATGCCGGCGGGCTGCTGGTAGCGCTGTTGGCGTCCTCCCTGATGACCCGCGCGGCCACCGCTCGCCGAACTTGGGGCTACCAACGAGCCGAGATCCTCGCGGCCACCGCCCAAGCTGCGGTGCTTCTTGCCGTCGGGTTGTTCGTGGTGATCGAAGGCGTGCAGCGGCTTATTTCTCCGCCGGAGATTGTCTCCACCCAACTATTGATTTTCGGAGCGATCGGGCTCGCCGGAAACATTGCCTCGATTCTCGTGCTCGCCTCCGACCGGGCCACCAACTTCAACATGCGGGCAGCTTTTCTTGAGGTGGTAAACGACGCCCTCGGATCGGTGGGGGTCATCATCGCCGCGATCGTGATCGCACTCACCGGGTTCACGCGCGCAGACGCCATAGCCGCACTGTTGATCGGTGCCCTGATCATCCCGCGGGCGGTAAAGCTGCTGCGCGAGACGGTGGACGTACTGCTGGAATCGACCCCGATGGGGCTCGACCTCGACTCGGTGCGCGAACACATTTTGGAACTGGCGCACGTGCGGGCAGTGCACGACCTGCACGCCAGCCAAATTGCGACCCACCTGCCGGTGCTCACCGCCCACGTCGTTATCGATGACGAGTGCTTTCGGGATGGCCACTCCACCGAGATCCTGGGGCTGCTCCAGAGCTGTGTCGCGACCCACTTCGATATCAGTGTGGAGCACTCCACTTTTCAGCTTGAGCCCGCATCGCATGGTGCCCGTGAGGCGACGCCGCACCCCTGAGCGCCCCGCACCCATCACGGCACCCCCGGAGCGCCCGCTGCGGAAACCGAGACCCACCTCCCAGTACCCGGTGGCACACTGGCATCCGGGTACAGGGTCGTGCTGGGCGGCGAAAAAAATCGGCGCTGACACCCGTGACATTTTCTCGACAGAAAGCTCCTCCAGCCGTGCACTTTCTCTCCGTCTTCAGCCTGCGCAACCGAGCATTGATCGCGCTCGTGACGATCGTGGTCGCCATCTTCGGCTCGATTGCCCTCACCTCACTCAAACAGGAACTAATTCCCTCGGTCACCTTTCCACGGCTGGTGGTGATCACCAACTATCCGGGTGCGGCGCCGGAGGTGGTCGACACCGATGTGAGCGGCAAGATCGAGCAGGCCATTCAGGCCGTGCCGGGAATCAAAGACACCACCGCCACCTCCAGCACAAATCTGTCGTCGGTGTCGGCATCCTTCAATTTCGGCACCGATTTGGCCACCGCCGAACAAAAGGTGACCCTGGCGATCAACCGCATCAAGTCGACGTTGCCGTCGGGAGTGGACCCACAGGTCATTACCGGCAGCATCGATGATCTGCCGGTGGTGCAAATCGCCGTGACGAGCAACCGCAGTGCCGATGACCTCTCCCTCTTGCTGCAGAACCGCACGATCAACGATCTACTGCAACTCGACGGCGTGCGTGCCGCCGACCTGCTCGGCACGACCAAACAGCGTGTCTCCATTACCCCGGACGTCGCCAAGCTACGCGCGGCCGGCATCAGCAACAAAAATATTCGCGACGCCCTCGACGCCAACGGCTCGCTGCTACCGACCGGGTCAATCACCGAGGGCGGCAACACCCTCACTATTCAATCCGGGGCGCGGTTGACTTCGGCCGACGCGATCGGCACGCTGCCTCTGGTGGGCGCGAAGTCGGCGACCCCGGGCACGGTTGTGACGATTGCGGAGGTTGCAACCGTTGTCGTTGCGAGCGACCCGATCACCGGAATCTCGCGGGTGAACGGCAAGCCATCGCTCACGGTGGCGGTAACCAAAACCCCCGACGGCAACACGGTATCGGTGTCGAAAGAGGTCAACGCGCTCATCCCGAGCCTCGAAAAAGATCTCGGGCAGAACACCAAATTCACGGTGGTGTTTGATCAGGCACCGTTTATCCAGCAGTCAATCGACAGTCTGGCCACCGAGGGCGCGCTCGGTTTGCTCTTTGCCGTGATCGTTATTTTGATCTTCCTGCTCTCGATCCGGTCGACCCTGGTGACGGCCATCTCCATTCCGGTGTCGGTGCTGATCACCTTCATCGGCATGCTGGCATCCGGTTATACGCTCAATATCATCACGCTTGGGGCGCTCACGATCGCCATCGGGCGGGTGGTCGACGACTCGATCGTGGTGATCGAGAACATCAAACGACACCTCTCCTTCGGTGAGGACAGACTCTCGGCCATCTCCTCCGGGGTTAAAGAGGTGGCGTCGGCGATAACCGCCTCGACCGTCACCACGGTTGCCGTGTTTTTGCCGCTGACCCTCGTGGGCGATATCACCGGCGAGTTGTTTCGCCCCTTCGCGCTCACGGTCACCATTGCGCTCGCCGCCTCCCTGTTCGTGGCACTCACGATCGTGCCCGTATTGGCCTACTGGTTCTTGCGTTCGCCGAAAGCGCGCAAACATTCCGGCGCAGTGGATGCCGCGATTCCAAGTGGCGTGATCCCCAGCGCCGCTGTCGCGGGCGTCAACGAACGTGACGCCAACACCCCACCGACGAGGTTGCAGCGCAGCTACCTTCCCGTGCTGCGGTTCACCCTCGCCCGACCACTGGCAACTATCGGGGTTGCGCTGTTGATCCTTGTCGGGACCGGAGCGCTCATTCCAAGCCTGAAAACCAACTTCATCGGCGATAGCGGTCAGAACACCCTCACCGTCACCCAGAAATTGCCGCTCGGGGCGAGCCTCGCCACCCTCGACACCGCGGCGACCACGGTCGAAAAGACGCTGATCGGTCTGCGGGGCGTTAAAGTTGTTCAGACCTCCATCGGGCAGAGCGGCAGCTCGCTCCGGCAGGCATTTTTGAGCAACGGCAGCGTGTCGTTTTCGATCACCACGGATCCCGCCGTGGATCAGAGTGCTCTGCAGGAACGGGTACGGGCCGCGGTCAAGAAATTGAGCGGAGTGGGGGACGTCTCGCTCGCGAGCGCCGGTTCCGCGTTTGCGTCATCCGACATCTCCATCAACATCACCGCCAATCGCGAAGCCGATCTCACGAGGGCGGCACGCTCGGTGCTGGCGGCGGTCAAAAACCTGTCGGTAACGGCGCAGGCCGGCAGCGACCTGTCAGCCGCTCAGCCGTTTATCGCTGTCACGGTTGACCGCACCAAGGCCGCGCAATCCGGCCTCAGCGAGGTCGCGGTCGGCGGCATCGTGGCGCAGAGCCTTCTGCCCTCGGCCGTTGGCTCGGTGGTCATCAACGAGAAAACGCTGTCGATTTACATCAACAATGCGGATGCTCCGCTCACGGTTCAGGCACTGCGCGACTTCGCCATTCCCACCGCGACCGGCCCACTCAAACTCAGTGACCTGGCCACGGTCGAGCAGACCAACGGCCCGGCGAGTATCACCACCATCAAGGGGTTGCGGGCCGCGACCGTAACCGTCACGCCGAGAAGCAACGACGTCGGCACCGCTTCGGCGGCGGTCACGACCGCGCTGGCTGGCGCGACCCTCCCGGCCGGTGCTACGGCCACCATCGGTGGGGTCACCGCGCAACAGGGCGACGCCTTTCAGCAACTCGGTCTTGCGCTGCTGGTGGCAATCCTCATCGTCTACGTGGTCATGGTGGCCACCTTCAAGAGCCTGCGCCAGCCGCTGATCTTGCTGATTTCGGTGCCGTTTGCCGCCACCGGGGCCATTCTGCTACAGGTGCTTTCGGGCATCCCGCTGGGGGTCCCCTCGCTTATTGGGGTGTTGATGCTCATTGGAATTGTGGTGACCAATGCCATTGTTCTGGTTGACCTGATTAACCAATACCGATCCCGTGGATTGAAGGTAGGCGATGCCATCTTGCAGGGCGCCAGCCGCAGGCTTCGCCCGATTTTGATGACGGCCGCGGCCACCATTTTTGCCCTCCTCCCGCTCGCGATCGGGCTCACCGGTACCGGCGGTTTCATCTCGCAACCACTGGCGATCATCGTGATCGGTGGGCTGGTGTCATCCACGATCCTCACCCTCGTGGTGCTGCCGGTGCTGTATTACCTCGTGGAGGGTGCCAAGGAACGCCGTGTTGACCGACAATTTTCGCGATCAACAACAGGTTCTCAGGCAATTGTGCAAAATCCGCGCATCGGTGGCGTCGATCCGGTAATGTAGCCCAGTCGGCTCTTGGCACCGCGATTGTGCGGATGGGTTTGTAAGTCAGTTGGGCCGGTACCTCATATACGCGCGGAATGGACGCCGCCCGAATGAGAAATTCACACTGTATGTGAAACGGCCCCAATCGGTTCTGGTCAGCTGCGCGCTCCGTGAGCGTTTGGCTGGTCGATCGCGCGCTTCGCGATCGCTACTGCGCGGGTTCTAGTAGGGCGGGCCTAATTTGGGCTCTGCGTTGCCATGCAAAGACAACAACCCAGAAAAATCACCATGCCTGAATACAAGAAGCCCAACACCAACAAGTTTGAAGGACGCGCCTCGGCACCCGGCGGCAGCCGCAACGCCGGACACCGCGGCCAGAGTGCGGATGCCGCCCCCGCCAAAAAGCGTTGGAGCGCGGATGACCGCTCCGCTCGCACCGGCGACCGCCCCTCCGGTGGCGCCTCCGCGAGCCGTCGTCCCGAATGGGCACCGCGCGAGCGCCCGGCCTACAACGACCGCCCCAACTCTTCGGGCGACCGCCCGAGCTACGGCGACCGCCCCGCGCGCCCCTCGTACGGTGACCGCCCGGCAACGAACGACCGCGCCCCGCGCAGCACCGAGCGCCCCTCCTACGGGGATCGCCCGCAGCGTTCCTCCGGTGGCAGCGACCGCCCGAGCTACGGCGACCGCCCGGCACGTCCGTCTTATAACAGTGACCGCCCGGCCCGCCCGTCGTACGGCGACCGCCCGGATCGCTCCTCGAGCGATCGCCCGCAGCGTTCCTCCGGTAGCAGCGACCGCCCGAGCTACGGCGATCGCCCGGCCCGCCCGTCCTACGGCGATCGCCCCGACCGTTCCTCGAGCGACCGTCCCTCCTACGGTGACCGCCCCGCGCGTCCGGCCTACAACGCCGACCGTTCCTCGAGCGACCGTCCCTCCTACGGTGACCGCCCCGCGCGTCCGGCCTACAACGCCGACCGCCCCGCGCGTCCGGCCTACGGCGACCGCCCGGTCACGAACGACCGCGCCCCGCGCAGCTCCGATCGTGCCTCGTACTCCGATCGCCCCGCGCGTCCGGCTTACAACAGCGATCGTCCGGCACGCCCCGGCTACGGCGACCGCCCGGAGCGCGCCGAGCGTTCCGAGCGTGTTGACCGCCCCGCCTACAATTCTGACCGCGCCCAGCGCCCGCAGTACGGCGATCGCCCCGACCGCACCGCGAGCGACCGCCCGCAGCGTTCCTGGGAAGACCGTCCCGCCCGCAGCAACTCCGACGACCGCCCCGTGCGCCGCCAGAGCGACCTCTACCCGAGCCGCGACGCAGCCGGCAACGGTGGCCCGCAGGAAGACGTGGTTCTCGAGCGCCTCGAAGCCAAAATCATCACCGCCGGCGAGGTAGTCGGCAAGACCTTCCGCGACCTCGGTCTGGGCGACAACATTGCCCGCCAGCTCGCCACCATGGGTGCCGAGACCCCGTTCCCGATTCAGGCAGCGACCATCCCCGACGTTCTCGCCGGCAAGGATGTTCTCGGCCGCGGCAAGACCGGTTCCGGGAAGACCATCGCCTTCGGCGCACCCCTCGTGGAGCGTCTGATGGAGAACAACGGCGGCGCCGGTCGCAAGCCCGGCCGCAAGCCGCGCGCGCTCATCCTGGCTCCGACCCGCGAGCTGGCCATGCAGATCGACCGCACGGTTCAGCCCATCGCTCGCAGCGTTGGCCTGTTCACCACCACGATCGTCGGCGGCGTACCGCAGTTCAAGCAGGTTTCCACCCTGCAGCGCGGTGTTGACATCGTGATCGCCACCCCGGGCCGCGTGGAAGACCTCATCGAGCAGGGTCGCCTTGACCTATCCGAAGTTGTCGTGACGGTTCTGGATGAGGCCGACCACATGTGCGACCTCGGGTTCCTTGAGCCCGTTCAGCGCATTCTGCAGGAGACCAAAAAGGGCGGCCAGAAGCTGCTCTTCTCGGCCACCCTCGATAAGGGAGTCGCCTCCCTCGTCAAGCAGTTCCTGGTCGACCCGGCCGTGCACGAGGTCGCCGGTGAAGACCAGGCGTCTTCCACCATCGACCACCGCGTGCTCTTGATCGAACAGCGCGACAAGCGTGCGATCATCGAGCAGCTCGCCGCCGGTTCCGGCAAGACCCTCATCTTCGCGCGCACCCGCGCGTTCGCTGAGGAACTTGCCGACCAGCTGGAGGATGCGGGCGTGCCCGCCACCAGCCTCCACGGAGACCTCAACCAGTCGCGCCGTACCCGCAACCTGCAGTTGCTCACCAGCGGTCGGGTGAACGTGATGGTTGCCACTGATGTCGCGGCTCGCGGTATCCACATCGACGACATCAGCCTGGTGATTCAGGCCGACGCACCGGATGAGTACAAGACCTACCTGCACCGCTCGGGCCGCACGGGCCGCGCCGGCAAGGTCGGAACGGTCGTTACCCTCGTCTCCAAGTCGCGCAAGCGTCGCATGGACGAGCTGCTCGACCGCGCCGAGATCAACGCGTCCTACGCCCCGGCCCGCCCGGGTGACGTGGTGCTCGAAGAACTCGCCGCCCTGTAACTTTTACCGTTTGAAAGGCGTTCACCTCACGGGGTGGGCGCCTTTCGGCGGTTAACTCTCGGCAACCGGCATCCGATACCGGAATAATTCGGCGGCTGATGAGGCTGATCACTAAGGTAAACCAAGTCATCTTGAACTAAACGAGAGCAGCACACCATGGCCGGACGCGTCTATTCGAACATCACCGAACTCGTGGGCAACACCCCGCTGGTGCGACTGAACCGGGTTACCGAAGGCCTCAACGCCACGGTCCTCGCCAAACTCGAGTTCTACAACCCCTCCTCCAGCGTGAAAGACCGCCTTGGTGTGGCCATCATCGATGCCGCAGAGAAGAGCGGCGAGCTGAAGCCCGGCGGCACCATCGTTGAGGGAACCAGCGGTAATACCGGCATCGCGCTGGCCATGGCGGGAGCGGCCCGCGGCTACAAGGTGATCATGACGATGCCCGAAACCATGAGCAAAGAGCGGCGAGTGGTGTTGCGCGCCTACGGTGCCGAGATCGTGCTGACCCCCGGTTCTGAAGGAATGCGCGGCGCGGTCGAGAAGGCCAAGCAAATTGTGGCCGAGACCCCCAACGCCATTTGGGCCAACCAGTTCGATAACCCGGCAAATCCGAGGGTGCACCGCGACACCACCGCTGAGGAGGTCTGGAACGACACCGACGGCGAAGTCGACATTTTCGTGGCCGGTATCGGCACAGGCGGAACCGTCACCGGCGTGGGCCAGGTACTCAAAGCGCGAAAGCCCGGGGTGCAGATTGTCGGTGTAGAGCCGATTGATTCGCCGCTGCTCACTCAGGGAACTGCCGGCCCGCACAAGATTCAGGGCATCGGCGCCAACTTCATTCCCGGGGTCCTCGACACCGCCGCCTACGACGAGATCATCGACGTCACCCTCGAAGATTCCCTCGAATACGCCCGCCGCCTTGCCACCGAGGAGGGTATTTTCACCGGGATTTCTTCCGGCGCCATCATTTGGGCGGCCATTCAGCTCGGGCTGCGCCCCGAAAACGCCGGCAAAACCATCGTCGCGATCATCTGCGACACCGGCGAGCGCTACCTCTCCAGCGTGCTGTTCGAGCACCTCCAAGACTGAGGTGAGCGTGCTGTCCCGCCTTCGGGAGGATGTGCGCACCGCCCGTGACCGGGATCCGGCAGCCCGAAGCAGCACCGAGATTGTGTTGGTTTATTCCGGGATGCACGCGGTCTGGCTGTTTCGGCTCACGCATCGTCTGTGGCTGGCGCAGGCGTTTTTGGCGGCCCGCATGCTCTCGCAATTTGCCCGGTTTCTCACCGGAGTGGAAATTCATCCCGGCGCCACGATTGGGCGACGTTTCTTTATCGACCACGGCATGGGGGTAGTAATCGGGGAGACGGCCGTAATCGGTGACGACGTGATGGTTTACCACGGGGTCACGCTCGGTGGTCGCAGCTCTAACCCCGGTCGGCGGCATCCGACTATTGGCAACTCGGTAACGATCGGAGCTGGCGCCACAGTTTTGGGCGCGGTGAGCATCGGTGATGGCAGCGTGGTGGGGGCTCGGGCGGTGGTGGTGCGGGATGCCCCGGCCCGTTCGCTGCTCGTTGGCATCCCGGCCACGATCGTTTCGATGGATGCCGCCAACTACTACCTAGACCCGGCGATCTACATCTAGCCGGCACAGATTGCCCGCGTGTGCCTAACCGGCGGAATCGGTGTCTAGGCTTGAATGGTGGACTACGCCTATCACCGCCTCGCCCGTTCGGCTCCCCGCTACACCTGGTACAAGGCACTGCTCACCGGGCTCATTGCCGGGGGTTTCTACCTTCTGTTGTCTACCGTGTTTGTGGTTGCCCTGTTTATCGCCTCCTTCGCGCTGCCCACGGTGTTTGGCCAATTTTTCACCCGGTTGACCACGCGGGCGATAGACCTCGCCGATCCCCTCACCTTCTTGTTTACCATCGGGTCGGTTGCCCTTCTGCTTCCGGCGATCATTTTGGCGCGCGTGATCATGGGCCCCCGACCGCTCGGGCTGCTGTCGTCGGTGGCTGGACGGTTGCGCTGGGGGTGGCTACGTAGCCTGATCTTGCCGGCGCTCGCCGTCTACGCCGTGGTCTTTGCGATCTCCTTCCTTGTGGTCGATCCGCTCGGCGGCGCGGCACCGCTCGCTCCAAAGATCACCTCCACCACCTGGGCGCTGGTCATCTTCGCGATTATGCTCACCCCGTTGCAGGCGGCGGCCGAAGAGTTTGTTTTTCGGGGCTACCTCGGGCAGGCGGTGGGCGGCTGGCTGAAGCATCCGGCCTGGGCAATCCTGCTGCCGGTTCCGCTGTTTGCGATCGGTCACGACTACGACCTGTGGGGCTTGGCGGATGTCGCCCTCTTCGCCATTGTCGCCGGCTGGCTCAGCTACCGCACCGGTGGGCTGGAGGCGGCCATTGTCGCCCACGTGATTAATAACACGGCGCTATTTATTCTGGGCGCGTTTTCCCTCACCGACCTGAACGGCAAGGGCGGCAGCCCGGTGGCGATTCTCACCACCGTTGTGATTCTGGCGGCCTACTCGGCGCTCGTGCTGCGCAAGGCAAAGCGCGCAGGGCTCGTGACCGTGCGCCGGGTCGACGACGCGCCGTCCGTCGCACTGCTGGTGCCCGCGGATGCCCACCCAGCGCCCATCCGCCCAGAACCCACCCGCCCGGAGTCTTCCGAATGAGCCTGACGGTAACGCCCGCGGCTGCAGCAACCCCGGCCGAGGTGCTGCACCGCGTCTTTGGCTACAGCGAGTTTCGCGGCAACCAGGCCGACATCATCCAGCATGTTGTTTCGGGTGGGGATGCCCTCGTGCTCATGCCCACCGGCGGCGGTAAATCTCTCTGCTACCAAATCCCCGCCCTCGTGCGACCGGGAACCGGGGTAGTCATCTCGCCGCTGATCGCACTTATGCAAGATCAGGTGGATGCCCTCACCGCCGTTGGCGCTCGCGCGGCGTTTCTCAACTCCACCCAGTCGCCCACCCAGCGTTCGGCGGTCGAGCAGGCCTATGTTGCGGGCGAGCTCGACCTGCTGTATCTGGCGCCGGAGCGGCTGCGTATCGATTCGACGGCGGCACTGCTCGACCGCGGAACGATCTCACTGTTCGCCATCGACGAAGCGCACTGTGTCTCGCAGTGGGGGCACGATTTTCGGCCCGACTACCTCCAACTTTCGATGTTGCACGAACGCTGGCCGACCGTGCCGCGGATTGCTCTCACGGCGACCGCCACGGAGAAGACCCACGGCGAAATTGCCCACCGGCTGCAGCTCGGCGACGCGCGGCATTTTGTGGCGAGCTTCGATCGCCCCAACATCCAATACCGAATCGCCGCCAAGAATCAGCCACAGCAGCAGCTGTTGCAGCTGATTCGCTCGGAGCACTCCGGCGACGCGGGCATCGTCTACTGCCTCTCGCGGGCATCGGTGGAAAAGACCGCCGAGTTTCTGGTGCAGAACGGCGTTGCAGCCCTGCCTTATCACGCCGGTTTACCGGCCGAGGTGCGCTCGACCAACCAGAGCCGCTTTCTGCGCGAGGACAGCATCGTGATGGTGGCCACAATCGCGTTCGGAATGGGCATCGACAAGCCGGACGTACGGTTTGTGGCCCACCTCGACCTGCCGAAAAGCGTTGAGGGCTACTACCAAGAGACCGGGCGTGCCGGGCGCGACGGCCAGAGCTCCACCGCGTGGTTGGCCTACGGGCTCCAGGATGTAATGCAGCAGCGTCGCATGATCAACGACTCCGAAGGGGATGACGCCCACCGGCGCACGCTCTCCGCCCACCTCGAGGCCATGCTAGCTCTCTGCGAGACCGTCACCTGCCGCCGGGTGCAGTTGCTCGGCTATTTCGGCGAGACCGCCACTGCCTGCGGTAATTGCGACACCTGTCTGTCGCCGCCCGCCTCGGTGGATGGCACGGTGTCGGCGCAAAAGCTTCTCTCCACGGTGGTGCGCCTCGCCCGCGAACGCAACCAAAAGTTTGGTGCCGGCCAACTCATCGATATTCTGCTCGGCCGCCGCACCCCCCGCATCGACCAGCTGCAGCATGACACTCTCAGCACCTTTGGCATCGGCACCGAGTTGAGCGATCAGGAGTGGCGTGGTGTGGTGCGGCAACTGCTGGCGCAGGGGCTCCTCGCGGTCAACAGCGACGGTTTCGGCACCCTCGTGATCACCCCGGAGAGCGCGGCGGTGCTCTCCGGCACCCGATCGGTGATGCTGCGAGTCGAGCCGGCACGCCCCACCAAGCGGGCCGCCCGGCCGCCGGTGAAGGGTGCCAACGCAACACTTTCCACCGAGGCTCAAAGCGTGTTCGACACCCTGCGGGCGTGGCGGGCAGCCGAGGCGAAAGAGCAGGGCGTTCCCGCCTACGTGGTTTTTCACGACGCCACCCTGCGTGAGATCGCCACTCTGCGACCGTCGACGATTGGGCAGCTCGGCACGGTGACCGGGGTGGGGGAGTCCAAGCTCGAGAAGTACGGCGAGCGGGTGCTCGCGGCGCTGGCGGAATGACCCTCGCGGAGTGACTTGCGCAGTGACCCCGCCGCGGTCTACCCCGCGGCTGCCGGCTGCCTGAGTTCGGCGACATCCATCTGGCTGGCCACGAGCTGTCGGGGGTAGGCGAGTTTGACCCGGCTGCCGAGCCTCGAGGTTCGGGCATATTCCGCGATCTCTCCGGAGAGCGCGAAGTGGGTGTGGGCGGCCACCACGATGATCGGAATGTCGGTCAGCGAGCAGTTCCTTGGTCTCACCGTTGGCAACCGCCGCGTCATCCGAATTCCAAACGAACCATCCCGCTACCTATCTGTAGCTAAAGAAAAGCAACTTTGGTCAAGTTGGTCTGGCTACCGGGCAAACGCCAGCCCGAATGCCAGTGCCAGTGCCAGTGCCAGTGCCAGTGCCAATGCCAATGCCCGTTTTTAGGCCGAGGGGTGACCGGGTGTCGCCCCCGTCACATCTTTCGCCCCCGCCCCATCTTTCGCTCCGTCGGTGTCTCGCACCGCGACGACCGGCGGCGCTTCGGAAGCCACAGCCGTCGGCTTGGAGGCCACAAGTGCCTCAAGGGGAGCAGCGTCGAGGCTCCCCCAGGTGATTGCCCCCGCAAATAACCAGATGAACAGCACGATAAAACCCAACCCGAAGACACCAAGGGCAATAAAGACGAACAGATAGTTCGATTCGCCGGATTGGCCGGATTGGCCGGATTGGCCGGATTCGAACGTTCCAGCGATCGAGAATAAAAGGAGAAGACCACCTACCCCGAGTCCGGCTATCGCGACACCTTTCAGCGCCGTGAGATACGGGTTATCGGCCGGGTTTGTCTGCATGGAAGGTTCCTCATTCGCCAGTAGTTACTCGGTAAGAAGGTTCTAAAACCCTAACAGTCGAGAAATACTCGGCAAGTGCAAGTGCAAGTGCAAGTGCAAGTGCAAGTGCAAGTGCAAGTGCGTGGCTGGTCTTTCGGGAGAGCTATCTCCGGTCGCCGCCGACCACCACGGCGCGACCCCGGCGGCCATGCCTAACTCGGGTTAAACGCAAAAAACCCCCGAATGATCAGGGGTTTTGTTGGTGGCTCCGACGGGCGTCGATCCCGTGACCTTTCGATTTTCAGTCGAACGCTCTACCAACTGAGCTACAGAGCCAATAAGGCACGGCCGTCTGGCGAGAGATGACCGTGCCTTGCGACCCTGACCGGACTTGAACCGGCGACCTCCGCCGTGACAGGGCGGCGCGCTAACCAACTGCGCTACAGGGCCTTGCTATTTAATTCTGATGTTTTGTGACCCCAACGGGATTCGAACCCGTGTTAACGCCGTGAAAGGGCGCCGTCCTAGGCCACTAAACGATGGGGCCGTGAAGTTCAGAACTCCGGAGCAACCGCGCCTAAGAATACGCAGGTTCTGGCCGAAACACCAAACTGAGGTCGGAGAGACCCGGATACGAAGCTTGTACTGCATTAAAAGAGCAAGTGTCGATAGCGACGACTTTCAAGTAAACCTTGAAACTTTGCCCGTAGTTGATACAGTTACCAAAGTTACGCCCGTTGTTGGCGGGTTCGGGTTTTGCCGGAGCGCAAACCTATCCATGACGCCGATTCATCTCATTACGCAGATTTACCTCTTTACCTCATTACGCAGACACCGGCGAAAAAGCATCGGGGAGCAATGTCATTGAAGAACTCGCGCCGGGGGGCGCGGTCGGGCGTAGGTCGCGGCCGCATCTCGTTCACGCGTTCACGGCTTTTTGCGGTAGTGGCTGTGGTGGCTTTAGCCTCCGTTGCCGGAATCGTGGCACAGCCTGCGAACACCGCATCTGCGGCGGACTACCCGAGTTGGGCAGACGTTCAGGCCGCTCAGGCCAACCAGGCCACCAAGCAGGCGGAGGTTGCCCGCATCACCGGGTTCCTCGATCAGCTAAAAACTGATGCCGCCGCGAAGCAGGCAGTCGCGCTGCAGCGGGGAAACGAAAAGGCCAAAGCGCAAGCAGATTTTGACAAAGCGAACTTCGAAGCCCAGGAGTTCCAGCTCGCAGCAGATAGGGCGCAGGCAACCGCGCAAGCATCACGGGAGCGAGCCGGCCAGTTGGCGGCAAAGTTGGCCCGATCGGGCGGCGAAGACGTCTCGGCGGCGCTGTTCTTCGACGGAGCTTCGGCGAAAGACCTGCTCTCTCAGCTCGGAATGGCCAGCAAGATCACCGATATGTCGGCTAGTGTCTACGCTCAGGCGACTCAGGATCAAAACAAGGCAAAGCAAGACACCGCTCAGGCGCTCAAGGCCAAAGCGGCGCTTAAAGTGTTGGCGAACGCGGCTGAGGCCGCCCTCGCCGCGGCCAACGTTGCGGTGGATGCCGCGGCGAAGGCTCTGTCGGATCAGCAGGCCAACGAGGTGGTACTTCAGGCCCAGCTGGCAGTACTCACTCAAAATCGTGCTGTCACCGAAGCGGATTACAACACGGGTGTTGCCGAACGCGCGGCTGCTGCTGCGGCGGCGGCCGAGCGGGCCCGCCTAGCTGCCGCAGCCGCCGCCGCAGCAGCCCGTGCGGCTGCCAATCAGGGCGGCGGCAACGGCGGCGGTGCCGTCTCGCTGTCGGGATGGGTCCGTCCCGCCGGCGGCAACATCACCAGCGGCTACGGAATGCGCATCAACCCATACTCGGGTATTCGCGCATTCCATTCCGGCACCGACCTCGGCGCCGGCTGCAATAACCCCATTTACGCGGCCCACGCCGGCATAGTCAGTTACGCCGGACCCAGCGGTGGCTACGGCAACTTCATCCAGGTGACGGATGACGACGGCATCTCCACCGCGTACGGCCACATTGTCGACGGCGGAATTCTGGTCTCGCGCGGACAGTCGGTAGCAGCCGGACAGCAGATCGCTCGCGTGGGCTCGACCGGTAATTCCACCGGCTGCCACCTGCACTTTGAGGTGCGAAACGGCGGCGGCACCACCGACCCGGTTCCGTTTCTGGCCGCCCGCGGAATCTACTTGAGCTAGGCGCAGTCAGACCAAAAAAGACGGCCCGATCACGTGATCGGGCCGCCCTTTTGATTGATGCTTGAGCCTTAGTGTTCGCCCTCGACCTTGAGCTTCTCAATACCGGCAAGAACAATGGCCTCGGCTTCTGCCGCGTCGCCCCACCCTTCGGTCTTCACCCATTTGCCGGGTTCGAGGTCTTTGTAGTGCTCGAAGAAATGCTCGATCTCTTTGCGGGTGTGCGCCGGGATGTCGGCAAGATTTTGAATATGCGCCCAGCGCGGGTCTTTCGCCGGAACGGCAATGACTTTCGCGTCGGAGCCGCCGTCGTCGGTCATGTTGAACACGCCCACCGGACGCACCGAGACACCGACACCCGGAAAGAGCGGGTACTCAAGCAGCACGAGCACGTCAACCGGGTCGCCGTCGAGTCCGAGTGTGTTCTCGAAGTAGCCGTAGTCGGTGGGGTAGACGAAGCTCGTAAACAGCACGCGGTCGAGGTAAACACGACCGGTCTTGTGGTCGACCTCGTACTTGTTCTGGCTTCCGCGCGGAATTTCGATGACGGCGTCGTAGGCGGCCATAAGGGTGCTCCTTAGCTCGGGTGAATGCTGCAATAACGTTACTGGATGACCAATCGCCCCCGACTGACGCCCGCCATCGCCGACGTGCGCCGGGCCGTGCGCGTTTCGTTGCGGGGCTTAGACGCCAACTCCGTTGTGTTGGTTGCCCCCAGCGGTGGGCCGGATTCCCTCGCCCTCGCCCTGGCAACCGCGTTCGAGGCGCACCGACTGGGGCACCGGGCGGGGGCGGTAGTCATCGACCACGGCTTGCAGCCTGGTTCGGCGGATGTCGCGTTCGCTGCATCCGAAACCGCACGGTCTCTGGGGCTCGACCCCGTTCTGGTGCGCACGGTTCGCGTTGGCACTGCGGGCGGCCCCGAAGCTGCCGCCCGCACTGCTCGCTATCTGGCGCTGGAAACCGCCCGGCAGGAGTGCAATGCCAGCGCCGTGTTACTCGGGCACACGCTCGATGATCAGGCCGAGACGGTGCTGCTGGGGCTTGCCCGGGGCAGCGGTGCAACGAGTTTGCGAGGGATGGTCGCGGTGACCGGAAGCTATCGGCGGCCGCTGCTCGGTGTTCGCCGCCGCACCACGGTTCAGGCTTGCGAAGATGCCGGACTCACGCCGTGGAACGATCCGCACAACAGCGACTCCGGCTATGCCCGGGTGCGGGTGCGCCGCGAGGTGCTGCCGGTGCTGGAAAAGGCCCTCGGCCCGGGAATCGCCGAGGCTCTGGCGCGCACAGCCGACCAGTTGCAGGAGGACTCCGACGCTCTCGACCGCTTTGCGGCCGAATTGATTGAGGAGTTGGCGGAACCGGCGGAGGCTGGAATTTCTTTACCGGTTGCCTCTCTTGCGCCCAACCCCGCGGCGCTACTGAATCGGTTGATCCGTCTCGTTGTTAGTGCGGAATTCCATGTGTCCCTCACCCGAGCTCAGACGCTTCAGGTGGCGGCCCTGGTTACCGATTGGCACGGACAAAAAGCGGTGGCACTGCCGGGCATTAGGGTTGAGCGACGCGTTGGGCTCATTGTTTTTAGTTCGGCGGGCCTCCTGCAAAGCGGACAGTCAGGCAACGACCAGCAGCGTGCCGGCCAGCGATCTAACGGCCAGCAGCCTGCCGACCGGCAGCCTGCCGACCGGCAGCCTTCAGCTGGGGACGGTTTGCGCCACACCGGGCCCGGCGTCGATCAGGAGGAGCAGTAAACATGCAATTGAGCGATATTTCGGATGATCTCGAATCAACCCTGTTTACTGAGCAGCAAATTGCCGACAAGATTGCCGAACTTGCTTTGCGCATAGATGCCGACTACGCCGGTGAGCGTTTGCTGCTGGTGGGTGTGCTCAAGGGCGCGGTGATGGTGATGGCCGATCTTGCACGCGCCCTCACCCTGCCGATCGAAATGGATTGGATGGCGGTGTCGTCGTACGGCTCGGGCACGCAGTCATCCGGTGTCGTCAAAATCTTGAAAGACCTCGATACCGACCTCACCGATCGCAAGGTGCTGATTGTGGAGGACATCATTGACTCCGGGCTCACCCTCTCTTGGCTGCAAGCCAACCTCCGGAGCCGTGGGGCCGCATCGGTGGAGATCTGCGCTCTGCTGCGCAAACCAGCCGCTGCCAAAGTGCAGGTGCAGGTGAGGTACGCGGGGTTCGAGATCGCGAACGAATTTGTTATCGGGTACGGCCTCGATTACGCCGACAAATACCGCAACCTCCGCGGCATTGGCGTTTTGGCCCCGCACGTTTACAAGAACACTCAGTAATACCCAAAACGCTTCGGGCAGACCGCTCCCGCCTACGCCGATGTTGACGGCACAGTTACGCCGCCAGCTAAACGGTAGCTTTCGCTCAGGGCCGTCGCGATAACCTGAGAATCACAAATTCTTTGTTAGGAAGGCACCGGGTCTGCTCCCCGGAACACTATGAATTTTAAAAAACTTTTGCGTGGGCCTTTGGTCTACATCCTCATCGCGGTAATTGTTGCCTTCGTTGGCTTTAGCCTGCTGAGCGGTTCCGGGTTTAAAGAGGTCTCCACGCAGCGTGGTCTCGAGCTCCTCTCCGCCGACAAGGTGGCCTCGGCCAAGGTGATCGACGGTGAGCAGCGAGTGGATCTCACCCTCACCAGCGCCGGTGCCGAGGGAAAGCTTGTGCAATTTCACTACGCCACGGCACGCGGAACTGAAATCATCACCGCCATCAACAACGCCAACACCAAATTCAACGATGAGGTAGCAACCACCAACTGGTTCACCTCAATCTTGCAATTGGTGGTGCCCTTCCTCATCCTCGGCATCATTTTCTGGTTTGTGCTGTCGAGCATGCAGGGCGGCGGGAGTCGGGTAATGCAGTTCGGTAAGTCGAAGGCGAAGCTCGTCTCGAAGGAGAGTCCCAAGGTCACCTTCTCCGACGTGGCCGGCGCAGACGAAGCGATCGAAGAGCTTGAGGAAATCAAAGACTTCCTCAAGGAGCCGGCAAAGTTCCAGGCCGTTGGCGCGCGCATCCCAAAGGGTGTGCTGCTCTACGGTCCTCCCGGAACCGGCAAGACGCTTCTCGCACGGGCCGTTGCCGGCGAAGCAAACGTGCCGTTCTATTCAATCTCCGGCTCTGACTTTGTGGAGATGTTCGTGGGCGTCGGCGCAAGCCGGGTTCGCGACCTCTTCGCCCAGGCCAAAGAAAATTCCCCTGCCATCATCTTCGTCGACGAGATCGACGCCGTTGGACGCCACCGCGGTTCCGGAATGGGTGGTGGGCATGACGAACGGGAGCAGACCCTCAACCAGTTACTGGTGGAGATGGACGGCTTCGACGTCAAGACCAACGTCATTTTGATCGCCGCCACCAACCGGCCAGACATCCTTGACCCAGCCCTTCTTCGCCCGGGCCGCTTCGACCGCCAAATCGGCGTGGATGCCCCCGACATGATCGGACGCAAGAAGATTCTCGAGGTGCACGGCAAGGGCAAGCCTCTGGCAGCCGGTGTCGACCTCGAGGTTCTCGCTCGCAAGACCCCCGGTTTCACCGGAGCCGACCTTGCCAACGTTCTCAACGAGGCCGCACTGCTCACGGCGCGCTCCAACGCTCAGCTCATCGACAATCGCGCCCTCGACGAGGCCGTCGACCGCGTGATGGCGGGGCCGCAGCGCCGAACCCGCGTGATGCGTGATCAGGAAAAACTCATCACCGCCTACCACGAGGGTGGGCACGCCCTGGTGGCAACGGCCATGAACAACACCGATCCGGTGACCAAAATCACCATTCTCCCCCGCGGTCGCGCACTCGGCTACACGATGGTGATGCCGGTCGAAGACCGCTACTCGGTGAGCCGCAACGAGCTGCTCGACCAGTTGGCTTACGCCATGGGCGGGCGTGTTGCCGAAGAAATCGTCTTCCACGACCCCACCACCGGCGCCTCCAACGACATCGAGAAGGCCACCTCCACGGCCCGCAAGATGGTCACTGAGTTTGGGATGAGTTCAAACATCGGATCGGTGAAGCTCGGCTCCGGTTCCGGCGAGATGTTCCTTGGCCGCGACATGGGCAGCCAGCGCGACTACTCGGAGCGGCTCTCCGAGCAGGTGGATGCCGAGGTTCGCCAGCTGATGGAGAACGCACACGACGAAGCGTGGGCAGTCCTGAATGAAAATCGCGACATCTTGGATCGCCTCGCCACGGAACTGCTTGAGAAAGAAACCCTCGATCAGACCCAGCTTGCGGTCATTTTCGAGGGCGTGCGCAAGATGCCGGCGCGTCCGCAGTGGCTGTCGAGTGACCGCCGCCCTGTGTCGGATCGCCCGCCAATTCTGATGCCCGCCAAAGCGCCGATCGACGCCGAGATTACTGACGGGGCGATCGACTCCGCACCGGAGGCCCACGCAGCCAAACCGAAGCGCGCCCCGCGTCCGCGCACCGCGCCGGATGCCGCAACGGCCTAGCTTTCCGCAGGCCGGCTCGCACTGCGAGCCGGCCCAAATGTTTGTCGCAGGCGAAGATCACGGCAGGGGCATCCTCATCGACACCACGAAACTTGCGACACCCCGCGTCGACACCGACCGTATTCGGGTCGCCGTGGGCGAACTTCTCGCCGCAATCGGCGAAGATCCGCTCCGCGAAGGCCTGCGAGAAACCCCGAACCGGGTGGCTCAGTCGTATTCCGAATTTTTTGCCGGTCTCGGGGTCGATCCGCTGGAACACCTGCAGGATGTGGTGGCTATCGGCTCGGCATCCGGCACCGCAATGGCTGTGCCGTTTACCGGCCTCGGTGACCTGGTGCTGCTGCGCGAGATCGAGTTTCGTTCCATGTGCGAGCACCACCTACTGCCGTTTGTTGGCGTGGCGCACCTCGCCTACCGTCCGAAGGATCGCCTCGTCGGGCTCGGGCGGCTTGCCAGAGTGGTTGACACGCTCGCGGCTCGACCGCAACTTCAGGAACGACTCACCGAACAGATCGCCGACGCCCTCGAAACCGGGCTCGCACCATCCGGGGTCTTCGTGATGCTTGAGGCCACCCACCTCTGCCTCGCCGCCCGCGGCACTCGGCAGGCACGCAGCACAACGGTGACCACGGCCGCACGCGGAAGTTTGCGCGAGGCATCCGCCCGCACCGAAATCATCGCCATGATCGGCCTTCCCCGTGGCTAGGCGGGCGGCCACGATGCTGCCGGTTGGTCCGAGTCGTCCCATCATTTTTGGCATTCTCAACGTGACCCCCGACTCGTTCAGTGACGGCGGTGCCCACGACAGCGTTGCGGCGGCGGTTGAGCATGCCGTGCAGCTGTTTGCCTCGGGGGCTGACATCGTCGACGTCGGCGGGGAATCCACTCGCCCGGGTGCGGTGCGGCTTGAGGTTGCCGAAGAGCAGCGTCGCGTGCTGCCGGTGGTGCGCGAGTTGCGCGCTCAGGGCATCCCGGTGAGTATCGACACCCTCAACGCCAGCACGGCCGCGGCCTGCGCGGAGTTGGGGGCGGCAATTATCAACGATGTGTCGGCCGCAACGGCGGATGTCGACATGGCTCTGGTCGCCGCCGAAAGCAAGCTGCTCTTCGTGGCGTGCCACTCCCGCGGCAGCAGTGCCACGATGAATACCCGCACGCGCTATGTGCATCCGATCGCCGAGGTGCGCCGCGAGCTGGAATATCGCCTCGCGGCCCTCATCACGGCGGGGGTAAAACCGGAACGCATCATCCTTGATCCGGGAATTGGATTCTCCAAAACCAGTGAACATAACTGGGCGCTTTTGGCCGGGCTGCACGAATTTGTGGCGCTGGGGCATCCGGTGCTCGTCGGGGCGTCCCGCAAGGGTTTTCTGGGTGAACTTCTGCCTGCGGAGGCCGCGGTGACCGAGCGCGACCCGGCCACTGCTGTAATTAGTGCCCTCAGCGCCGAGGCGGGCGCGTGGGGGGTGCGCGTTCACGATGTGGTGTCGACCAAGGCAGCCCTCGAGGTGTGGTCTGCCATGAACGGGGCCCGCACAAACGGTGCCCGCACGACCGGTGCCCGCACGACCGGTGCCCGCAAATGAGCGGGATGCCGTCGACCGAACCGTTCACCGGTGTGGCCCGCCCCGGTGACCCGTGGGGCGATTCCGTGACCCTCACCGGGCTGCGTGCGACCGGATTCCACGGCGTATTTGCCGAAGAACGCCGCATGGGCCAAGAATTTGTAATCGATGTCACGGTGGCCCTCGACCTCGCACAGGCCGCCGCCACTGATCGACTCGAACTAACGTTGCACTACGGCGAACTGGCCGAACAGGTGGTGGCGGCGGTTGAGCGCGATCCGGTGGATCTCATCGAAACCGTGGCCGAACGGGTCGCGGGGGTGGTTTTCGGCTTTGCCGTGGCGCAGGGCGTGCGCGTGACCATTCACAAACCGCAGGCACCGATCACGGTGCCATTTTCCGACGTGGCCGTAACGATTACCCGGTGGCGTGCGTGATCGCCCCCCGAATGCAGCGCATGCGCATTGAGCTTGAGGCCGTGATCGCCCTCGGCAGCAACCTTGGCGACCGCGAGCGGACGTTGCGGGAAGCGGTGGCGGCTATCGCCGAGCTCGACGGCGTGGTGCTCACCGCGGCGAGCGAGATTGTTGAGTCCGCGGCGCTCAAACCCGAGGGGGTGGATGCGGCTGCTCCGAGGTACCTCAACGCTATTGTTACCGCGCGCAGCGCCCTCGACCCCGAAGTGTTGCTCGACGCACTCAACGACATCGAACACCGCCTCGGTCGGGTGCGCGCCGAGCGTTGGGGCGATCGAACCATCGACCTCGACATCGTGAGCATGGGGGCGATGACGCTGTCGAGCGCTCGGCTCACGCTGCCGCATCCGCGCGCGGCCGAACGCGCCTTCGTGCTGCAGCCCTGGCTTCAGCTCGACCCGCAGGCGTGCGTGCCGGGGGAGGGCGCGGGAACCGGGCCGGTCGGCGAGTTGCTCGGCCGCGTCACCGACCGCGTGACGCGCTTTGACGCCGAGCCGCTGCTGGCACATACAGATGTGCAGCTCGGGGGCTCGAAGTGAAGCGAACCGGCGCTGTGACCCTAATTGTGTTGGCGGTTATTGGCGGGGTGCTAGCCGGGTTGTTACAGCTGGCGCTGGCGGCATCCGGTCGACCGGTGTTCACCACCGCGGTTACCCTGCCGTTCTCGCTCACCGCCATTGGGGCGATCATCGTGTCGCTCGCGGTGCCCATTCGGCGCATGACCCGCGGTACCACCAAGGGGCCGGTGGATCCGTTTTATGCCACCCGCATCGTGCTTTTGGCCAAGGCGGCCTGCCTCAGCGGGGCGCTGTTTGTGGGGGCCACCGGGGCGCTGCTCATTTATCTGCTGTCGCGGTCGGCGACCCCGGCACTCGCATCGGTGGGATTGGCCATCGCCGCGATTATCGGGGCGGCAGTGCTGCTGAGCTGCGGGCTCGTAGCCGAGTCCATGTGCCGCATTCCACCGAGCGACAAAGACGATGACGAAGACGACAAACCACTGCGCGTGCACTCCTAACGCCCCACCCCTGAGGATGCTGTGTCCGATCGACTCGAACTTCCCGCCGTCACCTGGCGTCCGATCTCGGCGAAATACCTGATTGCCGAATTCTTGGGGCTGCTGGTCACGCTGCTCGTGGCGCTGACGCTCGGTGTTGCGCTGATCTTTACCGGCTGGGATGCCGCGCCCTGGATCCTCGGCGTTGCGGTGGCCGTTGTGCTGCTCTACGCCTCGCTCACGCCGCGGCGCGTTCGGGCAATCGGTTACCAGTTGCGCGACGACGATCTGCTGTTCCGGCGCGGAATTCTGTTTCGTCGTATCGTGGCCGTTCCCTACGGCCGCATGCAGCTGGTCGACATCAACCGCGGTCCACTTCTGCGCACCCTCGGTCTCAGCGACCTGCGTTTAGTCACGGCCGCGGCGTCGACCGGTGTGGCCATTCCGGGGCTGCCGGAGGCGGAGGCTGAGGAGCTGCGCGATCATCTGGTGGCTCTCGCAGAGAGCCGTCGGGCCGGAATTTGAGCGCCAAGCGTCTTGCTCGAGATGCACCTGCTAAAACTCCCCTCAGCGATGGTGAGTGGCATCGCCTGCATCCGGCGTCACCCTTTGTGAAGGGCGGCTTTGCGCTCTTAGCGGTGCTCGGATATTTCATCACGCAGGCTCGGGAACGCATCGTTGAGGTGTTTGTGCCCGAGGCAGGCTACGGCGGCGAAGATCCGGTCGAATTTCTGTTTGTGAGCGGCGTACTCGGCTGGGCTATCTTGGTATTTTTTGGCCTGCTGTTCGTTTTTGTGTTGCTGTTCTACATTTCTTGGCGCATGCACACCTTCCGCATCACTGCCGAGGTGGTGGAGGTGCGGTCGGGAGTGATTTTTCGTGTCAACCGTCGGGCTCGGCTCGACCGCATTCAGGGCATCAACATTGCCCGCCCGCTTTTTCCACGCATCTTCGGGGCGGCTCGGCTCGAAATCAATCAGGCCGGCAACGATGCCAACGTGAAACTGGAATACCTGGCCTCGGGGGCCGCGGACGCACTGCGCCGCGAAATTTTGCGCCTTGCCTCGGGCACCCGAACCGAGGCGGTGGCCGTGGCCACGGCCACTGCCACTGCCACCGCCACTGCAACTGCCAACGCCACTGCCGTAGCCGCAGCCGATGTCGCGCGCGCTGATGTCGCAAGAACCAATGTCGCAAGTGCCGATGTCGCGCGTGCCGATGGGGCGCGTTCTGATGGGGCGCGTTCTGATGACAGGCGTTCTGTCGACGGGCGTTCCGACGTCTCGCATTCTGATGTCCCGCGGGCTGTAGCAACGCGTTCCCTGGTCGACCGCCGACTGGGCGAATTTTTGGTACCCGAATTGGATCCGGATGCCGCCGAGCCCACCAGCGTGGTCAAACTGAGTGTCGGCCGCCTCCTCGGCTCCATCATTCTCAGCACCGGGACCTTCGTGCTCATCGGCGTCACGCTTACCATCATCATCGTGTCGATTTTCGCTCGTGAAGCACTGTTCGGGCTTATCGGTTTTGTGCCAGCTGTGTTGGGGTTTGGCAGCGTCTATGTGCGCCGATTCACCAAGTCACTTCGCTACACGGTGGCGGGCACCCCCGACGGCGTGCGGGTCGGGTTCGGCCTGTTATCCACCACCAACGAGACGCTTCCGCCCGGGCGCATCCACTCCATTGCCATCAGCCAGAGCATTTTCTGGCGACCGCTCGGATGGTGGGAAGTGCGGGTCAACCGTGCCGGGCAGTCGGCCAGACACGGTGCCGCGGGTCAGCAGAACACCACGATCTTGCCGGTCGGTAATCAGGCCGAGGTTTTGCGGGTGCTCGCGCTCATGCTGCCTGAACTTGCCGAAGGCCACTCCGACGCGGTGCGGTTGATCGGGCAGGGTCTCGCCGCACGGCCGACGGCCGATGACGCCTACGTCACCTCGCCGCGGCGCGCGAGGCCCCTGCGCTGGTTTTCGCAGCGGCGCAACGGCTTTGCCTTTGCACCGGAGGCCGTGCTGCTGCGCCGGGGCGCGATCTGGCGCAGCCTCGTGATCGTTCCGCAGGCGCGGGTGCAGAGCGTTTCGGTGCGGCAAGGTCCGCTGTTGCGGGCGCTGCGTCTAGCATCCGTGCACCTGCACACGGTGGCCGGGCCGATCGTTGCCCAGCTCGGCGCCCTAGACCGCGATGACGCACTGGAGTTTTTTGCCCACGCCGAGACCGCTGCGGTGTTGGGCTCTGCCAGCGACACCACCCACCGCTGGAGGTCGGCCGGATGAGTGCGGCCCGCCCAGTAATCTGCGCAGCCAGCACAACCTTCAACGTAACAATCACCACTAGACCGGATGCCCGATGACCCCTTCACCTCAACAACGTTCCGGTCGCCTCGGGGTGGGCATTATCGGCGCGGGCAACGTCGGCCCGATTCTCGGTGCTGCCCTCGCCGGGGCCGGTCACGCCATCGTCGGAATCTCCGCCATTTCGGCGGCCAGCCGCGAGCGCGCCGAGGCGATCCTGCCGGGCGCGCCGATTTTGGAAATGCCGCAACTCATCGAGCGCAGCGAGCTGGTAATTCTGGCGGTGCCCGGCGAGGAGTTGGCTTCTCTCGTAGCGGGGCTCGCCGCCACCGGCGCGTGGCAACCCGGGCAGCTCGTCATGCATACCGCGGCTCGCTACGGCACCGCCGTTCTGGCCCCGGCGACTCGGTTGGGGGCGATTGGGTTGGCGATCCATCCGGCCATGGCTTCCACCGGCACCTCGATTGATCTCACCCGGCTCGCTGGCGCGCATTTTGCGGTTACGGCGGCGGCCCCCGTGCAGCCAATCGGGCAGGCGCTCGTGGTGGAGATGGGCGGCGAACCGATCCTGGTGGCCGAGGCCGACCGCGAGGCCTACGCCGAGGCGATCGCTACTGCCACGAGCTTCTCGGCCGCGATCGTCGATCAGGCCACCGCGTTGCTCGCCGGCATCGGTATCGATTCTCCGGGCGGGATGCTGGCACCTCTCGTGCGCTCGTCGGTAGAAAACGCGTTGCGCCGCGCCTACTAAAGCCCTCTTTAGCTGCGCTCAAGCAACCACTCCAACACCAGAGGTACGGCATTCAGTACCGAGAGGTGTCCGTCGCGCGCCCGCAACCAGAATTCCGTTTCGCTGTTGCCGGAGTTGCTTAGGTGCCGCCGCAGCCAGTCACCGTGGGCGGCCGGGATGATGCGATCCTCTCCTCCCTGCACGATCAGCGTCGGCACTTCGATGTCGGCTACGTCAAACCCCCACGGCGCCACCAGGGCGAGGTCGTCGCTGACCAAACCGTCGGTGCCAAACTCGGCCGATCGCCCCACGTCGTCGCCCAGGGCCGCCCAGTCTGCGGCGAGGGTGGCGTAGTCACGCTCGGTGAAGCTGTCGGAGTCGAAGTCGCTGCTTTCTTCGTACTTTTCGCGTGATGGGCGACCGGCGACCGCGGCGCGCAGGGATGCGCCGTCGGCGACCATCCCGGCGAACCAGTCGAGGCCCTCGGCAGCAAACGGGGCGGGGCTGGCGATGCTGGCAACAGCGGTAATCCGGTCGGCATTCAACGCCGCGCACGCCAGCGCATGAGCTGCGCCGCCGGAGGCACCCAGGGTGGCAAACCGGTCGAGCCCCAACGCATCGGCGAGCTCTGCGACATCCGCCGCCGCCGAGGCCACGGTGCGTTCGGGCAAGGGCGACGACCCGCCATAGCTGGGCCGCCCGTAGCAGATGAGCCGGATGCCGCGCGTGTGCGCATGACGTAGCAGCGGCTCGATCAGCGCCCCGGTCTGCGGCGAGCCGTGATGCCAGAGCATCGTGGGAGAGTCGTGGGGAGTGGAGCCGGGGCCGCCGGAACCCGAGCCGGGGCCGCCGGAACCCGAGCCGCCAACACCCGACGCACTGTCGTGCACCCGCAGAGTACGGCCGTCGCTGAGCGTGAGATCTCGCACGGTGATCATCCATCCAGCCTAAAAACGGGTGTCGACGAGGTCAATCACTATGCACTCGAATTCGGGCCAATTTAAGAGTATTTTGAGCCATATTCCGGGGCGCTGGAGTGGGGGTTAACAGAAAAGCCATATTGGCCAATGGGGCCAATTGAAATTGAAAGGAACGGTCATGCCCGTTGTTGAGTCGTACGTTGAGGGAACCCCGTGCTGGGCCGACCTCGCCAGCACCGACGCCGAGTCGGCAAAAAATTTTTACGGAGACCTATTCGGCTGGAAGTTCAACGCCAACCCGATGGGCGACGACATGGTCTATTACATGGCCACGCTCGATGGCAAAAACGTGGCGGGGCTGATGCAGCAGCCCGCAGAAATGGCGACCCCTGCGGCCTGGACCACCTACCTCGCGGTGAAGAATGCCGATGTCGCGGCGGAGAAAGCGGTGGCCGCCGGAGGTACCCTACTCTTTCCGGTGGATTCGGTTCCGGGCTCGGGCCGCATGGCCCTGATGCGCGACCCGGGGGGTGCCCAGCTCGGATTGTGGCAGGCCGAGGGTCACATCGGGGCGAGCCTCGTGAATGAGCCGGGCACGGTCATCTGGCACGAGCTTCAGGTCGAAGATGTGACCGCCGTGCTGCCGTTTTATGCCGCAACGGCCGGCATTTCGAGCGAGACTGCTCCGGCGGGGGGCCTCGGTGATTACACGCAGCTCAGCGTCGGTGGCGAAGTGGTGGGCGGCGCGATTCACAAATCACTCCCGGAGCTTGCGCCGCAGTGGGTTGTCTATTTCAAGGTGACGGATGCCGACGAGGCGCTAGATCACGCGATGAAGCTGGGCGCTACGGTGCTCGCCCCCGCCTTCGATGCCCCGGGTATCGGTCGCATGTCGCTGGTCGCCGACCCGCAGGGCGCTCCGTTTTACCTGATCGAGCCCAAGCCCGAGCCGTAGCATCCGGCAGCCCGGTGAGGGGGCGATCATCCGGCCGCAAATCCGGCGCACCCCCGCCGAGTACGATCAATCGGTGCCCGTTGTAGCTGAAACCGTCGTTGTGGAAACCATTTCTGAGCTTCGCTCCCAGCTGCGTCGGGCGGTGGTCGCGGCCACCTCGGCCGATACCCCGCACCCCCGCATCGCGCTTGTGCCCACGATGGGCGCCTTGCACGATGGCCATCTCGCCCTAATCGAGCAGGCGCAGCAGCTCGCCGAGATTGTGGTCGTGTCGATCTTCGTCAACCCGCTGCAATTTGGCTCGGCGGATGACCTTGCCCGCTACCCGCGCACCATCGACGCCGACCGAGAACTGCTCACCCCTCTCGGCGTTCCGATCCTGTTCGCGCCGAGCGTGGCCGAGATGTATCCGGCACGGGGCACGAAGGTCACGGTGCACGCCGGCCCGATCGGCGAGCGTTATGAGGGCAAAACCCGCCGCGGTCACTTCGACGGCGTGCTCACGGTCGTGGCCAAGCTGCTGCACATTGTGGCCCCGCACTTTGTGCTGTTCGGCCAAAAAGACGCCCAGCAGGTGTTTCTGGTCTCGCAACTGGTTGCCGACCTTAACTTTGAGGTGTCGGTGGTCACCGTCGATACGGTGCGGGCGCCCGACGGCCTGGCGCTGTCGAGCCGCAACCGTTTTCTCGACGAACGCGAACGCCGGGCAGCGCGGGCTTTGTCGGTGGCGCTGGAGGCCGCCGAATCTTCCGCCGACCGCGGGGTTGAGGCGGCGCTCGCCGCCGCCCAATCGGCGCTCACCGGCGACACCGTCGTGCACCTCGACTACCTCACCATCGTCGATCCAGCTACTTTTTTGCCCGCGGATGTCACCCACCACGGCCGCGCGGTGGTGCTGGTCGCAGCGGTCGTGGGCGACACCCGCCTGATTGACAGCACCACGGTCCACCTCGGTTGACGGCTGCTTGCAATCCTCCTCGCCCCGGCGACGGATGCCTCCCGACTAGCATTGAACGGTTGAGCCCGCCCCGTTATCAGCCAGTCAGAGCTACCCGGTCGAAGCCCGAACCTTTTTCTTTCGCCCCCCATCCACGCCTCACGGAGTTTTTCATGACCGACGCCCAGCAACCCGCACTTGAGCCCGAATCCTTCGAGCCGGAACTCTCCGACACCGAGGTGTCCGAGCAGAAGGCTGTGCGGTTGGCCAAGCGCGAGCGGCTCATCGAGATCGGGGTCGAAGCGTACCCGGTGGGGGTGCCGATCACCGCCACGATCGCGGGCGTGCGAAAGCTGCATCCGCAACTCGAAGCGGATGCCGCCACCGGCCAGACTGTCGGGCTCGCCGGGCGCATCGTGCATCTGCGCAACACGGGCAAACTGTGTTTCGCCTCGCTGCAATCCGGCGACGGCGCCCGCATTCAGGCCATGGTGAGCCTTGCTGAGGTGGGGCAGGAGTCGCTCGATCTGTGGAAAGAACTCGTTGACTTGGGTGACCACCTCTTCGTGAGCGGCGAGGTCATTTCGAGCCGCCGCGGTGAGCTCTCGGTGATGGTGTCGAGCTGGCAGGTGGCCGCGAAGGCGATTCGCCCCCTACCGAACCTGCACTCCGAACTCAGCGAAGAAACGCGCGTGCGCAGCCGCTACCTCGACCTGATCGCCCGCGAGGGTGCCCGCCAAATGGTGCGTTCGCGTGCCGCCGCGGTCGCCTCCCTGCGCGGCACCTTCGACGCGCATGAGTACATCGAGGTGGAGACCCCGATGCTGCAGGTGATTCACGGCGGCGCATCCGCTCGTCCGTTCTCCACGCACAGCAACGCCTTCGACGCCGAGCTGTTTTTGCGCATCGCCCCCGAACTCTTCCTCAAGCGCGCCGTGGTCGGCGGCATCGAGCGGGTGTTCGAAATCAACCGCAATTTTCGCAACGAGGGCGCAGACTCCACCCACTCGCCCGAGTTTGCCATGCTGGAGGCGTACCAGGCCTACGGCGACTACCACCAGATGGCGCAGCTGACTCAAGAGCTGATTCAGAAGGCCGCAATCGCGGTCGGCGGCAGCCACGTGGTCACCTGGGCCGATGGCACCGAGTTCGATTTCGGCGGCGAGTGGGATCGCGTGTCGATGTATGAGTCGCTGAGCATGGCATCCAATCGTTCAATAACTCCTCAAACGAGCCTCGCCGAGCTCCTGGCATTTGCTGAGACCTTGGGAATTGTGGTGGGCCAGCCCACCCACGGCAAGCTGGTGGAGGAGCTGTGGGAGTACTTTGTGAAACCGCACCTGTCGCGCCCCACCTTCGTGATGGACTTCCCGGTCGACACCTCGCCTCTAGTGCGTGATCACCGCAGCATCGCGGGCGTTGTCGAGAAGTGGGACCTCTATGTGCGCGGCTTCGAGCTGGCCACCGGCTACTCCGAACTCGTTGACCCCGTCGTGCAACGTGAGCGTTTTGTGGAACAGGCGAAGCTCGCCGCCGGGGGAGACGTGGAGGCCATGCGCCTCGATGAAGAATTCTTGCGCGCTTTGGAGCACGGGATGCCGCCCACTGGGGGTATGGGAATGGGCATCGATCGCATGATGATGGCCCTCACCGGTCTCGGCATTCGCGAAACGATTCTGTTTCCGCTGGTTAAGTAGGCTCGAACCATGAGCTTTCCCTCGCCGAAAGACCCGTTCGAAAACAACTCCAAGAAAGACCCGAAGAAGATCACCTCAACCCGGGTCGCCATCTGGACGATCGTCGGTGGCTTCGGTGTGTATCTGGTTGTGAACGGTCTGGTCGGAATTATCACCGGGCATTCACTGCTCTGAACCGGCCCTCCGGGTGGCTCGTTGGCGCTGCCGATGCCTGAGTAAACGTCGTAAGGCAGTTGACCGCTAGCCTTGCCGTGCCCATGGGCCCGCCGCGCGGTTTCCGCCGCTGGTTCTATTCCCTTGCCGCGTAAGGATCGCTCGCCATGACTCACCTCGAGCACTTGCCCGAAACCGCACGAGCACGTCGCTTCACCCTGCTGATGCGCGTGATCACGGCCGCCGTGCTCATCGCCGCAGGTACCGGAATTGTCGCCGTACCGAGCTACGCCGTCGTGCCGAGTCCGATGCCGCACCCGTCGACGAGCCCGAGTCCGATGCCGCACCCGTCGACGAGCCCGAGTCCGATGCCGCTCCCGTCGACGAGCCCGAGTCCGACCCCTACCTCGGCTCCAATCTTGCCGCAGGCCCCGAAGGTGTTGTTCCGCGACGATTTCGAGAGCATCCTCAACGCCGCGGTGAAACTGCTCAATCAGTACCGCGGGGCGATGCCGATTTCGATGTCCTACACCGCCAACCCGTTCTGGCTCAACGAGGCCAATTGCAACGGCATGGTGCAGTCCGCGATCGGTCACGATGGCATCCTCTGCGCGCTGAATGCCGAGTCGAAGTTGCTTGCCAAGGTCCTGGGGGTTGTGAACCACTCCGCTGATCCCAGCACCAACCGCGTAGTGGCCGAGCTGACCGCGAGCACCGCCGGGGCGGCAAACCTGGTGGAGCTACAAACCGCCCGAACCATTCCGGTGGGGGCAAAAAACCGCTTCGTTACCGCTTCGATCAACGTGGCCAGTGAGAATTGCGCCCGTGTCGGCTCGACTAGCCGCGATGCGCAATTGCAACTGAGCCTTGCGGATGGCGCTAACATCGGCGCGCTGTTCTCAACCCCGATCAATCCCTGTACGGCCAAAAACACGAAAACGGCGGTCAAGGGTGTCTACGCGGGAACGTTCACCGGCGACACCGCTCTGCTCGTGGTGGGTAACACGGTGGGCGTCACGCTGCGCAACGGCACCGGAAGCTTTCTCGGCAACGATCACGCCTTCGATGATCTGACGATTCTGGATGCCACGCCGCAGCTCACCACGAGCTTCATGCCGTCCACCGTCCCGCTCGGTAGATCGTCGCGCCTCAGCTACCGGATCACTAATACCGCGGAGCTTGCCGCCAAAGGAGGATTCTCCTGGAGTAACGCGCTCCCGGCCGGGATAAGCGTTGCCGCAGTGCCCCTGTTCAGCTCCACTTGCGCCGCTGTTTCCGCTGCCCCCGTCGCCGGTGCCACAGCGGTGAGCTTCACCGCATCACTCGCTCGCGACACCGCGTCGTGCGTGGTGAGCGTGAATGTTGTTACCGCGTCCGCGGGCGCGTTCACCAACGACGCCTCGCGAATGACACTGATCGGGTTGAATCCGGCACCGACTGCCGTGTTGACGGTGACAGCACCGCCGCGCCCCTTCTAAAACGCGGGCCGTATCGAAAGCTCGCCTCCGTGTCTTTCCCGGCGCTGAGGCAACCCGCCGGTGCTCGACCGGTGCTCGCCCGGTGCTCGCCCGGTGCAGGCGCGGCGCGCCCCGCCTGCCCGCGGCGGTTCCCGGCCTCGCAGCGCGGCGGCGTAGGCTCAAAGCGTGATTCAGGACTTTTGGCAGAACGCGTTGTTCTCGATAACGCCGACCATTCTGGTGGGGCTCATCTTTTGGCTGGTGATGCGCGGAATTTTGCGCGCCGACCGCACCGAACGCAAGGTGTACGCGCAGGTGGAGGCCGAGGAGCGCGCCAAACGCGGTCTCGTTGCGGGTACGGCAGATGCAGCATCCGTGAAGCCAACAACGCCCGAGCATTAGCCCGCAAGCAACAACCCCTAGCTGGGCGTTTTACCGGCGCAAGCTGTGGCTTAAACACGCGTCACGCCGAGGGCGAACAGGGGCGCTAATCACAGAGGCCCCTCGTTACTCTCGATATAACGGCACGAATCCTGCGCCGTGCAGAGGGAGCCCATCATGTTTGAACGTTTTACCGACCGCGCCCGTCGTGTTGTTGTTTTGGCCCAAGAAGAGGCCAAGATGCTCAACCATAACTACATCGGTACCGAGCACATCCTGCTCGGACTCATCCACGAGGGTGAGGGAGTAGCCGCAAAGGCACTCGAATCCCTCGGCATTGCACTCGACGCCGTGCGCGAGCAGGTGCAAGACATCATCGGTCAGGGCCAGCAGCAGCCGACCGGTCACATTCCCTTCACACCGCGTGCCAAGAAGGTGCTTGAGCTGTCACTGCGCGAGGCGCTGCAGCTCGGCCACAACTACATCGGCACCGAGCACATTCTGCTCGGCCTTATCCGCGAGGGTGAAGGAGTCGCCGCCCAGGTGCTCGTCAAGCTGGGCGCCGACCTCAACAAGGTGCGCCAGCAGGTCATCCAGCTGCTTTCCGGCTACCAGGGTAAGGAGCAGGTTGCCGTCGGTGGCAACGAGCAGGCCGCCCAGCAGACCGGCAGCACGGTGCTTGACCAGTTCGGCCGCAACCTCACCCAGGCTGCCCGCGATGGCAAGCTCGACCCGGTGATCGGGCGCGAGAAGGAGATGGAGCGGGTCATGCAGATTCTCTCCCGCCGCTCCAAGAACAACCCGGTGCTGATCGGTGAGCCCGGCGTCGGCAAGACCGCCGTCGTGGAGGGCCTTGCCCAGGCAATCGTGCGGGGAGATGTGCCCGAGACGCTGAAGGACAAACAGCTCTACACCCTCGACCTCGGTTCGCTCATCGCCGGTAGCCGTTACCGCGGTGACTTCGAGGAGCGACTGAAGAAGGTTACCAAGGAGATCCGCACCCGCGGCGACATCATCACCTTCATCGACGAGATTCATACTCTCGTTGGCGCGGGTGCTGCCGAGGGCGCGATCGACGCGGCCAGCATCCTCAAGCCGCTGCTGGCCCGCGGCGAACTGCAGACCATCGGTGCTACCACGCTCGATGAATACCGCAAGCATTTTGAGAAGGATGCCGCGCTCGAGCGTCGCTTCCAGCCCGTGCAGGTGCACGAGCCCTCCCTGCCGCACACGATCAATATCTTGAAGGGGCTGCGCGACAAGTACGAGTCCTTCCACAAGGTGTCGATCACCGACGGTGCCATCGTTGCCGCGGCGAATCTTGCCGACCGCTACGTCTCCGACCGCTTCCTGCCGGACAAGGCCATCGACCTGATTGATGAGGCTGGCGCACGCCTTCGCCTGTCGATCCTGTCGGCCCCGCCCGAGCTGCGCGAGTTCGATGACAAGATTGCCGGCGTGCGCTCGCTCAAGGAGGCCGCGATCGAGGATCAGGACTTCGAGAAGGCAGCCTCGCTTCGGGATGAGGAGAAGAAACTGCTCGGCGAGCGTTTGCGCCTCGAAAAGCAGTGGAAGAGTGGCGAGTCCGGCTCCACCGGAACCGTTGATGAGGGAATCATCGCCGAAGTTTTGGCGGCGGCCACCGGCATCCCCGTCTTCAAACTCACCGAGGAGGAGACCAGCCGACTCGTCTTCATGGAGAAGGCACTGCACCAGCGCGTGATCGGTCAAGAGGAAGCCATCTCCGCTCTCTCCAAGACCATCCGCCGCACCCGTGCCGGGCTCAAAGACCCGCGTCGCCCCAGTGGTTCGTTCATCTTCGCCGGCCCCACCGGTGTCGGCAAGACCGAGCTCGCCAAGGCGCTCGCCGAGTTCCTCTTCGACGACGAAAACGCCCTGATCTCGCTCGACATGAGTGAGTACGGCGAGAAGCACACCGTCTCTCGCCTGTTCGGTGCTCCTCCCGGGTTCGTCGGCTTCGAGGAGGGTGGCCAGCTCACCGAGAAGGTGCGTCGCAAGCCGTTCTCCGTGGTGCTGTTCGATGAGATCGAGAAGGCTCACCCCGACATCTTCAACTCGCTGCTTCAGATTCTTGAAGAGGGCCGGCTGACCGATGGCCAGGGTCGTGTCATCGACTTCAAGAACACGGTGATCATCATGACCACCAACCTCGGCACGAAAGACATTTCGGGCACGCCCATTGGGTTCACCTCGGCATCCGACACCGCCACCGGCTATGACCGCATGCGCGGCAAGGTGGTGGAGGAACTCAAGAAGCACTTCAAGCCCGAGTTCCTGAACCGCGTGGACGAGACGATCGTCTTCCCGCAGCTCAGCCCCGCCGAGCTGCTGCAGATCGTGGACCTGTTCATCAAGCGTCTCTCAGACCGCCTGCTCGACCGCGACATGACCGTGTCGCTCGAGCTCGCCGCGAAAGAGCAGCTCATCAAGGTGGGCTTCGACCCGTCGCTCGGTGCGCGGCCGCTGCGCCGTGCCATCCAGCACGAAATCGAAGACAGCCTGAGCGAGCGCATTCTGCAGGGTGAGCTCAACGCCGGAGACCACGTTCACGTGAACTACGTCAACGGTGCCTTCACCTTCGCCACCGGCCGCCAGCCGGGACGCGAAATCATAGACGCGGATGACCCGGTAGCCGAGGCCGAGGCGATCGCCGCCGTCGAGGCATAACCAGCACTATGCTCACGCACAGGGGTCGGAGGCCGAAAAGCCTCCGGCCCCTTCTGCGTGGCCGCAATGGCCGAGCCGGTCGTTGCCCGCCGGTGCGCGAACCCCGCCGTCAGCGTGGCTATGCTCGAAAGGCCGGTACCGGCCGCCGACTCCTCACCACGAACGACACGGATCACATGAGCTCGCCAACCACCCTCGATACCGCCCTAGACCTCGGCTTCACCGTTCGCCGCGCCCGCACCAGCGACGTGCCGTTTATCCAGGAGCTGGTGGAGCCGCTGGTCAACCAGCGCATCCTGCTCGGCAAAGATTCGGTGGTGCTCTACGGGGCGATTCAGGAGTTCCGCATCGCCGAAGACGCCCACGGCACGCCGATTGGCTGCGGCGCACTGCACGTGATGTGGCAAGACCTGGCCGAGGTGCGCACGCTCGCCGTCGCATCCGGCTGGATGCATCAGGGTGTCGGCCATGCCCTCGTGGAGCGCCTGGCCACCGATGCCCGAGCGCTCGGCCTCAGCCGCCTGTTTTGCCTCACCTTCGAGGTCGAATTTTTTGCCCGGCACGGCTTTGAGTCGATGACCGAGGAGCCGATTGATCCGGCTATTTACGCCGAGTTGCTGCGAAGCACCGACGAGGGGGTGGCCGAATTCTTGGATCTCGCCCGGGTTAAACCCAACACGCTCGGCAATACCCGCATGCTCAAGCTCTTGTAAGTAGCCTTTTGCCATGTCGAGCATTCGCAACCCGGTTGGGCCTCAATCCAGCAAGGTCTACTGGCGTCGGCGCCTGCTGGCAATGATCGTGCTGGTGGTGCTGCTGATCGTGGTGATTTCGGTGTTTGCGCAGCTGCGCGGGTCGAAGGGCGATGCGAAGGGTGGAGTGGCCGGGGCGTCTGCGAATCCTTCGCCGGCGGCATCCGTTCCCGCTCCTGCCCCCACGGTGGCCCCGGTGGCGGGCGCTCCGTGCGTGCCCAACGCCGTAAAGCTTGACCCGGTTACCGACAAGGTGAGCTACGCGGCGGGGGAGAACCCCAAGCTGTCGTTTACGATCACCAATCTGGGCACGCTGTCGTGCACCCTCAACGTCGGTACGACGCAGCAGGTGTTTACGATCACTAGCGGGTCGGATGTCTACTGGAGCTCGAAAGATTGCCAGACCGGTGCCGTCGACGCTCCGCTGCTGATTCAACCGAATGTGCCGCAAACCTCCACCCCGATCGCGTGGGCACGTGAGCGTAGCTCCGTCTCCACCTGTAAAGATTCGCGCGCGGCCGTACCCGCGAAGGGCGCCACCTATAACCTGAATGTGACCCTCGGCACCGTGAAGTCGACCGGGTCGAAGTCGTTTCTACTCAATTAGGCAGCTGGCGGTGACCCGCACCTCCTGGCCTGCACCGCATCGGCTCAGAGCAGTCTGATCGCGGGCCAGTCTGATCGCGGGCCAGTCTGGTCGCGACCGCCGAATTCGTCAACCGTGACAACTCACCCACTCCGTTCCTAAAACTCGGGCGCGTTCACCCGGTCGGCGGGGGCGGTGGCAAACGCTGCGCGCATCGCCTCACGCAGGTGCCCGGCATCCGCATCGATCATGGTGCTGAAGCCCAGGCGGCGAGCCTCGGCCGCGCGCTGTTTGGTGTTGGCCACGGCCCGGGTCTCTCCGGCCAAGCTGATTTCACCGGTCGCGGCGAGGGTGGCGGCAAACGGTCGGTCGCTGTAGGAGCTCGCGATTGCCAGAGCGATGGCGAGGTCGGCGCCCGGCTCGGTGATGGAGATGCCGCCGACGGTGGAGACATACACGTCGTGTTCGCTGAGCTTGAGGCCGGCGCGGCGCTCCAGCACCGCCAACAGCATGGCCACTCGCGACGAGTCCACACCGTTCACCACCCGGCGCGGCTGCGGGGCGCTACTTTTCACCACGAGCGCCTGCACCTCCACCGGAAGCGCGCGGCGGCCCTCCACGGCCACGGTCACGCAGGTACCCGACATGGCCGTTTTGCCGCGGGAGAGAAAGAGTCCGCTCGGGTCGGCGACCTCGGCAATGCCGTCGCCGGTCATCTCGAAGCATCCGACCTCATCCGTTGGTCCGAAACGATTTTTGTGCGAGCGGATGAACCGCAGCGCCGTTTGCCGGTCGCCCTCGAATTGCAGCACCACGTCGACGAGGTGCTCCAGCAACCGCGGTCCGGCGATGGAGCCGTCTTTGGTCACGTGCCCGACCAGCAGAATCGGCAGGTTGCGATCTTTGGAAACCCGGATGAGCGTTGCCGCTACCTCCCGCACCTGCGACGGGCCGCCCGCAATGCCGTCACTCAGCGACGACGACACGGTCTGCACCGAGTCGACGATCACCAGCTGCGGCTCGACCGCGTCGATCTGGCCGAGGATGGTGGCGAGGTCGGTTTCGGCGGCCAGAAACAGGCTCGGTATGAGAGCGTTGGTGCGTTGCGCGCGAAGCCGCACCTGGTTCACTGATTCCTCGGCCGTGACATAGAGCACCCGGGCGCCCCCGGCTGCGGCTCGCGCGGCTACCTCGAGCAGCAGGGTCGACTTGCCCACTCCCGGCTCCCCGCTGAGCAGAATGGTGGCCCCGGGAACGATGCCGCCGCCCAGCACCCGGTCGAATTCGCCGATGCCGCTCGGCCAGTGCGCCACCGAGTCGGCCTCGATGTCGACGATCGAGCGAGCACCGCGCCCATCGGCCACCTTCACTACTTTTAGCGCACTGGCAGTCGCACCAGTCACCACCGATTCGACCACCGAGCCCCAGGCGTGACATTCACCGCAGCGCCCGGCCCATTTCAGGGTGGTCCAGCCGCACTCGGTGCAGCGAAAGTTTGCATTTGCCGCGGATGATTTCGATCGTTGCTGAGCCACCCCGCCAGCCTATTCAGGGCCGGTGACATGCGGTGCGTGTGGGGTCTGTGTTTGCGTCGGCGTCGGTTGGCTGTGTCGGTGCCGTGCCCTAGCCTGGCCGCATGGTTACCGCTTCGCGCGCAAACGATTCTTTTCCGAACGGTCTGTACGAGCTGCTCCAAACGCGCTTCATGAACGAGCACGAAACACGACCCGGTCAGATTGCACACTATGAGTCGGTGGGCGAGGCCGAGACGCCCGAAGTTCTTGCCCGCCATATTGCTCAAATTGCTCGCCGATCATTCGCCAACCTCGACGTAGCCGCTCAGTTGGCGCTGGCCAATGATGTGCTGGCGCTTCTGAATCCGGATGCCCTGCTGCCCGCAAGTGACCCGCGCCAGATGCTCGAACTCAGCGCGGCCACCATCCCGCCGCTGCGGCTGGTACGCCCCTCGACCGCGTTAAGCGAGTCCGCACTGCTCACCAACGCGCGCGACGAGCCGAGTCTCGGCTCGGAACTTCGGGCGGAGTTGGCCAGCGCCGACGAGGTGGATCTGCTCTGCGCGTTTGTGCGGTGGAACGGCATCCGGGTGCTGGAGCCGGCGCTGATTGAGCTTCGAGAGCGCGGCGTGCCGTTTCGGGTGATAACCACCACCTACGTTGGCGCGACCGAGCGGCGTGCGTTGGATGAGTTGGTAACCCGCTTTGGCGCCATCGTTCAGGTGAACTACGAGACGCAGGCAACGCGGCTGCATGCCAAGGCCTGGCTGTTTCGGCGCAACAGCGGCTTCAACACGGCCTATATCGGCAGTTCCAACCTGTCGCATTCGGCGCTGGTCGACGGCCTGGAGTGGAATGTTCGGCTGTCGCAGGTCACCACGCCAGCGCTCATCCACAAATTTGACGCCACCTTTGAGACCTATTGGAATGATCCGTCGTTCGAGGATTACGACCCCACACGGGACGGCGCGCGACTTCATGCGGTGCTGAATCGAGGGCAAAACTACGGCACGAGCGCACCGACGCTCAACCTCTCCGGGCTGGAGCTGCGGGCCCGTCCGTATCAGGCGGCGATGCTTGAGGCGCTCACCGCGGAACGCGAGGTGCATGACCGGCACCGCAACCTGATCGTCGCCGCCACCGGAACCGGCAAGACGGTGGTGGCGGCCCTCGACTACCGAAATCTCGCACTCGTGCCGGGCCCAAAACCGCGGTTGCTCTTCGTGGCCCACCGCAAAGAAATTCTCGAGCAGTCCATGCGCGTGTACCGCGAAGCGATGATGGACGGCTCCTTCGGCGAGCTGTTCATCGACGGTGCGGTCCCCAACAGGTGGAACCAGGTGTTCGCGAGCGTGCAGTCGCTTATCTCCCACGGCCTCGCAAACATCGACCCTGCCCACTTCGACATCGTGGTGATCGACGAGTTTCACCATGCCGAGGCGCGCACCTATCGGCGGTTGCTCGACCATTTTGCTCCGCAAGAATTACTCGGGCTCACCGCAACACCGGAGCGTTCCGATGGCGTGAATGTTGCCTCGTTCTTTGGCGGCCGGGTAGCGGCCGAGCTTCGCCTCTGGGATGCCCTGTCTGCCGACATTTTGGTGCCGTTTCACTATTTTGGAGTGGCGGATGACGTTGACCTCACGGCCATCGAATGGAAGCGGGGTGGCTACGATCTGGCCGCACTCGACACCGTCTACACCGGCAACGATGCCCGGGCGGCGAAGGTGCTTAGGGAGCTTGCCGACAAAGTGACCGACGTACATGCTATGCGGGCGATCGGATTCTGCGTTTCTGTAGCGCACGCCGACTACATGGCCAAAGTTTTCACAAAGGCGGGTATCGCCGCCGTGTCAATCTCCGGAACCACCTCGAGCAGCGGGCGGATCGCGGCCCTCACGGAGCTGCGCAACGGGACGATCAACTGCATTTTTGCGGTTGACCTCTTCAACGAGGGGCTCGATATTCCGCACATCGACACCATTCTGCTGCTACGCCCCACCCAGAGCGCCACCATCTTTCTGCAACAGCTCGGGCGGGGTCTCAGACGCGCCCCGGGTAAAGCCGTGCTGACGGTATTGGATTTCATCGGTCAACAGCGCCGGGAGTTTCGCTTTGATCTGCGCTACCGAGCGCTCACAGGAGCAGGCCGTGCCTCGCTCGTGAAACAGGTGGAGTCAGGCTTCCCATACCTGCCGTCGGGCTCGCAGCTGATCCTCGATCGGGTGAGCCAGCGAATCGTGCTGGAGAACATTCGCACGCAGCTCTCGCCCAGCCGTCGGGCGCTGGTTGCCGACATCCGGGAACATGCCGCGGGGTTTGCCGATTTTCTCTTGGCAGACTACCTGCGGGTTTCCGGCCGAGGACTGGCCGACGTCTATCGCCGCGGTTCGTGGACTGCCCTCGCGCGGGAAGCAGCGGTGGTCGCTGACCCGTTGACCGCGGATGACGCGGAGCCACTGCTCCTGAAGCGGATGAGTTCGCTGCTTCACGTAGACGACGCCGAGCGAGCCGCGGCCTATGCGCGACTCTCGGCGGCGGGCTGCCCGAACTACGCCGACCTTCCCGCGCGAGAGCAGTGTTTTGCGCGGATGCTCGTGCTGCTGGTGTGGTCGGACGGCGGCGGATTCGACTCCTACCAGGAGGCATTGGAGTCCATTCGGTTGTTCCCGGCCGTGTCCCACGAAATTGCGCAACTCGTTGCGATCGCGGCGGATGCCGCGCGCCGACTGCCGCGGTCGCTAAGCGGCCGGCTCGCGAACGTACCGATTTTCAGTCACGCGCGCTATGCCCGCTTCGAGGTCTTGGCGGCGCTCGGGCATCCCGATTTCGACAAACGCGTCAAACTTCATCGGGAGGGGGTGGCGTGGTGCGCCGAGACGAAGACCGACGCCCTGTTTGTGACCCTCCACAAGTCGGAGAAACGGTTCTCACCCACGGTGATGTACCGCGACTACGCGCTCAGTGATGAGCTGTTTCACTGGGAATCGCAGAACGCGACCACGACTTCATCGCCCGTGGGGCTGCGCTACCTGAACAGCAAAACACAGGGAACCAACGTTGTTCTGTTCAGCCGCCACAGCAGCAAAGATGACGACGGCTTTACCGGGGTCTTCACCTGCCTCGGCGAGGTGCGGCATGAGAAGCACACCGGCGAGAAGCCGGTCGCAATTAACTGGCGACTCGACCGGAGCATGCCGGGGGAGGTGTTTGCCAGCGCGAGTGCGGTGGCGCAGTAGCCACGAGCTAACCCTTCGGCAACTCCAGCCGCGCCACCGCCGCCACCACGAGCGGCTCAAACGCTGACGCCCACACCGTGTACCCGCGATCATTCGGGTGAAAGAAGTCGGCGGCAACATCCCGCAGCGCCGTGTGGGCGGCGCTACGCCTGCGGGTCACCCGATAAAGGGGCGCCACCGTGAGCCCGAACTCGCGGGCGACCGCGCGGAGTATGCGGTTGGCGGCGCGGGCGCGCTGCTCCGCCCGCCCGAGATAAAAGCTGGGCATGTCGGCCACGATCGCCTGCGCAGGGAGGGCGGCGAACAGCATCCGAATTTCCCGTTCAAAACGCTCGGCCTCGAACCCAGCAATGTCGTTGGCGCCGATCGCGACCGTCACAATGTCGGGCGTGAGTGTGGCGAGCACCGGAAGCTGCTTCTCAAGCGCCTCCCGCAGCCGCGCCCCCGACTGACTGAGGTTAGCCACCCGCACGGTGCGGCCACTTTGCTCACGGATGTCGCGGGCCAACAGCCCCACGTAGCTGTGGTCGGGCCGACTCGCGCCAATGCCCTGCGCCGCCGAATCGCCCAGGGCGACGTACAGCAGCTCGCCGTCGCGCCGGTGCTGCTCGCGCCAGTAAGCCGAGTTGATCGGGATCGTGTTGGCCAGCCGCGCCATGCCCCCATATCGTCGTCGGATGACGGCCCGCCGAGCAACCACGCCCGAGCCAACAATTGCTGCCGCTCCACCTATCAGCGCCACCCCATCAATCACCGCGCTGCCAATCGCCGCCGAGAAGAAAGCCATCCCGGAAGCGTAATCGCGCGGGCTGGGGGCGGTGCGGCGGGGCGGAGCATCCGCAATCGGCCACTAATTTCGTGGCCGAGTCTCCGCCAGATTCTGAGGGAACGCCGCGCCTGTACTAAGATCGTCGACGGTACCGTGTCCGAGCGGCCGAAGGTACATGACTCGAAAACATGTGTGGGTGAGAGCCCACCGTGGGTTCAAATCCCACCGGTACCGCCATGGGGGCCCTCTAAATACTGCTCTAAGTACTCGAGGTAGAAAATTGCGTTCGCAGCTTGCTGCGGGCGCATTTTCGTTTTCGTGCCTGTTTTGCACTGTTTCGGGTTGATCGGGCCGGGCTTTTCGTGACATAACGACGAAACGCACCCGCAGTTACATTCGCGGGCGTCTTATTGGCGCGGCGAATTATCCTGGAGTGCGTGTGGTTGTGGGGGTGGAGCGGTGCAGCTGGGCTAGCTGCGCTCTGGAGGGTCTGGGGTGACAGGTTTCAGCATCGCGAGAGCGGCCGCCATTTTTTCGCCTCTCATCATTTTTCTCTTGTCGATGTATGGGACATAGAAGACGCTTGTTTGGGGCGTATACGTTTTGCTCGGGATGTTGAGCTCGTTCTGAAACGCCGCGATGTGCCGCAGGTTGTAGATGACGAGCAGCATTGTGACGAACACTTGCGCGGCGG
>JACMPQ010000085.1 GCA_014377425.1 Microbacteriaceae bacterium | reverse complement strand
GTCGGAAACATCACACGATGAAACACCACACCAAATGGCGGGTAGAGAAACCCCCGGGAACCGACACGGCAGTCTGGACCAGCCCCACCGGATACCACCGCGAAGCCGACCCACCACCCTTCTAAAAAGCAACAGGCGAGAAATGCCGCCCGCCGAGAACACCGCGCAGACATACGATCCCGTTGAGTTCGGACTGCGTGAACGCTGGCCCACCCCCGGAACCGAAGGCTACTCCTGCTCGTCGTCCTCCACATACTCGCGCGGCTTCACATAGGGGTCGGCATCGCCCGCGTAGCTCGCGGTCTTCTTCAGGGTCTCCACCTCGTGATCACGCTTGCTCGCCTCGGCGAGAAGATCCTCGATGTGCTTGGCGTTTTCCGGAATAGCGTCAGCGATGAACTCCAGCGACGGGGTGAGCCGCGAGGTTAGGTTCTTACCGAGCTCCGAACGAAGCATTCCGGTTGCAGACTTCAAGGCTGCCGCCGAATCGGTGCGCTCCTCGTCCGAGCCATAGACGGTGTAAAACACGCTGGCATGCTGCAGGTCGCCGGTTACCTTCACGTCGGTGATGGTCACGAACCCAATGCGCGGATCCTTCAACCCACGTTCGAGTGTCTTAGCGATGACCACCTTGATGCGGTCGGCCATCTTGCGGGCGCGGGCTGGATCCACCATGGGAAACTCTTCCTAAACGTATTGCTGTGAAACGGTGTGCCCCGCCGGTGCGACGAGGGTAGTGCGAAGCAGAAGACATAGATAAGTGCAAAACGGATGCCGCCACCCGGCCGCCCTGACCCGTTGGGGCCCTGACGACTCAGCTGGCGACATCCGCTTGATTCACATGCAAGTCAGTGCGAGAGATTCACCACGGGCAAACTACACCCGGGGCTTCTCCTTCATCTCAATCGTCTCGATCTCGTCGCCGAGCTGGATGTCGTTGAACTTACCGAGTCCGATACCGCACTCGAAGTCCGTGCGCACCTCGGTGACGTCATCCTTGAAGCGGCGCAGCGACTCGATGGCGAGGTTGTCTCCCACCACCACGCCGTCGCGGATAACGCGGGCTTTGGCGTTTCGCGTGATCGTTCCCGACCGCACGATAACTCCGGCCACGTTTCCGAACTTGGAGGAACGGAAGATCTCGCGAATTTCGGCGATACCCGACTGAACCTCCTCGTACTCCGGCTTGAGCATGCCCTTGAGCGAGTTCTCGATGTCCTCGATCGCCGCATAGATAACCGAGTAGAAGCGCACATCGACGCCTTCACGGGAGGCGCGTTCGCGTGCCTTCGTGTCGGGGCGAACGTTGAACCCGATGATGATCGCGTTGTCGACCGTTGCGAGGTTGACGTCACTCTCGGTGACCGCACCGACACCGCGGTGGATGATGCGCAGCTGCACGCTGTCGTCAACCTCGATCTTGAGCAGCGACTCCTCGAGCGCTTCGACAGCACCCGACACGTCGCCCTTGATGATGAGGTTGAGCGAGTCGACCTTGCCGTCTTCGAGGGCCTTGGTGAAGTCCTCGAGGCTGATGCGCTTGCGGCTGCGGGCGAGTAGAGCGTTGCGCTCCATGGCTTCGCGCTTTTCGGCGATCTGGCGCGCAGTGCGGTCATCATCGGTAACGAGGAACGTGTCACCGGCGCGGGGAACGGAAGTCAGACCCAGCACGGCCACCGGACGAGCCGGTGTCGCGAACTCAACGGCGTCACCGTTCTCGTCGAACATCGCACGAACGCGGCCATAGGCCGTTCCGGCAACGATTGGGTCACCGATTTCGAGGGTCCCCGACTGGATCAGCACGGTAGCAACCGCACCGCGACCCTTGTCGAGACGGGCCTCGATGGCAACACCGCGGGCGTCCTTGTTCGGGTTAGCGCGCATGTCGAGTCCCGCATCGGCGGTCAGGATGACCGCGTCCAGAAGCTCCGGGATACCGATCTTGTTCAGCGCCGACACGTCGATGAACATCGTGTCGCCTCCGTACTCCTCGGCAACCAAACCAAATTCGGTGAGCTGCTGGCGCACCTTGGCCGGGTTAGCCCCGACCTTGTCGATCTTGTTGACCGCGACCACGATCGGCACACCGGCAGCTTGGGCGTGATTTAGTGCCTCAATCGTCTGGGGCATGATGCCGTCATCGGCGGCCACCACAAGAATCGCGATGTCGGTGACCTGAGCACCACGGGCGCGCATGGCGGTGAACGCCTCGTGGCCCGGGGTGTCGATGAAGGTGATTGGACGGTCGATGCCCTCGTGCTGGGTAACAACCTGATAGGCACCGATGTGCTGCGTGATACCACCCGCCTCACCGGCAACAACGTTCGCATTACGAATCGCATCGAGCAGGCGGGTCTTACCGTGGTCGACGTGACCCATGACGGTGACAACCGGCGGGCGAGCCTCGAGGTCGTCGTCGGTTTCGTCTTCGAGTTCTTGATCGAGGTCGATGTCGAAGCCGCTGAGAAGTTCGCGGTCTTCATCCTCCGGCGACACCATCTGGATTTTGAAGCCCAGCTCGTTGCCGAGGATGTCGAAGGTGGCCTCGTCGAGCGACTCGGTGGCCGTTGCCATCTGTCCGAGGTGGAACAAAACGGTCACCAGGTTGCCGGGGCTCGTGTCGATCTTGTCAGCGAAGTCGGTGATGGATGCTCCGCGACGAAGTCGAACGATGGTCGTACCGTCACCACGGGGCACACTGACGCCACCGAGCGAGGGAGCTTCCCTCAGTTCGAATTCTGCTCTCTTCGTACGCTTCGACTTGCGCGCCTTGCTCTTGCCGCCACCGCGACCGAAGGCACCTGCGGTACCACCGCCGGGTCCACGACCACGACCGCCAACACCGGGACGGGGAGCGCCGAAGCCACTCGCCGGAGCACCGGTTGCGGGGCGGGCAAAGCCGCCAGCACCGGCGGGACGTGCGCCACCGGGTCCACCGGGACGACCGGTGCCCGCTGCGGGACGCTGGCCGAAGCCACCGGGACGAGCGCCCTGGCCGGGTCCACCCGGGCGAGGCGCTCCGGGGCGAGGTGCTGCCGGACGCGGGATGCCGCTGGGGCTCGCCGTGGGACGCGGGGCCATACCTTGGGAACTTGCGAACGGGTTATTACCCGGACGCGGGGTTCCGGGGCGCTGCATACCCTGGGCGCTTGCGAAGGGGTTGTTGCCCGGGCGCGGGGCGCCGGGGCGAGGAATGCTGGAGCCGCCCTCGGTCGAGGCCGCCGGCGTCGAAGCAGGAGCGGAGGGTGCTGCGGGCGCGCGCGTCGTTGGTGTGACCGATGACGATGCAACTGCGGAAGCAATCGGCGTGGCAACCACGGTGGCCGGTGCCGGAGTTGCAACAAACGGTGCGGGGGCCGCCGGACGCGGCGCGCCGGGAGTTGCGCCACGCGGTGAGCTGCTTGGAGTCGAGGTGCCGGGTACCGACGCACTCGAAGTCGCCGTGATCGAAGCACTCGGGGCGGCAACAGCCGCAACCGGAGTCTTCACCGTCGCGACGATGCCCTCGGCAGCCAAAGCCGCGCGAAGCTTGCGAGCCACGGGGGGCTCAATGCTGGAGGACGGGCCCTTAACGTACTCGCCCATTTTCTTTAAAATATCTATTGCTTGTTCACTCTTGATGCCAAATTCGCTGGCGATCTCGTGTAGGCGTGGTTTAGCCACAATTCTCCTGTCTGGGCCCCCTCCCCCGTGACAGGAAAGACGGCATTAGTTGAGTACGGGACTCATTTCGAGTCGCTCATTAGTGCGTGCTCATTAGTTCGTCATGCGGCTAGTCAGCCTGTTCTTTAGGGGTGGCGTGCGGTAAAAGATCACTGCAGCCTCCCAAGCGGTTTTGTTACTACTTCTGCACGAAGGTACTCCGCGTCGACGATCACGGCCGGAAATCTCAACGCCCGACCAAAGGTCTTTCGAGAGAGTGCCTTGTCGAGACAATCGGTAGCGGAATGCACCCAGGCGCCTCGACCGGGAAGCGATGAGGTGTGATCCACCACCACTTTGCCGTGAGCTACCACCACCCTCAGAAGAGAGGATGCTGTTGCGCGCTGACGACAGCCAAGACAAGTCCTTACCGGGTTCATGTTACACCTGCACTGGTTGAAATGATTCGAACTGCCGCACGCCCGAAATCCGGTCACGGAATCAGCGCGCGAGGATCCGCGCCAGAATCGAAGTCCTAGTTATCTTCCAGGATCGAGTCCGGCTGGATGTCGATTCTCGCGCCCGTGAGCTTGGCGGCGAGCCGCGCGTTCTGGCCTTCCTTGCCGATCGCCAGCGAGAGCTGATAGTCGGGAACGAGGGCACGCACAGCTTTGGTCGACTCGTCGATGATGAAGGCGGAGGTAACCTTCGCCGGCGAGAGGGCGTTCGCCACGAAGTTGGCGAGGTTGGGGTGGTAGTCGACGATGTCGATTTTCTCGTTGTTGAGTTCGGCGGTTACCGCTCGAACGCGCTGCCCCATCTCGCCGATGCAGGCACCCTTGGCGTTAATCCCCGGCTCGTTGGCCTTCACGGCGATCTTGGTGCGGTGGCCTGCCTCCCGAGCCAACGACACAATTTCTACCGCGCCCGATGCGATTTCTGGCACTTCCAGAGCAAAAAGCTTGCGAACGAGAGAGGGATGCGTGCGCGACACGGTGATCTGCGGACCCTTCAGCCCTTTGCTAACACTCGTCACGTAAACGCGAATTCGCGACCCGTGGGCGTAAACCTCACCGGGAACCTGTTCCTCAGGCGGCAACATCGCCTCGATGGTGCCGAGGTCGACGTGGATCATGCGCGGGTTCGGACCCTGCTGAATCATTCCGGCGACGATGTCACCCTCGCGCCCCTTGAATTCGCCGAGCACATTCTCATCGGCAATATCGCGAAGGCGCTGGTTGATGACCTGCTTCGCGGCGAATGCGGCAATTCGACCGAAATCGGTCGGGCTGTCTTCGTTTTCGCCGACAACGAGGCCGTCTTCGTCGTATTCGGTCATGTATACGGTCACGTGGCCGGTCTTGCGGTCGAGGTGCACTCGTCCCGGAGCCACACCGCCTTCGGGCTCATCGGCATTGGAATGCTTCAGGTAGGCGGTCAGAATCGCCTGTTCGATGATGGAGACGAGTTCTTCGAAGGGAATCTCCCGTTCCCGCTCCAGGAGCCGAAGTACACTCAAATCGATGTCCACTGGGGGCCTCCACTATTCAACTGAGAAAACGTTCGAACAACATCTGTTCGGTACCCCAAACTACCAGTTAGCCGTGACGACCCGCGCCCGCCGACCCGAAACGGGGGCGCAGTGACTGAGCCCCCGTTTGGAAAAATCTAGACGTGAGCGGAAAGCAAGTCACCGACTGCATCGATTGACACCGATTGACGCTCGCCCGTGGCACGATCCCAGAACTCCACGAGCCCCGCCGCGGCATCCCGGCCGACAATCACAATTAGTGGTACACCGAGCAACTCAGCATCGCCAAATTTGACGCCGGCCGATACCTTCGGGCGGTCGTCGTAGAGCACGTCGAAACCGCGAGCCACAAGCCTCACCGAAAGTTCGTCGGCGAGGGCGTGCAACTCGGCTTCCTTTGTGGCGGCAATCACGTGCACGTCAAACGGGCTCACGTTCTTCGGCCAGATCAAGCCCTTGGCGTCGTTGTTGGACTCCGCGATCACTGCCAGGATGCGCGTGACACCGATGCCGTAGGAACCCATCGTTACGGTGACCAGCTTGCCGTTCTCGTCGAGAACCTTGAGCCCGAGGGCCTCGGCATACTTGCGTCCCAGCTGGAAAACATGACCGATCTCCATGCCGCGGGCGCCCTCGATGGGGCCGGAGCCGTCGGGGGCGAGGTCGCCGTCGCGCACCTCGGCTGCCTCTACAAACCCATCGGCCACGAAGTCCCGGCCGGCCACGAGGTTCAACACGTGCTGACCGACAACGTTCGCTCCCGCCATCCAGGCCGTTCCGGTGACAATTCGTGGATCGAGCAACAGGCGAATCTTGGTTGTTGACTCGGCGCCGAATACGGCCCCGGTCGGCGACCACGGGCCAATGTAGCCCTTGATGAGAAGAGCATTTTTGGCGAAATCGCCCTCGGATGCCGGCTCAACCTCGGCCGGCGCGAACACCACCTCCAGTCGCTTGAGGTCAATGTCGCGATCCCCGGGAACCCCCACGGCCACGAGCTCACGGCTGCCATCGAGATTGGTGAGCGCGAGCAGGATCAGTTTGAGGGTATCGGCCGAGGTCCAGGCGCGATCGTCGCGCGCCTGCGTGCGGTTGGCAAGCTCGACCAGTTTGGCGATGGTTGCGCTATCGGGTGAGTCAAAGATCATGGCATCCGGCTGACCGGCAACCTCGATGGCCTCCGGAACCACGGTGCGGAATGCTTCGACGTTGGCCGCATAGCCGCCGGCGGTACGCACGAAGGTGTCTTCGCCGACCGGGGTGGGGTGCAGAAACTCTTCGCTGCGTGAGCCGCCCATCGCGCCAGCATCCGCCTGCACGATGACGTATTCGAGGCCGAGGCGGGTGAAAATGCGCTCGTAGGCGTCGCGTTGCTTCTGATAGCTGAGGTTCAGGCCGGCGTCGGTGTAGTCGAAGGAGTAGGCATCCTTCATGGAAAATTCGCGCCCTCGTAGCAGTCCTGCGCGCGGACGAGCCTCATCGCGGTACTTGTCCTGGATCTGATAAATCGAGAGGGGCAGATCTTTGTAGCTGGAGTAGAGGTCTTTCACCAATAGCGTGAACACCTCCTCGTGGGTGGGAGCAAGCAGGTAGTCGGCACCCTTGCGGTCTTTCAACCGGAAGATGCCATCGCCATACTCGGTCCAGCGCCCGGTGACCTCATAGGGCTCACGAGGCAAAAGCGCCGGAAAATGCACTTCTTGCGCACCCGCGGCCTCCATTTCCTCGCGGATAATCGCCTCAATCTTGCGGCGTACCTTCAGCCCGAGCGGCAGCCAGGCAAAGACGCCGGGAGCCTGACGACGGATGTATCCGGCCCGCAGTAAAAGGCGGTGGCTGGTTACCTCGGCATCGGCGGGGTCCTCGCGGAGGGTTCGGACAAAGAGCTGGGAGAGGCGTGTAAGCACCGAGTCAGTTTACCGGGCCGTACCTTCGGCCCCTGCTGCGGCGGCCGAGCTGCCCCCACCGGATCTAGGCGGTGAAGACCTGAGCGGTGCCGGTGACGCTCGCCGGCATTTCTGCGGCCAAGCGGTTAGCCTCTTCGATCAGCGTTGCCACAATGTCGGCCTCGGGTACCGTTTTGATAACCTCGCCGCGCACGAAGATCTGACCGCGACCGTTACCGCTGGCTACCCCGAGATCGGCTTCGCGAGCCTCGCCCGGACCGTTCACAACGCAGCCCATCACGGCAACGCGCAGTGGCACCGTAAGTCCCTCAAGCCCGTCGGTGACGTCGTTGGCGAGCTTGTAGACATCCACCTGGGCACGACCGCAGCTGGGGCAGGAGACGATCTCGAGAGTGCGTTCGCGAAGTCCGAGTGACTGCAGGATTTGCAAGCCCACCTTGACCTCCTCCACCGGAGGCGCCGAAAGCGACACGCGGATGGTGTCGCCGATGCCCTCACCGAGGAGGATCCCGAACGCCGTGGCGCTCTTGATCGTTCCCTGGAACGAGGGGCCCGCCTCGGTCACGCCGAGGTGCAGCGGCCAATTGCCGCGCTCCGCGAGAAGCCGATAGGCCTTCACCATGGTCACCGGGTCGTTGTGCTTTACCGAGATCTTGAAATCGTGGAAGTCGTGCTCTTCAAACAGGCTGGCCTCCCACACGGCGCTCTCAACCAGCGCCTCCGGGGTCGCTTTGCCGTATTTCTGTAAAATGCTCGGCTCAAGCGATCCGGCGTTTACCCCGATGCGAATGGACACTCCGGCAGCTTTCGCCGCGGCCGCGATTGCACCAACCTGATCGTCGAACTTGCGGATGTTGCCGGGATTGACCCGCACCGCGCCGACACCGGCGTCGATGGCGCTAAAGACGTAGCGCGGCTGAAAGTGGATGTCGGCGATGATCGGAAGCTGGCTCTTTGCGGCAATGATGTGCAGCACGTCTGCGTCATCCTGATGCGGCACGGCGACTCGCACAATGTCACAACCGGTGGCGGTCAGCTCGGCAATTTGCTGCAGTGTGGCGTTGATGTTGGTGGTCTGAGTGGTGGTCATTGACTGCACACTGACCCGGGCATCCCCTCCAACCTTGACTTTGCCCACCGACAGCTGGCGGGTCACACGCCGCGGCGTGAGGGTGTTGGGAGCTTTGGGCATTCCGAGATTGACTGCAGGCACGCCGATAGTTTATGCGCTGTCACCGGTGAGCTACCTCGGAGGGATATTCCGGGCAATTAGCTCAAGACTGGCCAGCCAAAAATCGGCCAGCTAGAAACTTATCGGCTTCACGATGTCGGCATAGATCAATAGAGCGCTCATCGCCCCGAGCACCATCACCACGGTGAGGGTGAGTGGGATGAGCTTCGCGGTATCCACCGGACCCGGGTCTTTCCGGCCGAACAGTTTGGCGAAGAAGCGCCGCACGCCCTCGTAAAGAGCACCGGCCACATGCCCTCCATCAAGCGGGAGTAGTGGAACAAGGTTGAACACCAAGAGCGCCACATTCAGAGACGCCAGAATTCCAATCAGGGCCGAGAGCCGATCGGTGATCGGGATGCTGTTGATGCTGGCGATTTCGCCGGCCACCCGCCCTACACCCACGACACTGATTGGGCCGTTGGGGTCTCTCGCTCCCGCCCCGAATGCGGCGTTAGCAACCGCCACCAGCCGATCCGGCAGGTGGGTAATGAGTTCGCCCACCCGAGCGATGTTGTCTCCGACCGCGGGAAGGACCGCGGTGATCGGTTGCTGCACCACCTCAACCGCAGCACCAATGCCGAGAAAGCCAACCTTTTGAGTGATGCGCGTGCCATCCGACGACTTCGTCACCACCCCGGTAGCGTCGGTGGCGTAGCGCTCGGTGAGACTCGGAGTCGCGGAGACCTCGACCGTTTTGCCGGAGCGCTCCACCACCATCGCGAGCGGTTTTTGCGCGGAGACCCGGATGATCGCGGTGGCCTGGTTCCAACTCGAAATTCGCATTCCGTTGATGCTGACCAGTCGATCGCCGGGCTTGAGTCCGGCGCGAGACCCCGGTGCCTCGGCATCCCCGCTGGCACAATTTTGACGCGCGCTCGTGGCCGGAAGAACGCACGCCGACACGCTGCCCAGGGTGGTGCTTTGCTGAGCAACCCCGAAGCCACAGAGCACAACCGCGTAAAGAACGAGGGCAATGATGAGGTTCATGAACGGACCACCGAGCATGATGATGATGCGCTTATAAATCGGTAGGCGATAGAACGTGCGGTGCTCATCTCCCGCGCTCACCGTGTCGGCGCTTGAAGAGCGGGCATCCTGAACGAGCGTTTGGAAGAAGCCGGTGCTGGCAGTACGAGAGTTGCCGCCAGGCGCCTTTGGGGGAAACATCCCAGACATCGAAATGTAGCCGCCGAGGGGAATCGCCTTGAGCCCGAACTCCGTTTCACCGCGTTTACGGGAGAACACCGTCGGGCCGAAACCGATCATGAATTGAGCGACTTTTACCCCAAAGAGCTTTGCCGGGATGAAGTGGCCCAGCTCGTGCAGGGCAATCGATAGAGCGAGACCAACAACCATAATCAGCACGCCGAGAACATAGAGCAACACGGTTTCCACACCTCAAGGCTAGCGGGAGTCGTTTTGCTTTCGTCGGCAGACCTGCCTCGCCTGCAACGGTGAACCCAACCCGCTCTGAATTATTGACAAAGTCCCAGGTTTATTGACAAAGCACCGCGATTATTGACAAAGTCCCAGGATTTTCGCCAACAGCAACACTTTTTGGCGGCGCCCCAAAAAATTTGAAATCGAGACCGATCCCGAACCCCGGTAAGCAGAAGCTGATTCAACGAGTCTTGAGGATTGATAATCCGCACTGCTCTGTGCTCAAACTCGCGAACAAAACTTGATCTCTGTCTAATTCGTGTAAACAACTTGTGAATTTATTGGATGTTGACTGCGGATATTTCATTGTTCTATTTTGACTTTTTCGGCTCTCTAACCGTGGCATTCAACCAATCAAATCGTTGTGTTTACGGGATATTTAGGGCTTTCTGCCTCGAATACGGGGAGCGTTTCGCGCCAGCTGTTGGTAAAGAATTCACAGTTAACGGGCGGTCGGCGCAAAAAATCGCAACACGCGATCGGAAACGGGGAGTACCTTCTCCACCAAGCAAGTTTCGATGGCTGGGGGGCCATTCTTGGGGAATCCCTCAGTCCTATTTAGCGGGGGCTAAAAATGATTGAAAAAAAGTCTATTTGTGTACCCATTTCGGCCTTGGCGGTCGCGGTTACCATGACAATCGGGGCAATCTTGTTGCCGAGCACCGGTGCTCTCGCCGACTCACCGACCATCGGGGGATCCACCGGATCCTCGTCCGCGGAACCGGCCGGTGCAACAATTCGGGTAGCTACCGCCGCTCAGCTAACCGCGGCACTCGGGCAAGCGCAGCCAGGAGATGTGATCACACTGGCCGACGGTCGTTACGTCGGATCGTTCAGCACCACGAACGCCGGAACCGCAGCCGCGCCGATCACGCTCATCGGCTCGAGAAACGCGATCTTGACCACCGGATCAACGCGCAAGTCCTACGGATTTCATGTGATCGACGGTTACTGGAACCTCTCTGGCTTCACCATCTCAACTGCCCAGAAAGGAATCGTGCTCGACGACGCCGACAACAGCATCATCGATGGAGTTGAGGTATCGAACATCGGGCAAGAGGGAATCCACGTGCGGCATAACAGTAGTCATGTGATCGTGCGCAACAATTTCGTTCACGACACCGGCCAGGTATCGAAGGGTTTCGGAGAGGGGATCTACCTCGGGAGCTCCAAGAGCAACTGGGACAGCGTGATGGGATCCTCCACCATCCCCGACCAGTCCGACTACGCCATTGTGCAAAACAACACGATTACCAACACCGCCGCTGAGGGTATCGATGTCAAAGAGGGCACGACCGGTGGTCAATTGCTCGGTAACACCTTCGTCAACGACGCCTGGTCTGGTAAAAATTCTGCGGACTCCTGGGTTGATGTAAAAGGAAACGGTTACCGCATCTCCGGCAACACCGGATCCAAGACGATCAACGACGGATTCCAGGTACACCAATTACTGAAGGGCTGGGGTCAGAACAACACCTTCGACAACAACACCTCCACCGGGGACATCCCCGGCTACCTCGTTCGAATCGAATTTGGCGCAATCGGCAATGTAGTGAAATGCCAGCCGAGCACCGCCAAGCTCGGCCTCAGCAACATCACCTGCAGCTAAGCGAGGTTGCGGTCGAGAAGACCCGCAATTAGCGGCGAGCAGCGATACGCGTGTCTGCGGCCAGCCGCGCCCAGCGTTCCGCCTCGAGCACCCCGGGAAGAGAAACCTCTCCCCCGGGGTGCTCTTCGACGATGGCAGAGACGGTGTCAACGATGTCGAGAAATCCAATCCGCCCTGCGTGAAACGCGCCCACCGCCTGCTCGTTCGCGGCGTTGAACACCGCGGGCCAGGTGCCCCCGGCACGCCCGACACTCTTTGCCAATGCAACAGCCGGAAACGCGCGCTCGTCGAGGGGCTCAAAATTCCAACTGCTCGCGGTTGTCCAATCCAGCGGCGCGCCAACCCCGGCCACCCGCTGTGGCCAATCCAGGCCCAGGGAGATGGGCAATCTCATATCCGGCGGCGATGCCTGAGCGATCGTCGAACCGTCGACAAACTCGACCATCGAATGGACGACGGATTGCGGGTGCACGGTGACCACGATTCGGTCGTACGATACGGCGAACAACAGGTGGGCTTCGATGACCTCGAGTCCTTTGTTGATCAGGGTGGCTGAGTTTGTGGTCACGACGAGCCCCATGGCCCAAGTGGGGTGAGCCAGCGCCTGACGAGGAGTGACCGCCGCAAGCGACTCACGACTCCGACCCCGAAACGGACCGCCGGATGCCGTGAGCACCAGCCGTGATACCTCGGCGGCTGTTCCCGATCGCAGTGCCTGCGCGATGGCCGAATGCTCCGAATCCACCGGCACGATCTGACCCGGCCGGGCAAGTTCGGTAACCAGCGCCCCACCAACGATCAGGCTCTCCTTATTAGCGAGGGCCAGCACCGCTCCGACTTCCAGCGCTGCCAGCGTTGGGCCGAGACCGACTGAACCGGTGATGCCGTTCAGAACAACATCGGCCCCAACCGAACGAACGAGCCGTTCAGCATCGACTGCACCAAACGCAACTTCGGTAACGTCGAATTCTCGTGCCTGTTCCGCTACGAGCTCACGGTTGGTGCCAGCTGCCAATCCAACGACCTCGAATCGATCACGGTTGGCACGAATAACCTCGAGCGCTTGAGTGCCAATAGAACCGGTGGAGCCGAGAATGATCGCGCGTCGCATGGGGACATCCTCCCATCGTTGATCGGCGCTAAATTCTGCCTCCGTGCGTTACTTCGCGGTGGCCAGGATATCGACCACGAACACTAAGGTGTCGGTTCCCGAGATCTTGGGCGGGCTGCCCTGGGCACCGTAACCCTCGGCGGGTGGGATAACCGCAATCACCTGAGATCCAACCTTGTGGCCGACGAGCGCCTTGCCGAATCCCGGAATTACTCCCGTGGTAGCAAAGCTGGCCGGCTCACCGCGAGTCCAACTGGAATCAAAGACCGAACCGGTGGAGTAAATGGCTCCGGTGTAGTGCACGGTGACGGTATCCCCGGAGGCCACCGTTGCGCCGGTACCGAGTTTGAGATCGGCAATCTGCAACTCGGCTGGTGCAGCACCGGCGGGCATCGTGATGGTCGGCGCACCCTTGTCATCGAGCACAACGGTGGGGAAACCGGCCGGGGCTGGCTGGCTCGCACCATCGGCCTTGGCAAGTGCCTTGACGGAGCTTGAGGGTGAAGGAGACTCCTTGACAGCAGCCTTGACGGTGACCACATCGAGCACGAAAACCAGTGCGTCCGTGGCACCAACGTTGAGGTTTGCCGAACCGGCGGCACCGAAGCCGTCTTCCGGTGGGATGACCACGGCGACGCGAGCGCCAACCGCGGAGCAGGTGAGCGCCTTTATCAAACCGGGCAAGAGCGCGGACTTATCAAGCTTCACCGAAGCTAGGCCGTCGGACTTGTAGGAAGTTGAGTCAATTTTCTTACCGGTCGTACCGTTGAACGCGGTGTAGTTGACAGTGAGGGTGCTGCCGGCGGCTGCGACCGCGCCCTTACCCTTGATGAGCTCGGTGCGCTCGGTGGTTTTTGCGGTCAGCGGCGATGGGAACTTCACCGTCGGCGCCTCTCCGACCTTGCCGGTAGCGGCGATCTTCGCGGAGCTTGCGCCGGCCGCGGTGGGCTTGCAGTCGCTCACGGACTTCAGATCAGCGGATCCGGTACAGGCCGATAGTGAAAGCGCAAGGCCCGCCAAAGCGATCGTGGCGAAGAATTTTTTTGACATGGTCTGCTTTCTCAGAACGGCGAACGGGCAGCCGCAAAACAATCCCACCCCCACCTGCCGGAGGTTCGCGACCCCCTGCAACGTTAAACCATTACCCCCAATGGAAAAAACCGGGCAGGCAATGCGAAGCTCCGTCTACACCTATTCGGGGCCCGCGAAACCGATCTGCGCATCATGCCGCACCGGAAAATTGACCGACGCGGCAATGAAACATTTTGCCGCGGCATCCGAGTGGAGCCGCTGAGCCAACGCGATCACCTCCGCGTCGGTTTGGGATGTCGATCGCGCAATCGTGACGCGCGGCCGAAGGGTCACCGATGTGAAGTGTCCACCGCCATCCGGAGTCTGCACCATAGTGCCGGTGGCTGAATCAACATAGGACTGCACGATCACACCGCCGCTTGCGGCGACGTGCAGGTAGCTGAGCAGATGGCACTGGCTTAGGGCGGCGATGAGGAGTTCCTCGGGATTCCAGCGATCGGCATCGCCGTGAAAAGTGCGATCGCTGGAGGCCGCAATCGCCGGTTTGCCGACTGCCGAGATGGTGTGTTCTCGACCGTAATCGCGGTAGCCACTCGTGCCGCTACCGCGATTACCCTGCCACTGGGTTGCCACCGTGTAGTGGTGTTCGCCGTTCATCTGCTCAGCTAACCAGTTGCTCAGCTAATCAGTTGCTCAGCTACCCGGGTGCTCAGCTGTAGAGGCTGGCGACAGCCTCGCGGAACGCGATCGTGTGCCGCTCAACATCGGCGGCGGTCGTGACCGGGCACATCAGGGCCATGTTGTGAAACGGCGTGATCAGAATGCCGCGGTTCAGGGCGTGCAGGTGCAGATACTGCTGCAGCTCGAAATCGTCAGCTGCCGCCGCCTCCGCACCCGTGGTGGGGGCGGTTGCGCGAAAGCTGTATTCGGCCCGGGCGCCGAGCTGGGTGACCTGCCACGGCACCCCAAACTCGTCAATGGCGGCCTGAACGCCGGCGGTCCACTCGGTGCAACGATCGATCATGTCTACAAACGCCTCAGCGGTGAGAACCTCGGTAAGCGTTGCGCGAATTCCGGCCAGCGACACCGCGTTACCAGCCAACGTGCCGCCCACTCCCCCGACATCGATGTCCTCGAGGTCGATGCTGTTCCGAACGCGGGCCGCGAACTCCGCGGACATGCCGTATGCCCCGGCCGGAATACCCCCACCGATACTCTTACCGAGCACCACGGCATCCGGGTGCAAATCTTCGGTGCCGATCATGCCGCTGATGCCGGCGCTGATCGTGTGCGTTTCATCGATGATCAAGATGACCCCGAAGCGGGTGCAGAGCTCGCGCACCGCCTCGTGATAGCCGGGTTCGGGCAAGACAATGCCGATATTGGTGAGCGCAGGCTCGATGAGCATGGCCGCGACATCCCCCGCAGCGAATGCTGCCTCGAGTGCCGCGATGTCGTTGAACGGTACGACCGACGTGGTGAGTGCCGGGTCGACCGGCGCGCCGATGTTACCGCGGCGCGAAACAACCGCGCCGGTGTCATCGAGGGTGGCGTAGGCCTCATCAACGGTGCCGTGATAGCACTGGTCGTGCACCACGATTTTAGCTTTACCGGTGACCTGGCGAGCAAAGCGGATCAGGCTGCGGTTAGCGTCGGTGGCCGAGAGCGAGAACTGCCAGCTCGGCACGCGAAACCGCTCTGCGAGGAGGGCGGCGGCGGCAGCGGCATCCGCGGTGGGAAGCATAAAGGTTGAGCCTTTGGCCAGCCGCTCAGAGATTGCCTTCACGGATGCCGCCGGCGCGTGCCCGCACATGGCCCCGGTGTCTCCGAGGCAAAGGTCAACGTGTGTGAGGCCGTCTACGCAGGTGAATTGGCTACCGGAGGCCTCGGTTACGTACACCGGCCACGGGCCCGGCCACTTCGACATCCAGAGCATCGGAACGCCGTCGGGCATGTTCGGAATTGCTTCGGTCCACAGCCGGTGCGATTCGGGGCGGGCGACACGAAAACGGTCAACCTCCGATTCCCACAGGGTGGCGAGGCGGTCACGATCGGCATAGTGCTGGGTCATAGTGAGCTTTCTAGTGAACGGCCGGGGTACGGGCCGGTGGTAACACGACGATGTGAATCTTGATGCGATGTGAATTTTGCAGCGGTGTGAATCAGATGGCATAACCCTAGGTGGCAGCCAGCCTTCGTCTGCGCGCGGCAGCGGAGACCTGGGAGACGATGACGACAACCAAAGCCAGGACGAAGACCGCGCTAGCCACCACGTTCGCTTCGGCCGGAATACCCCGAGCGGCCGCGATGTAGACAAACTTCGGGAATGTGGTTTCAGCCCCGGAATTGAAGTTGGTGATGATGAAGTCGTCAAAACTTAGGGAGAAAGACAGCAGAGCCGCAGAAACAATCCCGGGCACCAAAAGCGGAAAAGTAATGCGCCAGAACACCTGACCGGGCGAGCCGTACAGGTCGCGACCCGCTTCCTCCAGCGCCGGGTCAAGGCTCGCCACCCGGGCCTTCACTGTGACAACCACAAAGCTAATGCAGAACATTGTGTGCGCCAGAATGATCGTGACAAGCCCTTTTTGCACCCCCGCGGTCAAAAATTCGGCGGCCAGCCCGGCACCGAGCACCACCTCGGGCGTAGCCATCGGCAGAAACAGCAGCAGGCTGATCGCCGAGCGGAACCGGAAGCGATACCGCACGAGGGCCAAAGCGATCATGGTTCCAAGCACGGTGGCCAAAAATGTTGCGATGACGCCGACGAGCAGGCTGTTGCCGACCGCCTCGCAGACGCCCTGCGCTTTACACACGCCGGTCCAGTTGTCGAAGGTAAAACCACGCCACGAAATGTTCGATTTCAGCGAGCGGTTGAAGGAAAACACGAAGGTGTAGGCGATCGGAATGAGCAGAAACAACAGCGCTACGGCGGTGTACACCGGCAAAATCCAGCCGCCGAAATTACTGTCCCGCTTGCGGCCTCGCCCACTTCCCGCCGGTGTCTCTACGGCATTACCCGCTGTGGCTAGGGCTGCCGCTTCCTGAGTGCTCACAGAAGATCCTCCGTACCGCTTCGTCGCACGTAGATCGTGACCAAAATCAAGATAGCGACCATGAGCATCACCGACATGGCTGCCGCAGCGGGGTAGTTGAGCGAAACCAAGAAATTACTCTCGATGACGTTGCCGATCATGGTGGTGCCCGTACCGCCGAGGAACTCTCGACTGGCGTTGACGTAGTCCCCCGCGGCGGGAATGAAGGTGAGCAGTACACCAGAGACGATTCCTGGCATGGATAGCGGAATGGTCACGCGCAGGAAGGTGGAAAACGGTGTTGCGTAGAGGTCGTTACCTGCCTCGAGATACCGAAGGTCGAGGCGTTCCAGCGACGCGTAAAGCGGCAGTGTCATAAACGGGATGAAGTTGTAGGTGAGCCCAAAAACCACGGCCACCGGAGTACCAGTGACGTGGGCATCCGGGGCCAAAAGAGCCAGGGCCTTGAGACCGGTGACGATTGCAGACTCATCAGAGAGCAATTGCTTCCAGGCGAGGGTACGCAGCAGGAAACTAATGAAAAAGGGCGCAATTACGAGGATCAGTGCCAAATTTTGCAGAAGCGGGTAGGGCCGAGCCTTCACTCCGATGAAATACGCCAGCGGGTAGCTGAACAGGAGCGCGAACACCGTGGCGAGCACCGCGTAGACGAACGAGCGCAAAATCTGGCCGCCGTATTGGCCGATAGCGGTCGAATAGTTTTGCCACTCGAAGGCGGTGCGGTACTGACCGATGTCGCCGCTCACGGTGGGCGCTTGCAGCGAGGTGAGGATGAGCGAAAGCAGCGGGACAAGAAAGAACAACAGCAGGTACAGGATGCCCGGAAGCAGCAGCAGCAGCGCCACCCTACTTTTTCGCCGCGGAGCCTGCTCGCTGACCGTGCTGGGCGCAAACGCCGAGAAGGCCATGGTTTAGGAGTCTTCGAGTTCTGCGAGGAGGGCATCTTTGCGATGCGCCGCGATCATCGCGGTCGACTCATCGGCCGAGAAACGCGCCGCCGAGCGTTCGTCGTCTTCGAGCCCGAACCCGTGCTCGACGTTCCAACTCACCCACACCGCATCCCCAACCGATGCCATCGGCGACGCCTGCAGGTTTTGCGCAAAAACCACCACTGCGCCAACGCTCGGGATTTCCACCGAGAACTGTGTACTCACACCACTGAACGACACATCGGTGATCCGTCCCGGCCCGAGAGAATTCAGGGCGCTATTGGCGTTCGGTGCCGTGCGGGTCAGGATGAGTTTTTCGGGCCGAACTCCGATCGTAACCTCGCCGCCATGACGCTGAGCGCGAGATTTTGGCACGACGATGCGGCTACCCGCGATATCGACCGCGATACTGTTGCTCGTCTCTCCGGCGACCAGACCGGAGAACAGGTTGGACTGGCCAAGGAAATTGGCCACAAATGCTGTACGCGGGAGTTCGTAGAGAATCGCGGGCGCTCCCATTTGCTCGATGCGACCCTTATTCATCACCGCCACCGTGTCTGCCATCGTCATCGCTTCCTCCTGGTCGTGCGTGACGTGCAAGAAGGTGAGCCCCACCTCCCCCTGAATCGACTTCAGCTCCAACTGCATTTGGCGCCGTAGCTTGAGGTCGAGCGCGCCGAGCGGTTCATCTAGGAGCAGCAGTGCCGGACGGTTGACCACGGCCCGGGCGAGAGCCACCCGCTGTTGCTGCCCGCCGGAAAGCTGCGCCGGCTTGCGCGCCGACAGGTGATCAAGCTCCACCAGGTTGAGCGCTTCGTGGGCCCTCGTGAGAGCGTCGGTCATTTTGCGTCGACGCAGCCCGAAAGCGACATTTTCGAGAATGCTCAGGTGCGGAAACAGCGCATAGCTTTGAAATACAGTGTTCACCGGCCGCTGGTAGGCCTTCGTCGCAGTGACATCTTTACCGCCAATCAGGATGCGACCGGCCGAGACTTCCTCGAGCCCCGCGACGAGACGCAGAGTAGTGGTTTTACCGCAGCCGGAGGGACCCAACAGCGCAAAGAAGCTTCCCGCGGGAATCGTGAGATCGAGATTCTCGATCGCGGTGAAGCCGGGGAAACGTTTTTGCACGCCCACCAGTTTTAGGTCGGCACCAGCTTCAGCAAATGCCGATCCTGTCATCGCCGCCATCAGGAACCCAGCAGCACGGCTTGGAATGCCGCGTTGTAGGTGTTCTCCTCGGCCGGAGACAGGGTACGGAAAATGTGTGCCTTGGCCAGGGTGTCGGTATTCGGGAAAATGAGCTGGTTGTTCGCGAGTTCAGGATACTTGGCAGCTGCCACAGCTTGAGCGCCAACCACCGGAGTGATGTAGTTGACATAGGCGGCGATTTCGGCCGCAACCTCGGGCTCATAGTAATAGTTCATCAGGGACTCGGCGTTGGATTTGCGCTTCGAACCAATCGGAACGACATAGTTGTCGTTCCAGAGGGTGGCCCCGGCACTCGGAATGGCGAACTCCCATTTGTTGCCTGCCTCACCATTCAGGGTGGTGATATCGCCGGACCAACAAATTGCAGCGATCGTGTCCTCGCTTTTCAGATCTTCTAAGTAGGCGTTGCCCTTGACATTTCGAATTTGCCCGCTGACGACGTGCTTTTTGAAATCATCCGTGGCGTTCATGAAGGCGTCATCGTTCCACTTGCTGGCGATATCGACGCCGTTCTCAAGCATGATCAGCCCGATGGTGTCGCGCATCTCAGTCAGCACCCCAATACGACCCTTGTATTTGGGATTCCACAGGTCGGAGACCGATTTCAGGCCACCCGGGATTTTTTCTTTGTTCCAGCAAATTCCCGCAAAACCTCCCTGCCAGGGCAGTGAAAGTGTGCGCCCGGGGTCAAAGTCCGGATTTTGCAGCGTCGGGGTGAGGTTTTTCTTGTTTGGAATTTTCGTCTCGTCAAGCTTTTGCACATAACCGAATCGAATCAGGCGGCCGATCATCCAGTCGGTGAGGCAAACGAGATCGGCGCCGATATCTTGACCGAGCGCCAATTGATCTTTGACCTTGCCGTAATAGGTGTTGTTGTCGTCGATGGCAACGTCGTAGGTGACGTCGAGGCCCGACTGCGTGCGGAAAGCGTCGAGCGTGGGCGACTTTTTGTTCTCGTCTTGATCGAGGTAGCCCGGCCAATTAGCCCAGACGAGGGTTTTGTCTGATGCCGAGCCGTCTGCTGCAGCGGAAGGTTTGGCTTGACCTCCGGTAGCCGACGATGAACAGGCGGCTACCGACAATCCGACAGCAGCCAGTGATGCTCCGCTCAGCACCGCGCGGCGCGAAATTTGCGACTGCCGAGCAAGGGAAACCAGCTGCTTGACCGTCGGATCGGCGGATAACGGTAACGGCATAAGGGCTACTCCTTCACGGCGGTACGCGAGGCGAATCCTCAACGATCCGCCATTTTGATGCTTACACAGAATCGACCCACTTACGCCAAAAAGAGCAAAACCTCTTTACAGATTCCAAATTGTGACGAAATCCGCGCTTTGCGTGCCGGTGAGATACTAATTCCCTCGTGGGGCTGGCTATTGTTAATTGTCCGCCGCAGGGTCGCCGCGGGAATTGTGAACATCCGATGTCAGGAGCACCATGCGTATTGCCATTCCCAGCGAGATCAAGAACAACGAGTTTCGGGTGGCAATCACTCCGGCCGGGGTTCACGACCTCACCAGCCGGGGGCACGACGTTGTTGTGCAGGCTGGCGCGGGCGAAGGCTCTTCAATCGCCGATGACGACTACCGTTCCGCCGGAGCGACCATCTCAGCGGATGCCGCGTCCACCTGGGCCGCGGCCGACCTCCTGCTGAAGGTGAAAGAGCCGGTCGCGAGCGAATATCGCCACTTTCGACCCGACCTTTTGCTCTTCACCTACCTTCACCTTGCCGCCGAAGCCGACCTCACTGCGGCCCTAACTTCGGCCCGGGTCACCGCTGTGGCCTACGAAACCGTGCAGTTACCCTCGCGTGCGCTTCCCCTGTTGGCACCGATGAGCGAAGTTGCGGGTCGACTCGCACCGATCGTCGGGGCGAACGCCATGCTAAAGCCGAACGGCGGTCCCGGACTTCTGGTTCCGGGAGTACCCGGGACCTACCCGGCACGGATTGTGGTGCTGGGCGGCGGCGTGGCAGGAACGAACGCCGTTGCCGTAGCGGTGGGGCTCGGAGCCGAGGTGATCGTGCTCGACACGAACCTGCAACGCCTACGCGAGCTGGACGCCCTCTACGCCGGACGCGTGCGCACGATCGCGTCCAACAGTTTCGAAATTGATCGCGCCTGTGTGGCCGCCGACATGGTGATCGGCTCGGTTCTGGTGCCCGGTGCGAAAGCGCCGAAATTGGTGAGCAACGAGCTCGTGTCGCGAATGAAGCGTGGCAGCGTGCTGGTGGATATCGCCGTCGATCAGGGGGGCTGCTTTGCGGACACCCGAGCGACCACCCACGCCGATCCCACCTTCGCCGTGCACGGTTCACTTTTTTATTGCGTTGCGAACATGCCGGGCGCGGTGCCCAACACCTCCACTTATGCCCTAACAAATGCCACACTCCCCTACGTTCGTTCGATTGCTGACAAAGGCTGGCTACAGGCGCTCCGGGATGACCCGGCGCTCGCCCTGGGACTGAACACCTTCGCCGGCGATGTGATTTCCGAGCCCGTTGCCATCGCTCACGGGCTGACCCACCGAGCGCTCAGCGGTGTGCTCGGGTAGTTGCGCGGGCAGTTGAACCCGTGCCACACGATCGTGATCATCCACGAGCCAGAGCTCCTGCGGGTGGGACAGCGGCGAAGGAAGCGTTCGTGATCGGGTGATCGCTCGAAAGTCTGCGACCGAGCATCTGTCGAAGAGGAGCCGCTGGCGATGGCGCAACTTCGCTGTGACGGCCCACGCGGCCTGCCAGTCATCTGGATCGCCCAGCACGATCGTGTGGCTCGCGCCCTTGCTGAAAAGGACCGACGACTGATCTGATTCTGCCGGGGTTGGGGTTGGCACGGGCAGAAAATCACGTACGGCAATGACGGTGATGGGTACCGCCTGTGGCTGGGCGCGGGCGATTCTGGTGGCGAAATCTTTCGGGGCAGAACTCACCACGGCGGTTGTTTCACCCGGCGTGAAGACGATTGAGGCGGGACGGGGCTCCCTCCCCCTGCGAAGCTCGCTCGGTGTTTTCACCACTTGCACGCGATGGTCGCCCCAGAAGCCGCCACCCGGCGCGAGGTTCGGGTCAAACAGTTCTACTCGTCCGCCGGCCATGGCGTGTTCTTGACGATCGGCGAGGCGCAGGAGCAGTCGGGAGTCGCACAGTTGACCAACCCAATTGATTACGGGGGAAAGGTGCTGCACGCTGATCACGAGGGTAATTCCTCGTGCTGGACCCTCACGCAGTAGTCGGGTGAGTTGGTCGACGAAGTCCCGTTGATGGTCGCTGCCGAACCGAGCAATCAACAGGTCGAGGTCATCCGCCACCACAAGAAGCGGGTTGTCGCGCAACTGTTCCCCTGCCTCGAGGAGCGAGGCGACGGTGTCCCAGGCTCCGCCGACATCCGACGGAACCCAACGCACCCGCGAAAAGCCCGCGGCGAGAGTAAACAGCGCGGTCGACTTTCCGGAGCCACGCGCACCCTGCACCAGCAGGTTTCCGTGCTGGCGCGGGTCAAATTGGGCAGCGTCCTGGCGCTGCTCCTCGGGCAGATCTCGGAGTGCGAATGCCACTGCGGTGCCAAACCCCGGAGTTTCTAAGCTCCCCGGGGTGACCTCCAGGGGCAGTGGATCGCACCACGGCCTCCGCACGGCCACGGTGGTTGGCCAGCACGAGGCGACCTGGACGAAATCGTTCGGATCGGCGAGGGCCGCCTGCACGCTCGATACGGGGTGGCCGGGCTTCGTGACAAAAGCGCGCCCCACCGGCTCGCGCGGCAGGTCTGCGGCGGCGGCACTTCCGATCAGGGCCACGCTATCGGCGGCGCTATTGACCCGGAGGGAAATTCGCAGAGTGCAATTGGCCAAGATGGTTTCGCGCAGAGAGTCGGCGGGGCGCTGAGTACAAAGGATTAGGTGCACGCCGAGCGAGCGACCACGGGCAGCGATGTCGGCGAACAGGTTGCGTAGCTCGGGGAACTGACCGGCCAGGACAGCGAATTCGTCAACCACGATAACTAAACGCGGTAGCTCTTTTTCGACGGGGAACTCTTCGATCGTTTTGCACCCCGCGGCCACGATGAGCCGCTCGCGGTAGCGCAATTCGGCCCGAAGGCTTTCTAGGGCACGGGATGCACCGGAGGCATCGAGGTCGGTCACGATCCCCACGCTGTGCGGGAGATTGCGTACTGCCTCGAATGAAGCTCCTCCCTTGAAGTCGACGAGCAAAAAGGTGACCAGCTCGGGCGAGTAGGTGGTCGCCAACGCCAAGATCCACGACGTGAGCAACTCGCTTTTACCGCTCCCGGTGGTGCCACCAACAACGGCGTGTGGGCCATCGCCGACGAGATCGATTCGCCACGGCGCGTTGGTGCTTGCCCCGATGATGCACGCGAGGGTGGAGCGGCACTCGAGACTGGAACGGGTGGCTGAATCGGTGATTCCGATGCCGTTGAAAATCTCCTGACGCAGACTCGAGAACGGCAGCAGCCGTGGGAGTTCGGCAAGTTGCGCCGTGACTCCTTCCTCATCGGCCCAGCGTCGGAGGCATTTGGCCCGTCCGACGGCATCCTCCTGGGAGGCGAATTCGAGGCTGAGGATGACGTCGCGCTCCATACTGCTGACGAGTCGTCCTGTCGGTTGGGAGCCGGGTGTCTGGGATGCATGTTTTTGGGGTGCGAGGTTCTGGGATGCATGTTTTTGGGGTGCGAGGTTTTGGGGTGCGAGGTTTTGGGGTGCGAGGACTTCAACACGGTGATGACAGTGCCGCGGCAGGTCCCATGGATTCTCGGCAACGGCGATGAACAACACAGCGGCATCAGAGTGGCGCTGCGCTCCGCCGCGGAGCGACACGATTTCGATCAGGGCGAAGGGATTTGAGTCGGTCGGCGCATCTCCCGACAGTGCGTAGTCGCCGTTAGCAGGGGCGCGTCGTGTGACCGTTTCGACCCGATGCGGAAGATCGTCGAGCCAGGACCAGTCGGAATTATCGGGGCGGCGAATCGCCACGCTCTGCGGCGACAGGAGCGTCGCAAGTCGAATCAGGTAGGCCCGGGCGACGGCCCGCGCCACGGTGGGTGGTCCGCAGATCGCTATCCCTCTTCGGGCGTCAACGCGAATCGGGGCGTCGTTGAGGGAGGACGCCAAAAATCCAATGTGCTCTAATGCCTCCCGGATACCCGCAGGCTGGGTATCGTCGGGCACGCCGTCGACGCGAAGCGTGCTCTGTGCCGCTCCACTTCCCACCCGTAGCGCCACGGTGTCGCTGAGCTCATTTCGCCAGCGGTCGGGTGCATCTCGGGGTTTGAGCAAGAGGTGGGAGATGGGCGGGAACAGCTGAGTGAGTTGATCGAGCCCAGACGCATGCAGCCGGGCCACCGTATCAACGGCGCGCGAGACATCCGCGGAAAATCGAGAGTTTTCCCGCCGCCGATGTCGTCGCCCCCGCCAACGCGCGTCGATAACGCTGGCGATCGCTACGATCGGCGAAAGCGCCGCAAAAACCAGCGCGAAACTAGACCCGGTGACAGCCCAAATCAGTACTGAGCCCAACACCGGTGCGATGGTGGCCACAATGGGAAATGTATAGCTCGGGGAATCGGTGGGTGGTCGGGGCAGCGAAATGACGGGACTTCGGAGCTCCGGCGAACGCGAGACAATCAATCGGGGATCGTGCACCAGGGGCAACGGTGAGGGCATGCTTCGAGCCCAACACCCCGCGCCACGCCCGAGGGACAGAAAGCGAGAGCTGTTGATCAGTGGGAATTCGTTGTCCAGGGCAGGAGAAGTCGCTTCATCGACCGTTTAGGGCCTTATTGAGGCTTCGCTCAGGGTGCCACGGCGAAGTTCAGGCACCGGCGAAGTTCAGTTCAGCTCACGACGAAGAATTGCTCGCCAATATCGATTCGGCTCCCGCGCGACACCATTTGACGACGGCCGGGCGTGCACCGAGTCGGTGAGGCATCTGGCTCTCGCACCGTGGTTCCGTTGCCGGAAAATCGGTCATTGACCCAAAAGCGGCCGTCGGTCTGGCCGAACTCCAGATGCGTGTTCGACACCGAACGTGAGCGATCGATGATCGGCATGGTGACATCAAATTGCTCCCCCGGTTCCGCTCGAGGGTTTCGCCCCACGAGCCCGGTACCGAACACGGTGAAGCTTTCCCCGCTGCTGAACTGGAGTACGTACCGCTGACCGTTCGACGCCCGGGCGGGAAGAGCTCTGGACGCCCGCCAAAAGGTGAATTGTGCTTCGGTTGCCGTAGCAGCCGAAGCGCCCGCGGGGTGCAGCGGAAAAAAGTTTGTTCGGATCGGTTCGGTGTCGTGATCCAGAGGGCCCAATACTGCCCCATTGGAAGCGGGAGCGGTGTCGGCGGGAGCGGTGTCGGCGGGAGCGGTGTCGGCGGGAGTCACTGAGGCATTCGTAGACACCGGCGGTACGAGGGCATCCGGTTCCGGCCATTGGTCTTCACTGGTGCTGGTCTTTCGATGGGTGGGGAGGGAAATGAATCCACAATCTCCACAGAAGACGTCGTGTCGGGCGAGTGGATATCCACACTGAGAACAACTCTCCCCGCTCGGGGGTGGATCGAAACTCACTGTTGCGGCTCGCGTAACGGAAACTGCCGGCCCGCGGCGAAACAGTTTTCGCTTTTTTCCTCGCTTCACCGAAACGCTGGACTCGACTGAACAGCCACAATCACCGCAAAACAGTGCGCCAGCCGGAAGCGTGGCCCCACAGAAATTACAACTCGTCATGGGATTTCCCTTTCCGAGCACCTTGGGTGATCGGTCGCGACCAGCCGAGAGAGCGGATCGACATCAACGCTGCGAGCCGCCCGCCACGACTGAGATTCTGGGCGAGCTGCATCTGAAGCTCAACGACTAAGGACCAACACCGATCGGCAGTTACCGGTTCGTTTGGCGCGAATGCCGCGAAATCGGCCCACGCTGCAAGTTTATTCGACCGGTGCCCACCAACGACAGCGGCAATCTCAGAACGGGTCGCTGAGGCGGGGAGACGAAAACCGTGATCACAAGCACAGTCGACAAATTCGTTCCAGGCCTCGACAACTCGCTCCCGCGCACCGGGTCGGCGCTGGCGAGACCGGCGACGAAAGGCTTTTGCGAGGATGATCACCGCGACGGGAACTCCGGCGGTAGCGAGAATCGCCAACAGCACCCCTCCCGACCACAGCACGGTGACCAGAGCCGCGGGCATCCGGTAGACAGATTCGCTCGGCGTGGGAACACCACCGGTAGTTGGTGGATCCGCGGGCACCGGGGGGGGCTCAACGGCCGGGGGCACCACGGTTTGCGGTCGTGCAACCTCGAACGCCACCTCCGGTTTTTGTTCCGGCACGGGCCTGGCCGGTGGCGTCGGATCGAAACTTACCCAGCCGAAATCGGCGGTGTTAACCTCGATCCAGGCAGACAGGTCGGCGCCGGTGACTGTGATCGATTCGGCCAGCGGCTGGGCTGGCGGTTGAGCTCTGGCGGGGTCGAAGCCGACCACGACTCGTGCGGGAAAACCAAGCTGCTCCGCCATGATGGCCGCGGTGGCAGCGTATTGCTCGGCGTCGCCGATCATCCGATCTCCAGACAGAAATTCGGTGATTCGACCGGCGGAATGCCCGGAGCGGCTCGGGGCGTCGGAATCGGTAATCCCATGGCTGAGGTAGCCCTCGTCGCGCAGGGCGCCGAGTAGCGCCTGCAATTTCGCACCGGCCGTTGGATGGGTGGCAGTGAAGCGTTCAAGGGCGGCACGGACCCCCGCCGGGACGGTTAGTTGATCGGCGGTGTTGAGCACGGGATCGGCAGTGGCCGGACGCAGGCTGGCCAACTGCTCGGCGCGCGGCTGAGCCGGAAGAATGGCGGTGAGCCGATAGCGGTCGCCGCGGCGGAGCTCTGTGGTGACCGCCGCGGTGCGAAGCACGGTGTCGTAGTAGAAGGCACCCCGCCGCGGGGGCGTGCTCTCTGACGCCGCGCTGGGGGAAACTGTGCTGCCAGACGCCGTGCTGTCACCGAAAAAGCGGACACTCTGCAAGGCCCCGATCGTTGGGAGCCAGACATCCGAATAGCCATCGACCGTGACATTAATCGCAACTGCGCGGCCGACGACGCCGGACTGATCGACGCGTGCTGGAACCAACGCGAACGAGCCACCATCGACACCGGGAGCGGCCTTACTAGGTTCGGCCGTGCTGCGTTCAGCCTGCCCCACCGAAAATACGACGCCGTCGTAGTAACTCAGCGTCGCGAGCCTCAGCCGCGCGCCCAGAGGCAGTCCACTTACGGTCAGCTGTGCGGCATCCACCAAATCGGCCCGGTGAAAACTACGAAATCCGCTCAGCGGGCTCACCCGATCATTTGGATTGAAACGCTGGGTCACGGCCGTCCGCAACACGGTTCGCTGACCATCCGGAGGCGTCACCATCGCCGACGCGACCCCGCCCCCGATCGTCGCAACCACGACGAGCACCGCAGTCACCGAGCGACGACCTCGCGACGACACTCCCACGGAGGCTTCTGCCCTCCCGCTCCGACACCAGAGAAGCCAGCTCACCGCCAACGCTGCAAACGCCGCCGCTGCGAACTCCGGAACAAATCCGGCGCTGGTTCCCACGGCAATGCTGCCGAGAAAAAGTGTTAGCGGCCCGATTAGCGCCCATTGCCGCCGACGGGCACGGAGCGCGACCGACAGCGACACGGTGTGTGTGAAGAGAATTGCAAGAAAAACCGGCACGAGGAGGGGCTCGAAGGAGCCAGCGGGAAGCGTCACCGTGATCAGCTGTTTCCAACCCGTCACACTGCCCATAAAAAGCACGCCGAGGCCCTCAAGGGTAGGAAGAACGCCGAAAAGCGCCTCAGCTGGAACTGCCACCGGAACTCCGACGGCGAGATAGGCGACGACAAGAGCGACGCCTAAAAGGTGCGGTGGCCACCGAAAGCGGTCTGCGACGACGGCCAGGATCGAAGCGACGGACACCGTTACCGCAACCAGCAGCAAAAACTGGCCGGTGAGATAGACCGGCCAAAGCCCGGCAACGGCGGTGACGGTGCACAGCGCGAGCAGCACGACGCCCTGCGCTGCGGTGCCGGGCAGACGCAAACCGACAATTGAGTTTGTCTTTGCCGAAGCGATCATCGAAGACCCGCAACAGCGATTGGCACCGCAGAGGATGACCCAGAAAGCGCCAACCGGAGGTCGTTGAGATAGCCGACCGTCAGCACCGTCTGATCTGCCAGAAAGCGGCGGGCCGGTGCCGCGCCAGAATCACACACCACCACCACGACCTCAACTTCCGGGGAGAACTGCGCTGTTGCCGCCCGAAGCGCTTTAGCCGCAGCCGACGACCCACAGATCAGGTACGCCACCGAGATCGCCTCCACGCGACGGGTGACCAGCCCTGCGACAGTGCGCAGGCTCAGCGCCGACTCGGCGAGGTCGACCTCCGAGAGCTCGTCGAGCAACCGGAGTGGCGTCCGCGCATCGAGAAACCGGATGTTTGCCCGAGCGCCCACCACAACCTGAACCTCCCCCGCCGCCCGCAGAGCGCGCAGCGCGAGAGAACCGGCACAACTCACCGCGAGCTCAAACTGTTCGGCGCTGCCGTAGTCGCCTGCGGCGAAACTCAGAATTACCACAACTCGACTGCGCCGCGTCTGCTCGAATTGCCGCACCATGGCGGTACCGGTTTTGGCCGAACTCTTCCAGTGGATGTGATGGCGGGCATCGCCCGGAAGGTATTCCCGCAACGAGTGGAATGACACGTCACTGTCGGTGATGGCGCGCGAGGTTTTGCCCTCCAGATCGCGCAGCAGGCCGGCATCCGCACTCGTAATGGCGAGGGTGATCGGATGCACGCGCAGTGTGACCGCACCGCCCCAGAGAACATCCCGTCGCAGCAGCCCTACCGGATCTGCCCGCACAGATCGCGCCGGACCGATTTGGTAGTGACCGCGTTCACGCGCGGGAATCACAGCCTCCTGCACACGCTCTGAATCGCGCGCCAGCAACGGAAACCGGATGCTCACGACTTCCAGTTGCTTCGATTTCGCGAGAATAGGCAGCTCTACCAAGAGCGGCAGGCTCCGGCGAGCGCCGCTGTTGACTACCGTCAGCTGTAGCCGGGCGGGGGTTCCGGACACCACGCGCGACTCCGAAGGCGTCACCCTGAGCGACAGCGCTGTAGAGCTGAGCAGGTGGGCCAGCGCAATTACGCACAGGGTGAGCGCCGAAAAGCCGAGCACGATCAGCTCGGTGAGCCCCAGGCGGTACCCCGCAACAAGGAAAACGGGAACGGTGAAGGTCAGGGTCCAGCCGAGTGGGGTCACCCGACCCGCGAAACGCCCAGTGCGGGTGCGAGTGCGGGCGCGACTGTGGGTGCGGGTGCGGGTGCGGGTGCGGGTGCGACTGCGGGTCGTGGTCTCGGTCGCCACGCGCTTAGCTCCCCCGCTGACTCGGCGGCGCGATCTCCAGCAGCAATTGGGCGATGACGCTCGGCGCGGTCACGCCGTCAAACTCCGCTTCGGCGTCGAGCAACAGCCGATGAGCGAGCACGGCCGAGGCGAGCACTTTGATGTCATCCGGAACCACATAGTGACGACCGGATGCCGCCGCCCAGGTCTTTGCGCAGCGAATCAGTGCCAGCGCACCGCGAACCGAGACTCCGAGGCGCACCTCGGCGGTGGAGCGACTGGCCTCGACCAAACGTGCCACATAGTCGTTGATGGAGGCGTCGACGTGTACGGTGCGAGCGAGCACGGTCATCGCCGCGATTTCGGCGGCGCTTGCGACCGGATCGAGGGTGCGCTCATGCGCTTTGAGATCGGCGGTTTCGAGAATGCGAAGGGTGGAGGCGTGGTCGGGGTACCCGATTGAGGTTTTGAGGAGAAAGCGATCGAGTTGGGCCTCGGGCAGGCGATAGGTGCCTGCCTGCTCGATCGGGTTTTGGGTAGCGATCACCATGAACGGGTTGGGAACCGGATGCGTAGTGCCGTCGACGGTGACGGTGGACTCCTCCATCACCTCGAGCAGCGCAGACTGCGTTTTCGGACTCGCCCGGTTGATTTCGTCCGCCAGAACGATGTTGGCGAAGATCGGACCGCGGTGATAGCTGAAATCGCCACTGCGCTGGTCGTAGACGCTCACCCCGGTGATGTCTCCCGGTAACAGGTCGGGGGTGAACTGGATGCGGTTACTCACCCCGGAAACGCTCTGCGCAATAGCCCGTGCGAGCGAGGTTTTGCCGGTGCCAGGAAAGTCCTCGAGTAGCAGGTGGCCGTCGGAGAGCAGGGTGGCGAACGCCAGCCGAATCACCAGCGACTTGCCGATGAGCACCGTTTCAACGTTGTCAACCAGACGCGTGAAAGTTGCCACAAAGTGTTCGGCCTGCTCCGCAGTCATTGTCATCGGGTAATTACCTTTCGGGTCGTTGCGGGCGCCGTCGTTGCGGGCGCCGTCGTTGCGGGTGCTGGGTCGCAGCTCGCTTCGTCGAAGCCGTCGTCTCGCGTCGTGGAGGCCCCCGCACCGCCACCCGGGTCGAAGCTCACCTCGGCCTGCAGCCGTACCCGGGTGACGCCGGAGCCGATGGGGGCCGGTGGGGGCGCTGCGGCATCCGTCACGAAGGGGCTCCACCGGTTGCTCAGCGAAGAACCGTCGTTGTACGAGTAGTGAAAGCGCAGCTGCGGACTATGGGTGTTGACCGGTGCGGTCGATTGCGGCACTGCGCCCACGACGCAGGAGTCAATGGTGGCCCGCAGGTTTACCGGTCGAAGGGTTTGCGCGGCACTCTCGGTGCCGCACAGCTCTGCGGAGTCATCCCGGCAGCCGCGAAAGGTCACCGTCTGCGGGGTGCCGTAGACGCTTGAGTCGGCCGCCGAGGTGAGCCAATTGCCGCCGGCGGTATCGACCCAGGCGCCCCCGCTCACCCGCACCTGAAAGCGGGCGGCGATTCCGGATGACACCCCCACCCGCACCACCCGCAGATCGGCTTTGCCATCTCGGGTGACTACCGCGGTCTCGCCGGTGGCTCCCCCCGGTGCCGCGCGGCTCTCTACCGCCGCCGACGCCGTGGCCGTACAAAACAAAACGTTCTCGCTGTAGAGCACATAGCTGTAGCTGACGCCGTCGACAACCCGGGTGTCGGACCAACCGCTTTGAACCGCGGCAGCACCACTTCCCGCATCGAGACCGCGCGCCGCGGGTGGGCTGGCGCAGGGGCTCTCCGGCGGCGGGCCCTCGAAGCGGCCGATCGAGTAGCGCACCGCTTCGGCGCCGTTAGGGTCACTCGCCGCCCAGTTCAGCACGATGGTTCCCGCCCGGCCGCGGGAGACCGCGGTGACCCCTCCGGCCGGGGTCAGCGGCGGGCCGATCGTCACGACCGGTGGCGCGGCGGTGAGGCGCCACTCACCGGCGCTCAGCACCGCCGCATCATTTCGCGCCGACACCGTGACCACGTAAAGGGCGTTGGCCACTAGGGAGTTACTGGCGGTGGTCTCAAACGCCGTCGCCGTGGCCGGCAGCAGGGTGCTGTACTGAACAGCGGGCCCGGTCACCGTAACCGCGTACGCGCTCACCGGGCTGCCGCGGCTCGGGTCGGCGACCGCTGACCAGCTGATCAGTAGTGCCGCGCCTGCCGGGTTCGACCCGGTGGGTACCGCGCTCACGGTGGCGGGAGCTGCAGGCAGGTAGTCAGCGCTCAGCGGGGTACTGAGCGCGCTCGGCGCCGAGTCTCCCACCGAGTTGGTCGCGATCACGGCAAATTCGTAGCGTTGACCGGGAATCAGATCGCTCAACACGCAGCGTAGGGCGGTGCCGCACTGCGCGCTATAGCCCCCGTTGCTGCCGCTCACCACCCGGTAGCCGAGGATCGGCGCATTGTTGGCCGCGGGCGGAGTGAGTCGCAGGGTGAGTTCGCCCTCCCGGTAGCTGGCATCCGCTCGATCGGGCGCTAAAGGAGTATCGGGGCGATCCTGCACCGAGATGCGCACGCTGCCGTAGCTTTCACGGGTGGGATCTGCCGTGGCGTCGGCCACCCGATATTGCAGTGTGGTGTCGACCGGTGCGGCATCGGGGCCGACTGTCACCGACACCGTGCCGTCGGATGCCAGGGTGTAAGAAACCCCCGCGGGTAGGGCGGAACCGGCCGTGAGATCGACAACGCGCAACGGCGTGCCGGGAAACGGGTTGGTCGCTTCGTCGTTGGTAAGCGGATCGAAACGCGTTACCTGGCCCCGCGGCGCAATCACGATGTCGGCCACGGGCTGGGCGAGCGGGCGGGTGGACGCCACAACGTTGAGCGTGAGCCGCCCGGTGATGCCCGCCTGGGCGTCATCCCCCACCGCAATGGACAGCGAAGAGGAGGAAGCCTTCGCGGCTGAACTCCGGGCGGAGACACTCAACAACGACCCCGTGATTACGGCGTCGAAGTCTGCGGGGTTCGCCCCGGTGATGCTGAACCGCAGCGTTGACGGATTGCCCGGTGCCGGGTAGCTGGTGAGCCGTGCCAGGTCAATCGTTTTCTGCTCCCCCGGTTCAAAACTGATCACGCCGCCGGAAAACACCGGAGGCTGGTTGACGCGCGGCAGCACCACGATCGGAAGCACGAGGGTGGCGTTCTTTGCCTGCGGGTCGGCGAGCGCCGCGGCATCCGTCACCTCAAAAGCGATCGACGCTAAACCGAAGTACCCCGGAGCTGAGGTGAACAGCAGGGTGGTGTCGTCGACCACGAGGGGATCGCCGTTGGCATGGCTGGCCTGAACCGCACCGGGAGACACCAATCGCACCCGCTTGTTGGCTGCGGCGATCACATAGTCGTTCACCGCAATTCGCAGCGACTCACCACTGACTACCGTGAGCGGGGCCGCCAACCGGTTGAGCTGGGGCAGAGCCTCGTCCAACCCGGGGACCCAAATGAAGGCGTAGGCGACTGCCGTGGGGTCTTCGGGGTTCGCCACGGCGAAGGGGATGATTTGGCGGCGGGCGGCAGGGGTCACCGTGATTCGCTTATTCGGGGTGACCCGCGCGGTGGAGCGATCTGAGCCACCGGCCGAGGGGACAAGTTGAAGGGTGAGGGAAGATACGGCCCCTTCCGAAAAGGTGACGTTGCTGAGCACATCGACGGTCACCGTGTCTCTGCGGGAGATGTCGCTCAGGGCGAGCACGGTGTCGGCGGCAACCGGGGAGGCGACCGGCGCCAGCGGGTCGACCACGACGGTGATGAAATTTGAGCTCGTGCCGCCCAACTCGTTTGCGATCGTGTAGACCAACCCGTAGCGTCCTGGGGTGCGCGGCGGGGTGATGCGCACCGAGGTTCCGGTGATGACGGCACGGATGCCGGCGGTGCTCACCACCACTGCGGTGACGCTCAGGTCGCCACCATCCGGATCGAAATCGTTGGCCAACACCGGCACGGTCACCGTGATGCCCGGGCGCGAGCGCACCTCGTCGGCGAGCGCCACCGGGTTGCTCGAGCCGTTTTGCGGAGCCATGATGCCGACGCGCACCGTGGCCGACGCCCGCGCCCCGAACGAATCCCCTACCGTGTAGCTGAAGCTGTCGGTTCCGGCGGAGTAGAGCCCGGCCGTGTAATCCAAATAGTCTGCGCCGATGGCCGTCACTGCTCCGCGTTGCGGGTTGCTTTGCTGTCCGAGCAACTGCACCGAGTCGCCATCCGGATCGATACCGCTCAGCGGAATGTGCACCCGAACCGAGCCTCCGGCAACCACGCGAGCGGTAACCGTTAATGGAACCGGCGCGGCATTGCTCGCCGCCACCACCTCCCGTACGGCGATGTTCAACTGCGCCTGAGCCACCTGCCCGTCTTGGCCCGAGACCTCGTACACGGCACTGAAATTTCCGGGGGTCTCTGGGGCAAGATAACGCAGCTGATTGCCCGACACGAAGAGCAGCCCCGAGCCGCTTGGTACATCACGCACCAGCCGCGAACTCAGCCTCAGCTCGCCGTCGCTCTGGCTGTCATTTTGCAGTACCGGGATACTGATGGCATCCCCCACTCGCACGGTGGCGGTGTCGTCGTTCGCCACCGGCGGTTGGCGGCGCAGCGGATCGGCGATCTGTACCACGGTGATCACCCCGGCAGCCTCGGCAAGACCGTTGGACACGCGGTAGCCCACCGCCACGGGACCCGCGGTGAGCGGCGCCGTGAGGGTGATGCGCACCGCACGATGATCCAGAATTTCGGCCTTGATGCCCGACGCCGCGGTCATCTCGGCGACACCGGTTACCAGCAGAACACCTCCGGCCGGGTCAATATCGCTTGCCGAAAGCTCCACGGTTTGCTGACTGAGTGCGCGGATGAATACGGTGTGCGGCACGGTGAGCGGTGTCGCGTTCGCGTCGCTCGGTGCCGACACATCCACTCGCACAACGCCGGTTGCGGTTTGAGTGCCGTCGGTGACGACAAAGTCGAGGTAGTGCGTGCCGGCATTGACGCTGGAAAATTGAAAAGTTCCGACCGCGAGCCTTGGCTCGATGGTGGACCCCGGCTTTGCCGGTACCGCGGTGAGTCTAATTTCCCCACTGCCACCGCGCACGTGTTGCAGCGGCTCGATGGTGACGGTGCGCCCGACAGTGGTGTTCACCAAAAATGGCTCGACAATCAGCGAGCTTTGGCCGGAGGGCGACGCCGTAATGCGCAGCACACCGGCGCCCTCGGCCCGCGAATCGGAGACCCGCAGCGTCACCTCGCTCGTACGACCATCTCCGCTTGACCCGCTAGCTTGGCTTGCCCCGCCATCTCGAAAATCGACCTCGCCGAGTGGGGTGAAGGTGAGCGTGTTCGGAGCCGCGGCGATAGCGGCGCTGAGATATAGAGGATCCCCCTCCGGGTCAACCCAGTCGCCGAGCACCGGAACGCTCACCCGACCGCCACTTGCAACGAGCGCCCTAGTCTCCCGGCGCTGTACCGGTGCGGAGTTTTCGGTGTCGGGCTTTACCGTCACCGTGACCTGCGCCGACGCTGTTCCACCACGCCCATCACTCACGGTATAGCCAAAACTGATAATCCCGGATGCCGCTGCCGTCAGGCTGAACTGTAATTGCTGTCGATCGCTGATGAGACTAAGCGTGGCCACCGGCTGGCCACCGGTGTCGGAGCCGGCATTGATACCGGTGCTAGCGAACTGCGGCAGGGTCGTCTCGGTGACCGCCAGCACATCCCCGTTGGCGTCGAAGTCGTTCAGCAGCACCGGCAGCACGGTAACCCGGCCAGGCCGCGCCCCAAACGCGTCGTTCACGGCCACCGGCGGCTGCTGCACCTTCTCCAACACCGGTGGGGTGTCGCTCGTGTTGTGGTCGACCGGTGCTTCCGGCCGGCTCGCCGCGATCAACTTCGCCCAGTTGTCGATCACCGCTCCCCCGTTCTGCACGGCCCAACTACGCCCGGCCCGGGGATCGCTCAACAACACGCGGTCGCCGTTGGACGAAAAAACCAGCGCGCCGGCGTCGCCGGGAACGCCGTCAAGACGGCTTATTGTGGAGCGCGCGTTGGCGCAGTGCACGAAACTTGCCCCCGCCGACCAGGCCGCGTAGAGGCATCCGGCGCGAATGATCGGTGACACCGCAACCCCGCCAACCCCCGGATTGTTCGAAGTTGTTGCTAACAACTCGGAGGGGGCCGATCCGTCGAGCGGCACCGACCGCAGCCCAACGCTCGACGCCACCACTACCGCCACTCCGTCATCGATCGCGCCCTGAAGCACCGAGGAATCTTTAGCGACTAGGCCGGTGATTGGCCGTTCCGGATGCCCCGCCAGCAGCAGCACGCCGGTGGCTCGGTTGAGCAGCACCCATTGCCCGCCAACCGAGGTGATGGCGAGCGGTTCGGCGGCCGGCCCCGCATCCACTTGGCCAAAAGTGACCGGTGTGCGCGTCACCGCGGATCCCTGCACCGAACCCACGGAGGCTGCCGCATCCAGCCGATATACGACTTTTCCCGCGGCGGAGTAGGCAAACAGGATGCCGCGCGGGCTGACGCTCAGCACCGAATTGTTGCCCACGGTGAGGGTGGGGGCAACTGCCGCATCGAAGGTTTTGAGCGCCGCGAGCGGCAGAATCCAGATTTGGCCGGTTCGCGCGGCGTGGATGACCACGTTGTCTCCGGCCAGCGCGACGGTACTGGTTGCGGCGCCGGGATCGGTTGCTGGCGCGCTGACTGCGCCGCTGCCTGCCGCAGCGCTCACTCCAGCCGGGCTCACTGGCGCGGGCAGCGCCACACTCACCGCGACCGTCGCGGTCGCCGCATCCACCACCTCGACGGTATTGCGAACCCCGTCAACGGCGAGCACGGTTTCTCCGTGCTGCACCACGGTGAGATCTCGCCCGCCGGAAGGCACAACGGTGTCGAGGGATTCAATCTCGGTGTTTACTCGGCCGATCACCTGCCGCGCGCTGTTGGCCACCCAAACCGATCCGTCACCCAGTTGATAGCGCTGTCGGTCGTAGCCCCCGGAAATTACGGCCAGCGTCGATATCAGAATTCCCACGACCAGCGCACTGCTTGTGGTTACGACGAGCGAAAGGTGTCCGCGCAGCCACCCGATCATGGGCTCACCCCGCTCATGTAAACACCGTTTTCATAGGTTCACCGTTTTCATAGGTTCACCGTGGCGCAGACGCTGGCGCTCGGCCTGCCGCTTCGAGAATCCCGGGTGACGGTAACGGTCGCACACACTCTCTCACCAGCACGGGCGTCGATGGTGAAACCCCGCCCGGTCTGCACACTCGAAAGGGAACCGGGGGAATGGATCAGGTAGCGATCCGTTTCGCGCACCCCCGGGTCAGTCCAGGAGAATCGCACGGCGCCCACCGAACCAACGGCGCGAAGCTCGCGCACGACCGGAATCTCAGTCTGCTGCGATCGCGTCAGCTCCACTGCGACACCCGTGATCGCAGCGCTGAGAATCACCGCCCCAAACGCGAAGAGTGGAACAAAGCGCCGCCGACGCCTTACCGCGCCGCTATTCAGTGCTCCACGATCGCCGAGCACAAAAGAGCCGTCGGCAGAGGTACCCGTTAGTCGGGTGCTATCCAACCGGGCACCGTCAGAACGGCGGCGGCGCGCTCGCATTGCACTGGGAGAAGTCGGCACCTCACTGCCAATCCCGCGGAGCAGGGTTTTTTCCTCCATTGTTGATGCCGCCGGGAACGCCCAATCGGTAAATTCCACCTCGATCGGTGTTTGGGTAAGTCCGAGTTCGCTCTGGCAGGCCTGGAATTCCCGCACCAGTTGCAGCACTGTGGCGGGCCGCTCGGCGGGAGTCCGCGACAGAGCGCGACGAAGGCTTCGTTCCAGGCTCGCTGGCACATCCGGTCGTTCGATGCCCTGAATTTGCCCGCGATCGATGCGCGCTGTGAGCTCGCCCGCGGTCGTGGTCGCCCCGGAAATTTCACACGGGCTCCGACCGGCTAACAGCGAATAAATCGTGGCGGCGAAAGAGAATACCTCACTTCTTACCGTGACCGGGAGCTCGTCAATGAGCGTCTCCGGCGCCGACCACGGCACCGACAGCCCAACGGCGAGCTGCGCGTCACCGAGCGTGGAGGCAATCCCAAAATCGGAGAGCACCGGATGCCCGTAGGCGGTGATCAAAATGTTTGACGGTTTGAGGTCGCGATGTAACACCCCGGCGCGATGGGCCGTCTCGAGGGCGCTACCAATGTTCACGGCGATACCCAACACCTCGGCAACCGGAATCCGTTCACGGCGGTAGCGATCGCCGAGCGCACCGGAACATAACTCCATCACCATGAAGGGTCGGCCGTCGGCGGCTACCCCGGCCTGATAGACGGTCAAGATAGACGGATGCGCGCTCAGCTGCGCCATCACGTTTACCTCGGCGCGAAACATCCCGCGCAGGTGTTCGTCAACGATTTCACTGAGCAACGCCTTTACCGCTACCTGCCTCCGCGGCAGATTTTGTTCATACAGGTAAACGTCAGCGAAGCCACCCGACCCGAGCACACGCTGATGCACGAAACCGGCCAGAACGGGCGGCGGTGAGGGCAGTCTGCGCGCCATTTTGCCCCTGCCTGCGACCGGAAGGCGAGCGGATGAGGGGGATGCTGCAGCCTTCGACGGTTCTTTCAGCTTAGGCGCGCACGCCCCTGATCGGGGGTTTCTTCACGGACGATGGTGGCAGCAGGCACCCCCAGTCCGGGGGGTGAAGATTCTTCAGTCTTTTCGGGATGCCGCGAGCTCAGCGCCGAGGCACGGTGTCGGCCCATTCGTTGCCGTCGCTGAGGTGCACCACGTCGACGATGATGGCGGTGATATTGTCACTGCCACCGGAGGCAAGGGCCGCTTCGACCAGCGCGAATACCGTCAGGGTGGGAGAGAGCCCCGCACCCAGATGTCGTCGGATTCGCTCGTCGCTGACCTCACGGGTCAGACCGTCGGAGCAGACTAGCAACCTCGTTTGGGCGCTTACGGGCAGCGTCCAGGTGTCGGCAAATGGCTCCGCGTTGAAGCCAACAGCGCGGGTGATGATGTTGCGTTTGGGGTGGGTCTCGGCCTCTGCAGCAGAAATTATCCCGCCGTCGACCAGCTCCTGAACCACTGAATGATCCACCGTCACCTGCCGCAACACACCGTCCTCGAATAAATAAACCCGAGAGTCGCCAATGTTGAATACGGTCCAGACCGGATAGTGCCCCTGCCGGGTCAATGCAATTCCGGTTACCGTGGTGCCGACCCCGATTTCGCGCACGTCCTCGGCCAACGCGATGTCGGCCGTTGCCGCACGAAGCGCCGGAACGATAGCGGTCGGGTCGGCAAATTCGCCGTTTGCACACTCAAAGAGCCGAGCAACCACGGCGGCGCTCGCCACGTCCCCGGCGGAATGGCCCCCCATGCCGTCGGCTACGGCAAAAATGGGCGACTCTGCCAGAAAACTATCCTCGTTGTGGGCTCGGCGGCGACCGATGTCACTGACGGCCGCCCACTCCAACTCGATTTCAACACCGACCGACGCCGACGGCGGGGGCGAGAACGAATCTGGCAAAATCTCCGACAGGTCCAAAGGGGCAGGCAAAGAGACCGATGCGCGCCCGGACGCGTGCCCAATTTCGGTCATCTGATCCTTCCAAAACCGCCACGGGTAACGGTGCCGCGAGCAACGGTGCTGCGGCCGACAATCACTATCAGGCGTAAGGTTACCGGCGCAGCCTCCGGCGGCACTACCAGCCCCAATTAGTTGCCGATGTAACTCATCACGTGTTTTATCCGGGTGTAGTCCTCGAAGCCGTACATGGAGAGGTCTTTTCCGTAGCCGGAGTGCTTGAACCCGCCGTGCGGCATCTCCGCGACAATTGGGAGGTGGGCGTTAATCCACACGCAGCCAAAATCAAGCCGCTTGGCCAATCGCATCGCCCTGCCGTGATCGCTCGTCCACACGGATGATGCCAGCCCGTACTGAACATCGTTGGCGAAGCGAAGAGCTTCTGCCTCATCCGAAAATGTCTGCACGGTGATCACCGGACCGAACACCTCGTTCTGCACGATGTCGTCATCTTGGCGCAGGTTGGAGACTACGGTCGCCTCATAGAAGTAGCCGACCGAGCCCTGGCGCCGGCCACCGAGCCTGACCTCGGCGTGCGCCGGTAGGGCGTCGATCACCGCGGCAACTCGCTCGAACTGTGCCGCGTTGTTCAGCGCGCCGAAAAGAATGTCCGGGGCATCCGGCGCTCCGGTGATGGCGTTTGCGGACGCCCAGACGGTAAGGGCCGCAACAAATTCATCGTGGATGTCGGCCTGAACCAACACCCGGGTGGCGGCGGTGCAATCCTGACCGGCATTGAAGTACGCCGCAGTTCCGATCTGTTCTACTGCGCGATTCAGGTCGGCATCCGCGAAGACAATGACGGGCGCTTTTCCACCCAACTCCAAATGAACGCGTTTGAGGTCACTGGCAGCAGCCCGCGCAACCTCCATCCCAGCCCGCACAGACCCGGTGATAGAGACCAGTTGCGGGGTGCGGTGTTCGATCATTGCAGCACCGGTGCTGCGGTCCCCAGTGATGACGTTCAGCACTCCGGCAGGAAGAAATTCTGCCGCAATCTCGGCCAGGAGCAGGGTGGATTGCGGTGTGGTGTCGCTCGGTTTCAAAACCGTAGTGTTGCCCGCGGCAATGGCCGGAGCAAATTTCCACACCGCCATGTTGAGCGGGTAATTCCACGGCGTCACCTGACCGACAACACCGATCGGTTCGCGGCGAATATAAGAGGAGTGATCCTTCAGATATTCCGCCCCCGCCCGACCTTCGAGATTGCGAGCGGCTCCAGCGAAGAAGCGGATTTGGTCTACCGAGGCCAAGATTTCATCCGCTACGAGAGTGGATCGCGGTTTGCCGGTGTCCTGGCATTCGAGGTTGGCAAACTCCTCGGCCCGCACCTCGACCTGGTCAGCGATCCGAAACAGCGCGAGTTGCCGCGCCGCCGGAGAGGTTTCTGACCACACGTCAAACGCCGCTGCCGCAGCGCTGTAGGCGTCGTTCACATCCGCGCGGCTAGAGACCGGGGAGGTCGCATAGCTCGTCTCCGTCGCCGGGTTGATCACCTCAAATGATTCCTCCGCTTGGGCATTGACATAGCGACCGTTGATGAAGTTCTGTAATTCGGATGCTGACATGCACCAAATCTAGTCAGTACCCGAAGCGAAAGGAGCAAAATTCCACCGAATTCGTTGTCAGATGAGGTGCTGGGTTCGGATTCGCTTGCTGGAGTCGAATTCCAATGACAGAATCTACTCATGACTACCACGGTGCGCGCGACAAACGCCAAGCCGGTGCAGCTCGATTCAGTGTCGAAGATGATCATCGAGCAGCTCCAAGACGATGGGCGGCGCTCCTACGCCGAAATCGGAAAGGCGGTGGGTCTCAGTGAGGCCGCCGTGCGTCAGCGTGTGCAAAAACTCACCGAGTCTGGCGTCATGCAGGTGGTGGCGGTCACCGATCCAATGCAGCTTGGCTTCTACCGTCAGGCGATGATCGGTATCCGGGTGAAAGGTGACACCACCGAAGTGGCCAAAAGCCTCGCCGAAATTTCCGCGGTGGACTATCTCGTACTCACCGCCGGCAGCTTCGACATTTTGGCCGAGGTGGTTTGTGAAAACGACGACCAGCTCATTGATCTATTGAACAAGGAAATTCGCGGGATCGATGGCGTGCAGTCCACCGAGACCTTCGTCTATTTGAAACTGCAGAAACAGTTCTATAACTGGGGTACCAGGTAAAAAAATGACAACAAACAACGCTCTTTCCCCCGACCTTATCGAAACTGAGTCCGCGGATTCTGCTTCCGCAAATTTTAGTTCCGACGATCATTCCAGCCACCACGCGCCGCACGGCCATCACGTTGCGGGCGGCACCGCAGCCAACCTCGCCGCCGCGGCAACAGCGCCCGCCGCGTCGTCCGGTGCCGGTCCGGCATCGACCGTGAGCGCGGATGCCGCTATCTCCCCCCTCGCCGCCGAGGTGGAGGCCGATCTGCAGCAGAAAGCCAAAGATCACCTCTGGATGCACTTCACCCGCCAGTCGGGCATGGAGAACGGCAACGGCGTGCCCATCATCGTCAAGGGTGAGGGCCACCACATCTTCGATAGCCGGGGCAAGAAATACATCGACGGCCTCAGCGGCCTGTTCGTTGTAAACGCTGGCCACGGCCGCAAGCGTCTCGCCGAGGTGGCGGCCAAGCAGGCGGAAGAGCTCGCGTTCTTCCCGCTCTGGTCGTACGCACATCCGGCGGCCATTGAATTAGCCGACCGCCTCGCCGACTTCGCCCCTGAGGGTCTCAACCGAGTCTTCTTCTCCACCGGTGGAGGGGAGGCGGTTGAGACCGCGTTTAAGCTAGCCAAGTATTACTGGAAGCTCAAGGGCCGCCCCACCAAGCACAAGGTGCTCTCACGAGCGATCGCCTACCACGGCACCACTCAGGGCGCATTAGCGATCACCGGCATCCCGGCCATGAAGGAAATGTTCGAGCCGGTCACCCCCGGTGGCTTCCGCGTGCCAAACACCAACTTTTACCGCGCGGATGAAATGGGCTCTGGTTTCGGCGATGACCTCGACGCCTTCGGCCAGTGGGCCGCCAACCGCATTGAAGAGATGATTCAATTCGAGGGCCCGGAAACAGTCGCGGCGATCTTCCTCGAGCCCGTGCAGAACAGCGGCGGATGCTTTCCCCCGCCCCCCGGCTACTTCAAGCGCGTACGTGAAATTTGCGACCAGTACGACGTGCTGCTGGTGAGTGACGAGGTCATCTGCGCGTTCGGTCGAATCGGTGAGATCTTCGCCTGCAACGCCTACGACTTCGTGCCCGACATGATCACCTGCGCCAAGGGCATGACCAGCGGCTACTCCCCCATCGGTGCCACGATCGTGAGCGAAAAGATCTACGAGCCGTTCAAGCACGGCGACACCGCTTTTTATCACGGGTACACCTTCGGGGGACATCCGGTCTCCTCGGCGGTTGCCTTGGCCAACCTCGACATCTTCGAGGAGGAGAAGATCACCGAGAACGTGCGAACGAACTCGCCGATCTTCCGCCAGACGCTCGAGAAACTGCTCGACCTTCCGATCGTGGGAGACGTGCGCGGCGACGGGTACTTCTTCGGAATCGAACTGGTCAAAGACAAAGCCACTAAGGAGTCGTTTAACGACGAGGAGTCCGAGCGTCTGCTGCGCGGCTTCATGTCGAAGGCGCTTTTCGACGCCGGTCTCTATTGCCGGGCCGACGACCGCGGCGATCCGGTCGTGCAGCTCGCGCCTCCCCTCACCATCGGGCCAAAAGAATTCGACGAGATCGAGAACATTTTGCGCGGCGTTCTCACCGAAGCCGGAAACCTGCTCTAAACACGAATTATCGGAGTTTCATGACGTCAACGACGACGGAATCGAAGTATCGCACGCTGAGTTTTTGGCTTGACTCCCTCGTCGAGTCCGGGGCGGATGACCTCGTACCGCGTGTCGCGCTTTCGGGCGACGCGCACGCGGACGTGGTCATCATCGGCGCTGGCCTCACCGGGCTGTGGACGGCCTACTACCTGAATCAGCGGACTCCGTCGCTCAAGATTGTGGTGCTCGAGAAGCACATTGCCGGCTTCGGTGCCTCGGGGCGCAACGGCGGCTGGTGTTCTGCACTCTTTCCCTCGTCTACGGCCGCGCTTGAGCGTCGCCACGGCCGGGAGGCCGCACTGGCCATGCGCCGGGCAATGATCGAAACCGTCGACGAGGTCAGGCGGGTGGCGACTCTGGAATCGATCGACTGCGACTTCAAGAGGGGCGGTACTGTCGCGTTCGCGCGCGACCGGGTGCAGTGGCTCGCGGCGCAGGCAGAGGTTGCCGAGGCCGAGTCGTACGGCGTCGACCGCCTCGAACTGTGGGATGCCGAACGCAGCCCGCTGGGCCTCGGAGCCTCCTACGATCCGGCCTGCGCCAGATTGCAGCCGGCGAAACTCGTGCGCGGGCTCGCCGCGCTGCTCGAACGCCGGGGCGTCATCATCTACGAGCGATCCGAGGTGCTCAGCTTTGGCGCCAGACGGGTGCAGACCGCCGCAGGTTCGGTGAACGGTACCAGTGTAATCGTTGCCACGGAAGGCTACGGCGCACCGGGCGCGGCCACCGATCGCGCCATCCTGCCGCTGTATTCGCTCATGATCGCCACCGAGCCCCTTCCCGAAGCGCTCTGGCAGGAAATCGGGATCGAGCACGGCCAGACCTTTACCGACCACCGTCACCTGCTGATCTACGGTCAGCGCACGGCCGACAACCGCTTCGCGTTTGGTGGTCGCGGTGCCCGGTATCACTGGGGCAGCAGCATCCGGTCCGACTATGACCGCGACCCGCGTGTGTTCGAACACCTGCGCCGCTCGCTCGTTGGTCTATTCCCGCAAACAGCAAATACCGCGATCACCCACAGCTGGGGCGGCCCGCTCGGGGTTCCCCGTGACTGGCACGCCGCCGTGAACTATGACCCCAATACCGGGATCGGCCGCGCCGGCGGGTACGTGGGCGACGGGCTGAGCACCACCAACCTTGCTGGGCGCACCCTGGCCGACCTGGTCACCGGCACCAACAGCGAGCTCACGCGGCTGCCCTGGGTAGGGCACCAGTCCCCGCGCTGGGAACCGGAGCCCTGGCGCTTCATCGGCTCAAATTTGGGGCTCGCCGCGATGACCGTCGCCGATACCGAGGAGGGCATCACTGGCCGATCGTCACTCGCGGCGCGGCTCATGGCGCCCCTGGTCGGGCACTGAGCTCACCGACATCGCCGGCGCAGAGTCTTCTCCCGGCATCTTCTCCCGGTATCGTCGCCCAGCGTCATTGCGCGTGATTGCCGAGCCGGGCGGGCGATGGCTCAACACTAAGCTGACGCCATGACTGCTTCCCGCACTGATAAAGCCGCCACCCTTCTTGAGCTGCACCGAGCCCCCGAGGTGCTGCAGCTGATCAACGTGTGGGATGTCATCTCCGCCACCGTCATTGCTGATCTGCCGCGCACCACCGCACTTGCTACCGCCGGTCACTCCATTGCTGCCGCGTACGGGTACGCCGATGGCACCATGCCGCTGGAAACGATGCTCGAAGCCGTAGCACGCATTGCGGCCAGCACCGAGCTCCCGGTCACCGCCGACCTCGAGGCCGGCTTTGGTAACCCCGGTGAGACCGTGCGACGAGCCATCGCTGTGGGCATAGTGGGCGCAAACATCGAGGATCGCATGATCCCTCTGGCCGACGCGGTGCGACAGATGAGCGATGTGGTCGCGGCGGGCGCGGCTGAAGGCATCCCCTTTGTGCTGAACGCCCGCACCGACGCGTTTGCTCGCGGAGCCGGCCGCGACCCAAAAGATGTCCTTGCTGACGCCATCGAGCGTGGAAAAGCGTTTCTTGATGTCGGTGCCACCACCGTCTTCACCCCGGGAATGCTCGACGAACCCACCGTTATAGCCCTCGTCGAGGAGTTCGGCCCCAACCGGCTCAGTGTGATCAACCTTCCAGGTTCCCTCTCACCGGCCCTCCTCCAGCAGCTCGGAGTCGCACGCATCAGCTACGGACCGTGGATGCAGCGCGTGGCCCTCACCGCCCTGGCCGACGCCGCGACCGCACTTCTGGACGGCGGCGCGCTGCCCACGAACACGCGAGTGCTGAACTAGTCAAAATTCTCTATGGGCGTCGCATGGGCGGCCTCCCCCAGCTTCTCGGCGCGCGCTACCCCTACGCTAACCGCAGCGTCGCCCCGCAGTCTTCTCGCCCAACATTCTTTGGAGCCCCATGCCTGTTCCCGTACTCGCCTACTCCCACGTGCGGCTCACCGTCACCGACATTGTGCGATCCCGCGCCTTCTACGAGGCTGTCTTCGGTTTTCCAGTCGTCTATGAAGCCCCACCGGCAAACGCAGACCAGGCAACCAAAGATCAATTTTCGTTTCTCTTCGGCGGGGTCATTTACGGTTTCGCGGGCGGCATCCTGGGGCTGCGACCGGTGGCGGCCACCGGTGATCGTTTTAACGAAGACCGGGTCGGCCTCGACCACCTCAGCTTCGCCGTCGTATCTCTTACCGAGCTCACCGCTGCAGAAGCGCTGCTCAATGACCTCGGAATCGCTCACTCCGGGGTAAAAGACCTCGGCACCAGTCACGTGCTCGAATTTCGCGACCCCGATAACATCGCGCTGGAATTCATCGCCCGGCGCTGACTGCTGGACGCTAGAGAACCTTAGAAAGGAAGGCCTGGGTGCGCTGGTGTTGGGGGTTGCTCAACACCACAGCCGGATCTCCGGCCTCAACCACGACGCCGCCATCCATGAAGACCAGGGAGTCGGCCACCTCACGGGCAAACCCCATCTCGTGGGTGACCACGATCATGGTCATGCCGGATTTCGCCAGGCCCTTCATCACGTCGAGCACTTCGCCGACGAGTTCAGGATCCAATGCGCTGGTCGGCTCATCGAACAGCATGAGCTTAGGCTCCATCGCCAGAGCCCGCGCAATGGCCACACGCTGCTGTTGACCCCCGGAGAGGTGCGCCGGATAGTAATCCGCTCGGTCATCGAGCCCCACCCGAGCCAAGAGCTCTCGCGCCTGCCTCTCAACTTGGGCCTTCGGCAAACCCTTGACCCGCTGTGGGGCCTCAGTCACGTTCTGCAGCGCGGTCATATGCGGAAACAGATTGAAACGCTGGAAGACCATTCCGATATCGCGGCGCTGACGCGCGGCCTCCTTCGGATGCAGCTCAAACAGTTTGCCGTTCATCTCGCGATAACCGACCAATTCGCCGTCCACGCTCAACCGACCGGCCGAGAGCACCTCGAGATGGTTGATGCAGCGCAAGAAGGTTGACTTGCCGGAGCCAGACGGACCAACAAGGCACATCACTTCGCCGCGCTGCACCTCGAGGGAGATTCCCTTGAGAACCTCGTTGGAGCCAAAACTCTTGGTCACGCCCTCGGCGAGCACCATGGGAATTGCATCACTCATCGTTCTCGTTCCTGCCCCGGCCGAGCCGCGGGTTTTGCCCTGACGTTGCGGGAGTGCCAATGACCGTCGCCTGGTGAGCACCGACGATCGGCAGCACCCTCGTGGCCGACGATTTGCGATCGGGTCGGCGATCACCCACTCCGCGGGCGAAGCGACGCTCCAAAAAGTATTGGCCCACCATCAGTATCGAAGTAAAGAGCAGGTACCAGATCGAGGCAACCAAAAGCATTGGGATGACGTTGAAGGTCTCCGCCGAGATGTCCCGTGAGCGCGTGTACAGGTCGTAGCTAAAGGGCACCGCCGTAACGAGCGAGGTAGTTTTCAGCATCGAGATCACCTCGTTGCCGGTGGGCGGGATGATGATGCGCATCGACTGCGGCACAATCACTCGGCGCATGGTCTGGAACCAGCTCATGCCCAGAGCGGTCGCGGCCTCTTCCTGCCCGCGATCCACCGAAAGGAGCCCGGCGCGCACGATTTCTGCCATATACGCGGCTTCATTCAGCGCCAGACCGATCACAGCCAGCCCGAAGGTATTGATCACCGAGCGGGTATCAAAGGTCATCAGCGGCTCGCCGAACGGAATCCCCACGGTAATCGTTTTGTAGATCAGTGCGAAGAGGCCCCAAAAAACCAGTTGGACGTACACCGGGGTACCACGAAAGATCCAGAGATACACCCAGGCCACGCTCTTGACCACTGGATTTGGCGAGAGGCGCATGATGGCCAGAACGATTCCCAGCACAATGGCGATGACCATCGACAAAACCGTCAGCTCAAGCGTCGTGATCGCGGCGAGCGTGATCCGGCGATCGAAGACGTACTTGGCGACCGAGGGCCAGTCGTAGGCCGGTCGCTGGGCGGCATCCAGAATGAAGGTCACCGCCAGCAGCACAATGATGACCGCAAAAACGGTGCGCCACGGATGCCGCAAGCGGATGGCCTTGATCGGAGCGGCCGTACTCGGCAACGAACGGTCGTTTCCGGGCACCGCCGGGGCGCGGTTCGACTGTGCGCTGCTCATCGGTTAGCCGTTTGCAGCTGCGTTGATTGTGATGGTCTTGATGCCGCCGTCGGCGACGCCCCACTTTGTCAGAATTTTGGCGTAACCGCCGTCGTCAACGAGTGACTGCAGGGCCGCCTTCAGCGCCTCCGACAGCTTCGAACCCTTGGCAACGACGAGGCCGTAGGGAGCAACTTCGAAGGACTTCCCGGCAACCTGAAGCTTGCCGCCGGTCTTGCTCACCGCATACAGGCTAACCGGGGAGTCGGCGCTGAGGGCGTCGGCCTGGCCGAGCACCACGGCGTTGGTGGCGAGATCCTGAGTGTCAAAGGGCAGTTTTTCGATCGGTGCTTTGCCAGCCTTTACACACGCGGCACTCTTGGCCGGAATCTCATCGGTGTCTTGGTAGGTGGTTGCCTGAACGGCGACCTTCATCCCACAGGCATTGTCAGGGTCAACGGCTTTGCCCTTGCCCGAGGCCCACAAGATGCCTGCGGTGTAGTAGTTGACGAAGTCGACCTGCTTCTCACGCTCGACCGTGTCGGTGAACGATGATTCCCCGATGTCGGCTTTGCCACCGGTGACGCTCGGGATGATGTTGTCGAACTTCGACACCTGAAAGGTCGGCTTGAGGCCGAGCTTGGCGGCAACGGCACTGGCAAGCTCAATGCCCCACCCGGTGGGGTTGCCAGCTTCGTCTTTGAACTCATTCGGGGCGTAGCTTGGATCGGTGGCGATCACGAGCGTGCCAGATTTCGCGGTGGCCTCGGGCACCAGGGCTGCTGCCTTCGCATCTTTGCTGACAGCAGTCGTGGTCGGCGCATTCGACTCGGCCGGGGCGGAGTTATCTACGCAACCGGTAAGCAGCAGTGCGGTGGCCGCGGCAAGAGCCGGGAGGATGAATTTAGCGCGCATGGGAATCCTTCAACTGAGTTCGAGAGAGCGTGTTTAGTGGTTCGAGTTCGATCGAGCGCGGCAAAAACCGCAAAGTCTTCCTTGATCTTAACGAATTTGCACAGGGGTTTTGTTTCCCCCACACGGCGATGCGGATTTAGCCGCGTCGCGCTGAGGTAAGCGGGGTACCGCGTTACGACTAAGCGGCCGGGGCGAAGAGGGCACCGATCTCGGCAACTTCGGCACTTGACGGATGCCAGGCGCTCGCGGCCAGCGCATTCTGCTCGATTTGGCTGGGCTTGGTAACACCGGCAATGACGCTCGTGAGCCCCGGTTGTGCGAGCAACCAGGCAAGGGTTGCCTCCAGCATGCTGATTCCGCGCTCGGCACAGAACGCCGCAAACGCCTCCAGAGCATCCCATGGCGCGTGTTCCAGCACCTGCGGCCGGGTGTGCATGATTCGGCTGTCGGCCGGGCCCCCCTTGCGTGAGAACTTACCGGTGAACAGGCCATTAGCAAGCGGGAAGTAGGGCAAGAACCCGAGACCGAATTCATTTACGGCCGGCAGTACCTCCTTCTCTACTTCGCGGACCAACAGGCTGTATTCATCCTGGGCGGAAATAAATTTAGGGTGTCCGTGGAGCTCGGCGACATACTCCGCCTGCGCGATCTGCCAGCCGGCGAGGTTCGAATGCCCGATATAGCGAATCTTGCCCTCGGCAATGAGCTCATCGAGCGCCGCGAGAGTTTCCTCAATCGGGGTCACCGCGTCGGGTTGATGGAGTTGGTACAGGTCGATCCAGTCGGTCCGCAGCCGCCGAAGCGACGATTCGATAGCTAACCGGATGTACCGGCGCGAGCCGCGCACGCCCCAATCCGGCCCGTTCAGCCCGGCCATGTCCATCCCGAACTTGGTTGCAAGCACGATCTCGTGGCGTCGACCCCGCAGCGAGTTTCCCATGAGTGTTTCGCTGAGTCCGCGCGTTGCGCCGTAGATGTCGGCACCGTCGAACAGGGTGACTCCGGCATCGATCGCCGCGTGAATCACGGCGTCCGTTCCCGCTTGGGTTTCGGTGGCCGTCTTGTTGCGTCCGAAATTATTGCACCCGAGCCCGATCGTGGAAACGATCAAACCGGATTTTCCAAGCGGGCGGTATTCAATTTCAGGCATTTCCCGAGCCTACGGGTTGAGGGATGCGCACTGTTCCTCCCCGTTGCGCGGGCGTGCCGGAGTCTGCATTGGTGTCAACAACGGCTGGCCCCGTGACCGACGCTTTCGCTACTGTCGAAAGATGAGCAACGCCACAAACTTGAGCGGCTCCGCTACGGTCGGGCCCAGTAATTCAGCCACTTCAGCATCACCGCTTTCCGCAGCTACAAATTCGATTGATCTTGCCGCCGCAGACGCGGTGTCCCCTTCTGCAGCGGAAACTTCCTTAACCGCGGAATCTCCTCCACCCGCGGAATCTCCTCCAACCGCGGAATCTCCCTCAACCGCGGTGTCTCCCTCAAGCATCGAGAAACCGAAACGCCTTCGCCGCCTCAGAAGCCCGATCGGGCGACTCGAGCTGGTCGGCAACGGCAGCGCAGTCACGGCGCTGGTGATCGAATCGGCAGGTCGCCTACCCAATGACGAGCTTCCCGAAGCTTCCGACGAAATCCTTGATCGCGCAGCCGATCAGCTCGGCGAATATTTCGCCGGTACCCGCCGAGAATTTGAGCTACCAATTGCGCTGGTTGGCACCGCTTTTCAACGCGCGGTCTGGCAAGAACTTAGGCAAATCCGCTGGGGTGAAGTTGCAAGCTATGGAGAAATCGGATTCGCCACCGGAAGAGCAACCGCGGGTCGCGCGGTGGGCGGCGCCGTTGGCGCGAACCCAATCCCGATCATCGTGGGATGCCACCGCGTACTCGCCGGCAACCGCAAAATCACCGGCTACAGCGGTGGCGAAGGGGTATCGACCAAAATTTGGCTGCTCGATCACGAAGGAATCGATCATCGCTGATGTCGTGATCGCCCGAACAGATGCGAGCATCATCACCGACGAGACCGGAACCCCGCGCTGCTATTGGAGTGACCCCAGCGCCGAGTATCGCCGCTACCACGACGAAGAGTGGGGCATTCCACTGCACGGCGATCGGCCGCTATTCGAAAAACTCAGCCTCGAAGCGTTCCAGTCCGGGCTGAGTTGGATCACCATCCTGAATCGGCGGCCCACCTTCCGCCGCGCATTCTCCGATTTCACCGTCGATGCCGTCGCAGCGTTCGGCGATGCGGATGTTTCGCGGCTGATGCTCGACGCCGGCATCATCCGAAACCGCGCCAAGATACTGGCGACGATCGCCAATGCGCGCATCGCCCAAGAATTGATCGCGGGCCACCCCGGGGCCCTCGACGAACTGCTCTGGAGCTTTGCGCCCGCGGGCCCGCGCGCCAGACCGGTCGGGCGAGAGGACGTCTTCGCGAACACCGCGGAATCCACTGCCCTCAGCGAAACGTTACGCAGCCGTGGATTCCGCTTCGTTGGACCCACCACGATGCACGCCCTCATGCAATCCACCGGCATGTTAGACGATCACTTCGCAGGGTGCTGGCGCGCCGACTAAACCGGCCGAATCACCTAAATGCCGCGCAGCGCCGGCGCCCCGGGCAGGTTGCTCACGGTCAACTCCAACACCCCCGCAGCACCCCGTTCCAAGGCGATACCGACCGAGGCCGCCCACAGCAGCAGCGAGTCCACAGACTCGTGCTCGATTCCGGATGCCAGAATCTCCCGTACCAGCTCGCCCTTGCCCTTCTTGTTGAAGTGCGTCAGCGATAGACGTCGACCGCTCCCGTCGACGGCCATGACCCGCAGCACAAAGCGCTCAGGGCTCGCGGCAATCGGGCCGAGCGCCACGTACGACGCGGAGCGCAGATCGAGCAGTAGCCCTAAGCGGGCATCCAACTCCTCAGAGATAGCACCGCGCCATAGCGGGCCCAGGGCGAGGCCCGGCAGTCGGGAGTTGTGCGAGAGCCGGTACGCCGGAATCGCATCATCCGCGCGCAGCAGCCCGAACAGTGCCGAATGAATCAGCACCGACCGGGCGGCAAGGGAGCGAGCATCCGGTGCTAACGTCGCAACGTCGAGTGCGTCGTACAGTACACCCGTGTAGCGCTCAAGCGCGGGTAACACCGGCGCAGTAAACAGGGCGCGATTGCGGTCAATTTCGATGGCCTGAGTTGCGCCCAGCTTCAAAGCCAGCATCGCCGCGGACCGATCAAGCGACAGCACCGAAAGAGCAGCCGTTACTGCCGAACGAACAGGAGCCAACGCGGGTGAACTGAGCCCCGCAAGGCTCAAGGTGCCTGCTCCCCCGTCGCGCTTGGTTTCCGAGGGCGGCAAAATAATCAGCATTGTCGTGCCGCTCTCTTTGGTGCGTGGCGAGTTGGTGTGTGGCGAGAAAGTTCAGGGCAATAAATCGAGGTGTCTGATGTCTGGCGACAGCAGCCCTAAATCAAACAGAAAAGCCACCCGACGTTTCCGGAGAACCGGAACGACGGGTGGCGTCTGAGGTGGTGTTGGTTGAGTTACTTCGCGTTCGTAAGCTCTGCGCTGCGAGCAACGATCGTGATGACATCCTGCGCCACCGAGAGAAAGCCCTCCTCGGCCGAGGCCGTTATGACGCCGCTCGGGGTCGTGACTCGAACCTCGCCGGTGGCCAGAATTGCCAGCATCGGCTCGTGGCCGGGCAGGATTCCGATCTGACCCTCGGTGGTGCGGGCGACAACCATGCTCGCGCTACCCGACCAAACTTCTTGGTCGGCTGACACGACGCTGACAGTAAGTTCAGCCACGTTAGCGGTTGTCCTTCTGAATCTGAGCCCACTTCTCTTCGACGTCGGTGATCGGGCCGACGTTGAAGAACGCCTGCTCGGCCACGTGGTCGAATTCACCCTTCGCGATCGCATCAAAGGACTCGATGGTGTCCTTCAACGGAACGGTGGAACCCTCAACGCCGGTGAACTTCTTGGCCATGTAGGTGTTCTGCGAGAGGAACTGCTGAATCCGGCGAGCACGCGAGACGGTGATCTTGTCCTCTTCAGAGAGTTCGTCAACACCGAGGATCGCGATGATCTCCTGGAGTTCCTTGTTCTTCTGCAGAATCGCTTTGACGCTGGTTGCGACGCGGTAGTGGTCCTCGCCCAGGTAGCGCGGGTCAAGAATGCGGCTGGTCGAGGTCAACGGGTCAACTGCCGGGTAGAGACCGCGCGAGGCAATCTCGCGGCTCAGCTCGGTGGTGGCGTCGAGGTGGGCGAAGGTGGTTGCCGGGGCGGGGTCGGTGTAGTCGTCGGCGGGCACGTAGATGGCCTGCAACGAGGTGATCGAGTGACCACGCGTGGAGGTGATGCGCTCCTGAAGCACACCCATCTCGTCCGCGAGGTTCGGCTGGTATCCCACAGCGGACGGCATGCGGCCCAGAAGGGTCGACACTTCAGATCCGGCCTGGGTGAAGCGAAAGATGTTGTCGATGAAGAGCAGAACGTCCTGCTTCTTCACGTCGCGGAAGTACTCCGCCATCGTCAGCGCCGAAAGAGCAACACGAAGACGGGTCCCCGGCGGCTCATCCATCTGGCCGAAGACTAGGGCGGTCTTGTCGAAGACACCCCCCTCTTCCATCTCGGCGATGAGGTCGTTGCCCTCACGGGTACGCTCACCAACACCGGCGAACACCGACACTCCACCGTGGTCTTGAGCCACGCGCTGGATCATTTCCTGGATCAGCACGGTCTTGCCGACGCCAGCACCACCGAAGAGTCCAATTTTTCCACCCTGAACATAGGGGGTCAAAAGGTCGATGACCTTGATTCCGGTTTCGAAGAGCTCGGTCTTGGACTCGAGCTGGTCGAATGCCGGAGGCTTGCGGTGGATGGGCCAGCGCTCGGTGATCTCGAACGGAACACCATTCATGGTGCCGTCGGCGTCAGCGTTGAGCACCTCACCGATGACGTTGAAAACCTTTCCCTTGGTGACGTCCCCGACGGGTACGGAGATGGGGGCGCCGGTGTCGCGCACCTCCTGGCCGCGAACCAGACCGTCGGTCGGCTTCAGGGCGATGGCACGCACGAGGTCATCGCCGAGGTGGAGGGCCACCTCGAGGGTGATCTCGGTGGAGGACTCACCGATGGTCACGGTAGTTTTCAGCGCGTTGTACATCTCGGGGATGGAGTCGTGAGCGAACTCAATGTCGACGACCGGACCGGTCACGCGGACGATCCGACCGATGCCGGCCGGCTTATCGACCGAGACGGCGGTATCGGGGGCTGTAATAGTCATTGCTTCCCTGGTTTCTCGTGGATTACTTCTTGGCGGAAGCGAGGGCGTCTGCGCCGCCCACGATTTCGGCAATTTGCTGGGTGATCTCGCTCTGGCGCGCGTTGTTGCGCAGGCGGGTGTAGTCGCGAATCAGCTTGTCGGCGTTGTCGGAGGCGCTCTTCATGGCCTTCTGCCGGGCAGCATGCTCGGAAGCAGCCGACTGCAGCATCGCGTTAAAGACACGGCTCTCGATGTAGACCGGCAGCAGGGAGTCAAGAACGCTTCCGGCATCCGGCTCAAATTCATACAGCGGCAAAACGTCGTCACTGGCCGGAGCCTCGACACCCTCGACGACTTCCAAGGGGAGAAGCCGAACGACCTCCGGTACCTGGCTGACCATGCTGACAAAACGGTTGTAGACGATATGAATTTCGTCGACGCCGCCATCTTTCGAGTCCGCAATGAACTTGGAGACTAAAGCGTCACCGATTTCCTTCGCGGTCGAAAATTCTGGCTTGTCGGTTCCGCCGGTCCAGCTCTTCTCGGATTCGCGACGACGGAATGCGAAGTACGCCACCGACTTGCGACCGACCAGGTAATACACCACGGTCTTGCCCTGACTGCGGAGCAAAGACGACAGTTCCTCGGCCGCCTTGAGCGCGCTAGAGCTGAACGCTCCGGCCAGACCACGGTCGGAGGCAAAGATGACGACCGCGGCGCGCTCGATCTTCTCCGGCTCCGTGGTGAGAATGTGGTCGACATTGGAGAAGGAGGCAACCGCCGACACCGCACGCGTGACAGCACGGGAATACGGGCCGGATGCCGCGACCCGCTGCTGCGCTTTTTGAATGCGAGAGGCGGAGATCAACTCCATTGCCCGGGTGATTTTCTTGGTCGTCTGCGCAGACTTAATTTTCTGCGTGTAGACCCGAAGCTGTGCACCCATATCAGCGACGAACCTTGACGATCTTCTCCTGGTTGACGTCCTCGGCAGGCATGTTGTCAAACTTTTCGCTGCCGACGGAGGCGAGCGGGTTGCCCTCGCCAGTCAAAAACTCGAGCTTGAACTTGTCGATCTGCTCGACCAGGGCCGCCGTGGTGTCATCGCTGAGCACGTTGGTCTCACGCAACACCGTAAGAATCTCGGTGTTGCGCGCCAGGAAGTCGAGCAACTCCCGCTCGAAGCGCAGGATGTCTTCGACCGGAACCTCATCGAGCTTGCCGTTGGTTCCTGCCCAGATCGAAACGACCTGCTCCTCGACTGGGTACGGCGAGTACTGCGGCTGGCGCAGGAGTTCGGTAAGGCGAGCACCGCGAGCGAGCTGGCGACGACTGGTCGCGTCGAGGTCGGACGCGAACATCGCGAAGGCCTCAAGCGAACGGTACTGAGCAAGTTCAAGCTTCAGGGTTCCTGAAACCTTCTTGATGCTCTTGACCTGAGCGTCTCCACCAACACGTGAGACAGAGATACCCACGTCGACCGCGGGACGCTGGTTGGCGTTGAACAGGTCGGACTGCAGGAAGATCTGGCCATCGGTGATCGAGATCACGTTGGTCGGGATGTAGGCCGACACGTCGTTGGCCTTGGTCTCGATGATCGGGAGTCCGGTCATGGAGCCTGCGCCGAGGGCGTCGGAAAGCTTGGCGCAACGCTCGAGCAGGCGAGAGTGCAGGTAGAACACGTCGCCCGGGTACGCTTCGCGCCCCGGCGGGCGGCGCAACAGAAGGGAAACGGCACGGTAAGCCTCGGCCTGCTTGGAAAGGTCGTCAAAGACGATGAGCACGTGCTTGCCGCCGTACATCCAGTGCTGGCCGATGGCCGAACCGGTGTAGGGAGCAAGGTACTTGAAGCCAGCCGGGTCGGAGGCGGGAGACGCAACGATCGTCGTGTACTCCATGGCTCCGGCTTCTTCCAGCGCACTCTTGATACCGGCAATGGTCGAACCCTTTTGGCCGATGGCAACGTAGATGCAGCGGACCTGCTTGTTGACGTCCCCGGAAGCCCAGTTGGCTTTCTGGTTGATGATGGTGTCAAGCGCGATGGCGGTTTTACCCGTCTGGCGGTCACCAATGATCAGCTGGCGCTGGCCACGACCGATGGGGATCATGGCGTCAATCGCCTTGATACCGGTCTGCATCGGCTCGTGCACGCTCTTGCGCTGCATGACGCCGGGAGCCTGAAGCTCCAGAGCTCGACGGCCTTCGGAGGCAATCTCGCCGAGCCCGTCCATCGGGGCGCCGAGCGGGTCAACGACGCGACCGAGGTAGCCGTCTCCGACGGGAACGGAGAGAACTTCACCCGTGCGGGTGACCTCCATACCGGCCTGGATGCCGTCGAATTCCCCGAGGATAACCACACCGATCTGGTTCTCTTCGAGGTTCTGAGCGAGCCCCAGCGTGCCATCAGCAAAAGTGATGAGCTCGTTGGCCATGACGCCCGGAAGGCCCTCAACGTGCGCAATACCGTCTCCGGAGTCGGTGACATAACCGACCTCAGTGGTGGCGGCGGAGCTCGGGTCGTATGACTTGACGAAACTCTTGAGGGCGTCGCGAATCTCATCCGGGCTGATCGTTACTTCTGCCATCGTGTCTTCCTTTTAGCTGAACGAGGCGGTGAGCCTCGAAATCTGATCGTGCGGACGCCTCACGGCGGCGGCGTTAGCCGGCGAGTTGGAGCCTGAGTTCATTGAGCTTTGACGCGACACTGCCGTCGATGACATCATCGCCGACCTGCACGCGAACCCCACCGATGAGGGCGGGATCGACGACGGCGTTAATGCGAAGTTCTTTTCCGTAGCTCTGCGACAGACCCCTTTGCAGGCGGTCAAGCTGGGCTGCGGCAATCGGCTTGGCCGAGGTGACAGTTGCGACAGCAAGTCCGGACTGGTCGGCAACAACGGATGCCGCGTGACGAAGCAAAGCGCCAATGCGACGACCGCGGGGCAGCTGCAGAAGATGCCGCACGATCGCGAGCGTCTGGGCGGAAACTTTGCCGTCGAGCAGGGTCGTGATGAGCGTGACCTTAGCCGCGGTCTCACCGAGTTTGCTTCCGAGCGCAAGCTCGAGGGCAGCGTCGGAGGTTACTGCTCGCCCGATGGCGAACAGCTCGGATTCAATGCTCACGCCAGTCGAGACTGACACCGCGGCCGCGCGAAGACCGAGGTCTTCGATGCCGCCGAGGAGGTCGTCATCCGAAGACCAACGATCGCTCGCGGCGACGGTGAGCAGGTTCAGTGCCGTATCCCCCAGGCTTTTGGCGAAGACGGCGTCAATGACAGCTTTCTTCTCGCTGGCCTCGGTTGCCGCGTCCGAAAGCATGGCTCGCAGTTGCAGCGAGGAACCGATGGCGCGGGCCGCGGCAAACAGTTCTTCGGCGCAGGCCAAATCAACCGCGGCGCCGAGTGCGGTTAGAGCCGCCCTCGACGTGGAAAGTGATTGTCTGGTCGCGCTACCCACGGTTACTTGCTCGCCTTTTCGGCTTCGGAGGCTTCGAGGTCGGCCAAGAAACGGTCAACGAGCGCGGCAGACCGCGCGTCGTCGGTGAGGCTTTCCCCGATGACGCCGGAGGCGAGATCGATGGCTAGCGAGCCGACTTCGGCACGGAGCGAAACCAAGGCGCTTTGGCGCTCGGCTTCGATTTGGGCAGAAGCGTTGGCCGTGATGCGAGCTGCTTCGGCGGTTGCCTGTGCCTTGAGCTCGTTCAGAATCTTCACGCCGTCCGCGCGAGCGGCCTCGCGGATTCGTCCGGCTTCGGCGCGGGCCTCAGCGAGTTGCTCGTTGTACTTCTCGAGCATCGCGGTGGCTTCCGCCTGGGCGTTTTGCGCCTTTGTGATTCCGCCCTCGATGACCTCGGCGCGTTCGTCGAGGTTCTTCTTAACAGCCGGGAGAATCTTGACCAGGAAGAAGGTGAAAAGGACCGCGAACACAACCGAAGCCCAGATAAGGTCTGGGATTTCCGGCAGCAGTGGGTTGTGTGGTGCTTCCCCTGCTGCCGCGACGAGTGTTCCAAAAACCATGGAAGGGATCCTTAGTTGGTGAAGATGAAGTAAGTCGCGATGCCGATGAACGCGAGAGCCTCGGTGAAGGCAATACCGATGTACATGAGTACCGTGAGGCGACCCTGCAGTTCGGGCTGGCGAGCGACCGACTCGATGGTCTTGCCGACTACGATACCCACGCCGATTGCGGGGCCGATTGCAGCGAGGCCGTAGCCGACCGTCGCAATGTTTCCGCTGAGGGCGGCGACAGTTGTTGCGTCCACGTTGTGTTTCCTTTCGGGATGGTGACCCTGACGGTTGCCGGGATCTGTGTCGTGCGTATTTCAGATAAAACGGTAAGTACTATTAATGCTCGTCTGCCAGCGCAAGCTGGAGGTAGACGGCGGTCAGCAGTGTGAAGACGTAGGCCTGCAACACCGCCACCAAGATTTCAAACAGGGTGAAGACAAACCCGAAGGCCAGGGTTCCGAGCCCGAAGAGCTTGAAACCGCCATCCGCCTGAAAGAAGAAGAACTGGGTGGCCAAGAAGAACAGCACCAGCAGGAGGTGGCCAACGATCATGTTCATTAGCAGTCGAAGCGTGAGCGTGATGGGACGGAGAATGAAGGTCGACACGAACTCGATCGGCGTGACAATCAGATAGAGAAACCACGGCACCCCGGGCGGGAATAGCGAGTTGCGAAGAAACTTGCCCGGGTGCTTCTTGAGCCCCGCATAAATGAAGACGAGGTAGGAGATGACCGCAAGAACCAGCGGGATTCCGATCACGGAGCTTCCAGCAATGTTCAGCAGCGGAACAATACCGGTGATGTTCATACCGAGAACCAGGAAAAAGATCGTGGTCAAGAGCGGCAAGAAGCGCGCGCCCTCTTTTTTACCAAGCAGATCTTCGGCGATGTTTACGCGAACCAGGCCGAGTCCCATTTCGGCAAGGCTCTGCATGCGGGTCGGTACGAGCTTCATGCGGCGGGTAGCGACGTAGAAGAAGACCATGATTGCAACGACTACGAGTACGCGGATCAGCATGATCCGGTTCATCTCGAAGGGGGTACCGGCAAACAGAACGGTAGCGGGAAAAAATTCGCCAATCGATGGTCCGACGAATTGCCCGTCACCTTCGGCGGCGAGGGGAATGAGCGTATTGAGAGCGTTGAGTAGCAGCGCGCACTCCTGAATCGGGGCATGCAAACATGCGGCGATGAAAATGGGGGGTTTGGTTCGGCCCTAACTCTATTGGACAGGTGAGCTTTAGGCCAATCGTCAGCGCGGTATCAGACGCCCGAATGCGGGGTTTTGTCCCCCGGGAGGGCGATGTCGCTGACGTAGGGCATACGGGACTTAGCGATCACCACGAGGTCAACGACGAGTGTTCCAATAACACCCACGACAAGGGTGAGAAACAGCACCGTGGGCTGAATCCACGGCTGATCGCGCAGAAGAAGCGCCAAGACGATGAACACCACAAACTTCGCCAGCCAGGCGCCCATGACGATTCCAAAGAAGGCGATGATGTCGAATTTGCTGGCCAAAATGATACTGAGGGCAGTGATCGCGAGAAACACGGCGGCCATTGCGGCACCGATGAGGCCCGACACAATTCCGCGTCCGCCAGCCGCCATTGAGCCGACTACGGCACCGACAATGGCTAAGCCCAACGCGAAGAGGAGGCCAAAGAACAGTGCCCTTCGCAATACGGGTAGTGCGCTCAAGGTTTTTCCTTCCTGGCGAGGGCGTCGAAGACGACATCCCGCGCGGTGATATTTTGGGTGCTGCGTTCGGTGTCATCGACCTCATCAACGGCTCGCGCATCGAGCGGGTCGAATCGGGCGGCATCAATGCTGTCGACGTTCTGGGTGCTGGCCGATTGCACCGCATACTCCACGGCCTTGTTCCGGGTGAGCGGTGCGAGCGTCACGACCGAGCAGATCACCAGCCCGACGACGATGAAGGTTACGGCGGCGGCAACCGGAACGAACAGGAAGGCCAGAAAGCCCACCGACACCACTGCCGTCCAGGAGTAGAAAATGAGCACGGCGTGAAAGTGACTGTGCCCCATGTCGAGAAGGCGATGATGCAGGTGCAGGCGGTCGGCGCTGAACGGGCTCTTTCCTGCCCGCAGTCGCCGAAAGACGGCCAGACCGAAATCGAGCAGCGGGATGACCAGAACCGCCAGCGGCAGGAGGATCGGGATGAAGGCGGGAAGCAGTTTGCTGCCGGAGGTTATCGCGCCGGGATCAATATCTCCGGTCACCGAGACGGCGGATGCGGCCATCAACAGCCCCACCAAGAGCGCTCCGGCGTCGCCCATGAACATCCTCGCCGGATGCCAGTTGAACGGCAAAAACCCCACACATGCGCCGATCAGCACTGCGCTGATTAGTGAGGCGAGGTTGAAGTACACCGAGGGGGCGCTCTGGGTGGTGAGGGTGTAGGTGTAGATAAAGAACACGCCATTGGAAATCAGTGCCACCCCGGCAACGAGACCGTCGAGGCCGTCGATGAAATTGACCGCGTTCATCACCAGCACCACGGCCACCACGGTGATTACGAGGCCCAGTACTGGCGGAAGTACCGTCACCCCACCGATTGGAACGGTGAGCAGTTGTACCCCTTGCCAGACCAGAAGGCCAGCGGCAATTGCCTGACCAGCCAGCTTGGTGAGCCAGTCCAAATCCCAAATATCGTCTGCGACGCCGATAACAACGATGATAAGGGCGGCTACGAGGATCGCAATCACGCGCCCCGGGTTGGTTCCGAAGATTAGCGAGAACTGCGGCAGCTGCGAGGCGACCCAAAATGACGCCAAAATTCCGAGGAACATGGCCACACCGCCCAGCCGCGGGGTGGGGCGGGTGTGCACGTCACGGTCCCGAATTTTCGGATACAGGCGGTAGTGCAGGCTGAGCTTGAGGATGACAAGCGACAGCGCGAGGGTAAAAATTGCGGCTATCCCGGCCGCCAAAACGTAATAAGTCAGACTCATTGCGCCGCCGGATTCGTCGGCGGCACGTCCGTCACGGTTTCTGGGGTCGCATCCGAGGGGAGGACAGCGTGGCGCTGGCCCGGTGCGACCGTCGGTGCAACCTCGGCCGCAGCCGCGGTGGGGGCGATTTGGCCGAACAGGTTGAAGGTTTCGGGATGGTGCTGCGCGAGTTCCGCGAATATCTCGCCGGCCGGGATCACGCCCTCGCGCACAATACGCAACTGCCCACCGGGAACCAAAAGGCCCGTGGCATCCACGATCGTCGAACCCGTTCCGGTCGGCGGCCCATCGGGCCCTGTGTCACCGGCGGTGCCGCCGTCGAGGTAGACCGAAACCGAGTCGCCGAGCATCCGTTCCGCCTCGACCGCGGTGGTTGCCGCCGTCTCGCCGGAGAGATTGGCGGAAGAAACCGCCAGCGGGCCCGTTTCCGAGAGGAGCTCCAACGCGATGCGATTGCTCGGCATGCGCAGCGCAACCGTGCCGCCGGTTTCGCCGAGATCCCAGTGCAAAGAACTGCGAGCGGGGAGGATGACGGTGAGCCCTCCCGGCCAGAACTTGGCGACGAGGGTGCGCACCTCGGGCGGCACCTGCTCGGTGAGGGCGTCGAGAGTGGGAATACCGGGAATTAGCACGGGGGGCGGGGCCTGCCGGCTGCGGCCCTTCGCATCGAGTAGTTTCTGCACGGCTGCCACGTCGAAGGCGTTTGCGGCAAGACCGTAGACGGTATCGGTGGGGATCACGACGAGATCGCCGCGGCCGATCGCAGCCCGCGCCAAGCGCATTCCGGTCAGGAGGCTCGAGTCGTCAGAGCAGTCAAAGATGGTCGCCATTTCGGTCTCTAGCGTAGCCGTCGATGCGAGCGCCTCCCGCAGGCACGCTAATCAACCGAAACGCCCCAACTACCGCGGACAGTGCAACATTGTGCGAACTCCGGAGCGATCCACCGTGTGTTGGTCCATGGGGCGACCGCACAGCGGACACGCACCGCCGTGCGCGGGCGCCACCAGCGGTGCTTCATTCGGCGGCCCGAGCTGACTCCCACCGATGTAGGGCCGGAGCCGTGAATTGATCCGCTCGATGAAGCGCGAAAATCGGTTCGGGTTGCCGGGGTAGTCAGTCATTGCGGTCGGCTCTCGCCTTTAGCGCAGTGCCGTGGTCGAACGATCGCGACCGAGCAGATCCCGATGGGTGGCGACGGCATTCCAGCCGTCGGCGCGCAACAGACTCGCGATCGCCACACCCTGCAGCTCGCCGTGCTCCACAACGAGGGTGCCGCCCGGATGCAGCAACCGCTTTGCCGTTGCAGACACCAGGTGCACGACATCCAATCCATCCACTCCCCCGTAGAGCGCATGCGCCGGGTCAAACAGACGCACCTCCGGATCTCGCGGGATCGCCCCGAGCGGGATGTACGGCGGATTGGAGATCACGACGTCGACCGTGCCATTGAGTTCCGGTAGTGCGTCGGCGAGGTCACCAAACACAAGGTGGGCGTTGGCGCCCGCGACGGAGTCGAAGTTTTTCTGAGTCCACACAAACGCTTCGGCCGAATTTTCGACCCCATAAACGGTGGCATGTAATACCTCGGTGGCCAGCGCAATCGCGATCGCCCCGCTGCCCGTACCGAGGTCGACTCCGATCGGATTACCGTGAGCCACGGCCTTAAGCGCGTCAATGGCAAACTGTGCCACCAGCTCGGTTTCGGGCCGGGGAACGAAGACTCCCGGGCCGACCGCCAGCTCGAAGCTGCGAAATGGCGCGAGCCCGGTGATGTGCTGCAGCGGCTCGCGCGCGGTGCGTCTCGCCACCGCGGCGGCGAGCGCTGCGGCATCCGGCTCAGATATTGAGGTTCCGATGATTGCTTTCGCCTGCACCTGACCGCGGCTGAGGCCGAGCACCCAACCGACCAGAAGTTCGGCGTCGACGTTGGCGGATTCGATTCCCGAAGCCGTCAATGCTGAAATTGCATTATCGCGTGCCGAAGCGACCGAGAGCTCGCTCATCGTTGGTGTCGCACCCGTTACTGCGAGGTGTCGCCGAGGTCGGCGAGCCGAGCCTCTTCGTCTGCCTGAATGCAGGACACCACTACGGCTTCGAGCGCGCCATTCATCACGGCGTCGAGGTTATAGGCCTTGTAGCCGGTGCGATGATCGGCGATGCGGTTTTCGGGAAAATTGTAGGTGCGGATGCGCTCGGAGCGGTCCATCGTGCGAATCTGGCTCTTGCGCACGAGGGATGCTGCGGCATCGAGCTCCTCCTGCTGACGCGCGAGCACCCGGGCACGAAGCACGCGCATACCGGCCTCGCGGTTTTGCAGCTGGCTTTTCTCATTCTGCATGGCCACCACGATGCCGGTCGGAAGATGCGTGATGCGCACCGCCGAGTCGGTGGTGTTCACCGACTGACCGCCGGGGCCGCTGGAGCGGTACACATCGATCTTGAGATCGTTCTGACTGATCTCCACCTCTTCGGGCTCATCGACCTCCGGAAAGACCAGCACGCCGGCCGCCGACGTGTGAATACGTCCCTGCGACTCGGTGGCGGGAACCCGCTGCACGCGGTGCACCCCACCCTCGTATTTGAGGTGCGCCCACACGCCCTGCGCGGGATCGTTGGACGATCCCTTGATTGCAAGCTGCACGTCTTTGAAGCCGCCAAGGTCACTCGAGGTTTGCTCGATAATTTCGGTTTTCCACTTTTTCGACTCGGCGTAGTGCAGGTACATGCGCAGGAGGTCGGCGGCAAACAGTGCCGACTCGGCGCCGCCCTCCCCCATCTTGATCTCCATGATTACGTCTCGGGCATCGTTGGGGTCGCGCGGGATGAGCAGTCGGCGCAGTCTCTCCGACGACTCATCCACGCTCGCCTGCAACTCGGGAAGTTCCTCTGCGAAGGAGACATCCTCCACCGCCATCTCGGTGGCAGCGGACAAATCATCGCTCTGCTGCTGCCACAGGTGGTACGAGGCAACAATGCGAGCGAGTTCGGCGTAGCGCCGGTTGACCTTTTTGGATCGCGCCGGGTCCGAGTGCAGCGACGGGTCAGCCAGCATTACCTGGAGCTCGTCATGCTCGGTCAGTAGCGTTTGGACTGACTCGAACACGCTTTACTCTTTTTCTGAGCCAGGCGCCGCCGGCATCGACTTCTGAACCTGCATGAGGAATTCCACGTTGCTCGTGGTCTCTTTCAAACGACCCAGCACGGTTTCCAGCGCCTGCTGGGTGTCGAGTCCGGAGAGCACGCGGCGCAGCTTCCAGTTGATCTTGGTCTCGTCGACGCCCATCAACAGTTCCTCGCGGCGGGTGCCGGAGGCGTTGACATCCACGGCCGGGAAGATGCGCTTGTCGGCGAGCTGGCGAGAAAGACGCAGCTCCATGTTGCCGGTGCCCTTGAACTCCTCGAAGATGACCTCATCCATTTTGGATCCGGTCTCCACCAGTGCGGTCGCGATGATGGTGAGCGAGCCACCGTCTTCGATGTTGCGTGCCGCACCGAAGAAACGCTTCGGCGGATAAAGGGCCGAAGAGTCAACTCCCCCGGAAAGAATGCGACCGGATGCCGGCGCCGCAAGGTTATACGCGCGACCCAGGCGGGTGATCGAGTCGAGCAGCACGACGACATCGTGGCCGAGCTCCACCAGACGCTTGGCCCGCTCGATAGCGAGTTCGGCGAGGGTGGTGTGATCCTCCGCCGGACGATCAAAAGTAGAGGCAATGACCTCACCCTTCACCGTGCGCTGCATCTCGGTCACCTCTTCGGGACGCTCGTCAACCAGCACGACCATGAGGTGAACCTCGGGGTTGTTCTTGGCGATCGCGTTCGCGATGGCCTGCAGTACGAGAGTCTTGCCGGCCTTCGGAGGCGAAACGATGAGTCCACGCTGTCCCTTACCGATCGGCGACACGAGGTCGATGATGCGGGTGGTGAGCTTGGTCGACTCGGTCTCAAGTCGCAGACGCTCCTGCGGGTAGAGCGGGGTGAGCTTGCTGAACTCGACGCGGTCAGCAGCCTGCTCGATCGGGAAACCGTTGATCGAGTCGATCCTCACGATGGCGTTGTACTTCTGGCGACCGTTGGAGTCGTTGTCTCTCGGCTGGCGGATGGAGCCAACCACGGCATCCCCCTTGCGCAGGTGGTATTTCTTCACCTGGCCGAGCGAGACGTAAACATCGTTGTTGCCGGGCAGGTACCCGCTCGTGCGCACGAAGGCGTAGTTGTCGAGCACGTCGAGGATTCCGGCGACCGGGATGAGCACGTCATCCTCGGTGATTTCGGGCTCGAAGTCGTCGCCGGCGCCCGGGCCGCGACGCTTGCGGTCGCGGTAGCGGTTGCGGCCGTTGCGGTCGTTATCGAGATCGTTCGGGAGCATCCGGTCGTTGTCCCGACCATCTCCTCGCTGGCCATCTGTGCGCTGGCCATCTGTGCGCTGGCCATCTGTGCGCTGCTGAACGTCGGGGCGCTGACGCTCGTTGCGTGTGGCACCGTCATTGCGGGCGTTACCGCGCTGTTCGCGCTGGTTCTCGTCGCGACCGATGTTCTCTGCCCGCTGAATTTCTCCGCGCTGGGCGGCATCTCGGGTGGCGTTCTCGGCCCGCTGGTTGTCGCGAATTTCGGCGCGCTCGGCTCGGGTGGTGCGCGCCGAGCGTGCATTACGCGGGGTGTTCTCGGTGGTTTCATCAGATGCATCCGTGGCGGAGGCATCGGTGGTCGGGATTTCGTCTACCGACTGACCCTCCCCGACCTGGCGGTCACTCTGCTGGCGGTCACTCTGCTGGCGGTCATCCTGCTGGCGATCGTTGCGATCGCCGCGGCTCCGACGGTTGCGGCTACCGCGCTGCTGCGGCTGGTCGTCGGTTTCTCCCTCGGTGTCGGCGGGTGTACCAGGGGCGGTTGTGGTGGCACCGTCGGCGCCGGAGACTTGAGCTGCGTCGGCGACCGCGCCGACGGGAAGCTCGAGGGATTCAGTTGCGTCGGTGGTGCGCGGCTCGGTGTTGCGGGCGTCCGAGGCACGACGACGACGAGACGGCGCACGCACTGCCGATTCGACCGCTTCGGTGGCGTTCTCAACGACATCGGCGGAAGCATCGGGCTCAACAACGGCACCGGCCGGTGCGTGACGCGCACTCACTTCGGCGGAGGTTACGCGACGGCTCGGCGCCCGGTTTGCAGTGCCGTTGGAGTTACCGCTCGTGTTGGCATTGGCCGTTTCGTTTACGTCTGCCACTCCGTTTGAACGGGAGCGAGAGTTATTGCGAACTGAGGCGACCGGAACGTCGGCAACAGGGGCAACGGTGACTCCCGCAGCGCCACGGTTGGCATGGTCAACTGCCACCACCTGCGGGGCAGCAACGATGATCGGATCCGGGAGGGCCGCCGGGGCAGCAGCGGCTGCGCTGACACGACGGGATGCGCGTTTGCGCGGTGCCTCAACGGGCGCGGCGTCGACGGCAACAGGCTCGACGGCAACAGAATCGACGGCAACAGAATCAGCGCCGATCTCAGTCGCGGCGTGTTCGGCGGCGGTGCTTTCGGCAGCGGTGCTTTCGGAAGCGGTGCTTTCGGAAGCGGAAGCTTCGACAGCTGCGGTTTCAACAGCTGCGGTTTCAACCACTGCGGTCTCAACAGCTGCGGCCGTTTCGACGGGCGCAGCGTCAGCGGATGTCTCGACCGCGGGGGCCGATTCGGTCGTGGCTGCTGCCTCCGTGGCATCCGCGGAGGACGACGGCTGGCCTTGGGAAGAGTTCTGAGCCTCGGTGATTGCGTTCACGAGTTCTCCTTTACGTAGTTTTGAGGTGCCACTGATGCCGAGCTGCGCGGCGAGAGCTTGAAGCTCCGGCAGGCGCAGGGCGCTCAGGGGGGCACGGGAATCCGCGGCGGATTCGCGGACATTGACGTCTGACACTGAGTTTGGTTCCTTTCGCCCCGGGCGAAATGTCTCCGAGGGGAAGCTGATCGGTTATCCGCTTAGAGCCGGATTGCACCATTGAGAAGGCGCAGGGTTATAAAGCGGAAGTAGCGATTGCTAATTGAATGCTCCGGGCGGCACGACGAGATCTAAGATGCGGGTGAGGTCGTGGCTTTTGGCCGGGCCAACGCTTCCACCGGGTGCGAGTTCACTGTAGCACCTTTGAAATCAACGGCAAGCATGAGGTTGAGCCAGGGCGTGGCCGTGTCGGCCGAGACCACGGAGGCTGCCTCTAGACGCTGCGCAGGGTCGCTGCAGAGCACCAAAATGGAGGGTCCGGCACCGGAAACCACCGCGGCGAGACCGTGTGAGCGGAGGGTGCCGATCAAGGTGTCGGTACCGGGCATCGCGGCAGCGCGATAGCTCTGATGCAGGCGATCTTCGGTGGCCGCCAGCAGCAGTTCGGGGCTCTGAATGAGCGCTGCAATCAGCAGCGCAGACCGTGAGACGTTGAAGATGGCATCTTCGTGCGGCACTGATTCGGGCCGCAGGCTTCGCGCCAACTTTGTCGACATTGTGGCTTCGGGCACACAAATGAGGGGGGAAACCCCGCGGTGCACCATCAGCTTCTTGTGCTGCGGCCCGGCATCCGTGGTCCAGGCAATGGTGAGTCCACCGAAGAGTGCGGGGGCGACGTTGTCGGGGTGGCCCTCCAGCTCGGTCGCCATCGACAGCAGGGCATCCGAGTCAATCTCCACGAGCCCCTCGAGCAGGCCCTTCGCCGCCATAATGCCCGCAACGATCGCGGCGCCGGATGACCCGAGCCCACGCCCGTGTGGAATCGCGTTGCGCGCTACGACGTCAAGGTTCGGCAGGTCGTAGCCGTGCACACCGAGCGCGTATCGCAGGGCGGTGATGACGAGATTGCTGTCGTCGGTCGGCACTTCTCCCGCGCCAACGCCGATGACGTTCACGAACACGCCGGGCTCAGCGCGCACGGTGACTGTCAGCTCGTCGTAGAGCGACAGTGCAAGCCCAAGGGTGTCGAATCCTGGGCCAAGGTTCGCGGTGGTGGCCGGAACCCGCACCGTAACGGAGCGATCCAACGGCACGGCCCGGAGGGCGAGGGTCACTCAGCGACCTTCTGCAGGCCAAGGATTCCCGCAATCTCGGTAATGTCGATCGGCACCAGGCGCGGTGACACGTCGGTTCCGTCGGCGCGACGCAATGCCCACTGCGGGTCTTTCAGGCCGTGGCCGGTAACGGTGAGAACCACCTTCGAGCCCTTCGGCACCTCTCCCGCGGCTGAGCGCTCGAGGAGTCCGGCGACACTGATCGCAGAGGCCGGCTCGACGAAAATGCCGACCTCGGCCGAGAGAATGCGTTGGGCTTCCAGAATGTTCGCGTCGGAGATAGCACCGAAGTAGCCGTTGCTGCCGGCGTGCGCCTCTATGGCGAAGTTCCAGGAGGCGGGGTTGCCAATGCGAATCGCGCTGGCGATGGTTTCCGGGTTCTTTACGACCTCGCCGCGCACGAGCGGCGCGCTGCCTTCGGCTTGGAAGCCGAACATGCGGGGCAACTTGGTGGAGGCACCGCGCGCGAGGTCTTCGCTGTAACCGCGGTAGTAGGCGGTGTAGTTTCCGGCGTTACCCACGGGGATGAAATGGAAGTCGGGCGCATCTCCGAGCACCTCGATAACCTCAAACGCGGCGGTCTTTTGACCGGCGATGCGGTCGGGGTTTACCGAGTTCACCAGGTGCACCGGGTAGTACGCTGCCAGTTCGCGCGCAATCTCGAGGCAGTCGTCGAAATTACCTTCGACCTGAAGAATTTCGGCATTGTGCGCCACGGCCTGGCTGAGTTTTCCCATCGAGATTTTGCCGGCCGGGATGAGCACGACCGAGGTGATTCCGGCGTGCGCGGCGTAGGCGGCGGCAGACGCCGAGGTGTTTCCGGTGGATGCGCAGATAACCGCTTTGGCGCCGTGCTCAACCGCTTTGGAAATGGCCATTGTCATGCCGCGATCCTTGAAGGATCCGGTGGGGTTCATCCCCTCGTACTTTACGAACACGTTCGCCCCGGTGCGCGCGCTCAGCGCGGGCGCGGCGATCAGCGGCGTACCGCCCTCACCGAGGGTGACAATCGGCGTGGCCTCGGTGATGTTGAGGCGGTCGGCGTATTCGCGCAACAGCCCGCGCCACTGCCGGCTCATCGGGGACTGGTTCGTGCCCGCGGGCACCACGTCTTCTGGCATTACTCGTTACCTTCAACTCGGAGAACGGATGTCACGGAATGCACCACGGCACTCGCCGCGAGGGCGAGCACGGTGGCTGACAGATCGGCCTCAGCGGCCTGATGCGTGCCGATCACTAGGGTAGCCCCGAGTTCGGTGTCGCCGGCCCGCTCGGCGGGGGCCAAGGGGGCAACGCTCTGCTGCACGGTCTCGATTGAGACGTCGTGCTCGCTGAAGAGGGTGGCAACGGCGGCTAAGACGCCCGGCTGATCCACCACGCTGAGGGTAATCTGGTAGCGGGTGATCACGCGGTCGATGGGCAGAATCGGCAGGTTGGCGTTGTTGGATTCGGCCACCCCCGGTCCGCCAATGACGTGACGGCGGGCAGCGGAAACCAGGTCGCCCAAAACGGCCGAGGCGGTTTCGACGCCACCCGCACCGGCGCCGTAGAACATCAGGTCACCGGCGGCTTCGGCCTCGATAAAGACGGCGTTTTTTCCGCCGTGAACGGTGGCGAGAGGATGCGTGCGGGCAATGAGCGCGGGGTACACCCGGGCGCTGACCCCCTCGACTCCGGTCGCGGGATCGGTTACCCGCTCGGCGATGGCCAGAAGTTTCACGACGTAGCCGGCCTTTTTGGCCGCCTCCACCTGATCAAGGGTGACCGCGGTGATGCCCTCGCGGTACACCTTGTCGATCGGCACCGTGGTGTGAAAGGCGAGGCTGGCCAGAATGGCGGCTTTTTGCGCCGCGTCGTAACCTTCGATGTCGGCGGTCGGGTCGGCTTCTGCGTAGCCGAGTTCGGTGGCGGTGGCCAGGGCGTGTTCGAGGGACTCTCCGGCCGTATCCATCCGGTCAAGAATGAAGTTGGTGGTGCCGTTGACGATGCCCATGATGCGCTGGATGCGGTCGCCGGCGAGGCTGTCGCGCAGCGGTCGGATGATCGGAATCGCGGCTGCCACGGCGGCCTCGTAGTAGAGCTGCGCGCCTACCTGCTCGGCCGCCTCAAACAGCTCGGGGCCGTGCGTTGCCAACAGTGCTTTGTTGGCGGTAATTACGTCGGCTCCGGAGTTCAGCGCCTGAAGAATGTAGCTGCGGGCGGGCTCCAGCCCACCAATGAGCTCCACCACGATGTCGGCACCGAGAATGAGCTCTTCGGCGTTGGTGGTGAGGAGGTGCTTTGGAATATCGGCAGTGCGCGGCGCGTCGAGGTCGCGCACGGCAACGCCGACGAGCTCGAGTCCGGCACCGGAACGCTGGGCGAGCTCGTCGCCGTGCTGCAGCAGCAGCTTGACGACTTGAGCACCGACCGAGCCGGCACCGAGGAGGGCCACGCGGAGGTTGCGATATTCGATCATGCGATTCCATTCATTACGGGCTGCGCTGCTTGTTCGGGTGTTGGAAGACTGGGCGATGAGATGCCGGCGTCACGAGAGAGCAGATCCGCCTCGGTCTCGCGGCGCACGATCACGCGCGCGGCGCCGTCGCGCACTGCGACAACGGCGGGCCGGCCGAGATAGTTGTAGTTGCTGGCCAGCGACCAGCAGTAGGCGCCGGTGGCCGGCACAGCGAGCAGGTCACCCGGGGTAACGTCGCCCGGCAGATAGTCGGCGAGCACGACAATGTCACCGCTTTCGCAGTGCTTACCGACCACGCGCACGAGCTCGGCGGCGACATCCGAGGCCCGATTGGCGATGCGCACCGAGTAGTCGGCGGCGTAGAGGGCGGTGCGCACGTTGTCGCTCATTCCGCCGTCGACGCTCACGTAGCGGCGCACGGAGGTGTCGCCGTTTGCACCGGTCACCTCCACGTTTTTGATCGTGCCGACCTCGTACAGGGTGAATGTTGAAGGGCCGACAATGGCGCGGCCGGGCTCCAAGGCAATAGCGGGAACGCGGATGCCGAGACGCGTTGCGGCTGCAAGCACGTAGTCAGCCAGCGCCGCCGCGATTTCCGAGAAGCCGACCGGCTCGTCTACGTCGGTGTAGGCAATGCCAAATCCGCCGCCGAGGTTGAGCTCGGGCACCGGGCCGGTCGCCAGCAGCTGCGCGTGCAGCTCCAGCAGCCGGCTCACCGCCTCGCCGAACCCGTCGGTACCAAAAATCTGCGAGCCAATGTGCGAATGCAGCCCCAAAAAGCACAGGGACGCATGCGAGCGGATGCCGGCCACCGCGGCCGGCGCGTCGGCCAGGGTAATCCCAAACTTCTGGTCCTCGCGCGCGGTGGCGAGGTACTCGTGGGTATGGGCGTGCACGCCGGTGTTCACGCGCAGGCGTACGGCTTGCGTGCGACCGTGGTGCGCCGCGGCATCCGCCACGCGCTCAATCTCGATCAGGCTGTCGATCACGATCACTCCCACGCCGAGAGCCACCGCGCGCTCGATTTCGGCGTGCGACTTGTTGTTGCCGTGAAAGCCGAGCTTTTCGGCGGGAACACCAGCGGCCAGGGCCACGGCGAGTTCTCCCCCGCTGCAGACGTCGATGTTCAGTCCCGCCTCGGTCACCCATCGGGCGACTTCGGTGGACAGAAACGCCTTGCCGGCGTAATAGATGTGGGTGGCAGCACCGATGCGGGCGAACTCGCGCGTAAACACGGCAACGGCCTCAACGGCTCGGGCGCGAACATCCGCTTCGTCAATCACGAACAGCGGCGTGCCGAATTGGAGCGCGAGGGCAGTGGAGCTCACCCCGGCGACCTCGATCTCGCCAGATGCCGCACGTACGGCATTGTGCGACCAGACACGGGGTGCGAGCGCATTGGCACTTTGGGGCTGCACGAGCCACGACGGAGCGAGCGGATTACGGGACACAGATAACCTCACGGGGAGACAAACGACGGTGAGGCGCGCTCACCGAGTTCGGTTGAGCCTGCCCGTTGAATTCTAGCGAACGCTTGCCGAGGGTGCTGGCAGCCGCAGTTGCTTAAACGCAGCGCCCCACCGCGGAGAGCGTCGTGGCGTTGAGTCGTACCCCGGTGCCAGCGAGGGTGAGTACGAGTTTGTTGTTCTGCACCTCGGCACGGCTCAGGCTGAGCACCGCGGGCAGATACTTGGCCACGCACACGGTTCGCCCTGCCAGCGCGGCCGTAGCCCCCGCACCGAACCGGCGTGACAATTGCTCGGCCGGCAATGCAATTCCGGCCACCGACACGGTGGTGGGCGTGAGCACGAGCGCACCGGCTGCGGCCGAGGGCCGAATTGCCACCTCGACCGGAACGCTGAGCCCGAGCAGCGACAGTGGCGCGGTCACCACGACGTTCGGGTCGGCCAGCGCCACCGCACTGACCTTTAGCTCGCTCAGGCTTGCCGAAAGCGTGCGCAGCCGGGTGGCGTTGAGGCCAAATTCCAGAGAGAGACGGGAGACGGATGCCGCAGCATCCAGCGGCACGCCGGTGGCCGTGAGTATCGCCGAACCGGTTAGACCGTCGAACGTCACGGTGTCGGCGCGCACTTCCACCCGGTCGAGACGCTGCTGGGCCAATTGCAGAAGAGCGGAAAAACCCTGTACATCGACGCGCAGCGGGGCGGTCGGCGCTAATTTGAATGCGGTTCTCAGCTCGCTGGCGATGCGCTCGCTGGCGTAGCTGCGAATCGCCGAATCGGCAATGACTAATGCCGCGGTTACCACTACCAGCGCTACGAGCGCCCCGATCATTCGCTTGCGCACGACTGAAGGCTACATCCGGTCTGGTGCACTCACGCCGAGGAGGCCGAGCCCGTTGCGCAGCACGGTTCCGGTGGCGTCGTTGAGCCACAGCCGCGTGCGGTGCAGGTCGCTGACCTCTTCGTCACCGAGGGGCGTGACTCGACAATTGTCGTACCAGCGGTGATAGGCCCCGGCAAGTTCTTCGCAGTAGCGGGCGATGCGGTGCGGTTCGCGCAGCTCTGCGGCCTGACGCACCACCCGTGGCAGTTCTGCCAACACGCCGAGCAGCACACTCTCGCTGTCATGGGTGAGAAGGGAGGCGTCAAACACGCTGCGATCAACTCCGGATGCCGCGGCGTTGATCGCCACCGACCGGGTGCGGGCGTGAGCGTACTGCACGTAAAACACCGGGTTGTCGTTGGTGCGCTTACCGAGCTGGTCGAGGTCGACGTCAAGTTGCGAGTCACTGCTACTGCGCACGAGGGCGTAGCGGGCGGCATCCACTCCTACCGCGTCGACCAGATCCTCCATGGTCACCACGGTGCCGGCGCGCTTGCTCATGCGCATCGGCTGGCCGTCGCGCAGCAGGTTCACCATTTGGCCGATCAGAATTTCGAGGTGGTAGCGCGGGGTATCGCCAAAGGCCGAAACCATGGCCATTAGCCTCGCGACGTAGCCGTGGTGGTCGGCCCCGAGCATGATCAGGTTGCGTTCGAAGCCGCGTTCGCGCTTGTTCAGATAGTAGGCAAGGTCGGCGGCGATGTAGGCAGCCTCACCGTCGCTCTTGATCACCACGCGGTCGCGGTCGTCTCCAAAGTCGGTGGTGCGCAGCCAGGTGGCGCCCTCGGCCTCGTACATGTGGCCGAGTTCGCGAAGGCGTGCGATCGCGTGCGCAACCGCGTTGGATTCGTGCAGCGAATTCTCGTGAAAGTAGACGTCGAAGTCGACCCCAAAGTCGTGCAGGCTCGCCTTGATGTCGGTGAACATCAGGTCGACGCCACGGGCGCGAAACAGTTCCTGGGCGTCATCCCGGTTGAGCAGGGCGAGATCACCGGCGTGCTCGTCCACTACGCGGTCGGCAATGTCGGAGATGTACTGGCCGCCGTAGCCGTCTTCCGGTGCGGGCTCGCCGTGAAAGCTCGCCAGCAGGCTGCGAGCGAATTTGTCGATTTGCGCGCCGTGATCGTTGAAGTAGTACTCCCGGGTCACGATCCCGCCCTCGGCGGTGAAGATGCGCGCAAGGCTGTCGCCGACGGCGGCCCAGCGCACCCCTCCGATGTGGATCGGTCCGGTGGGGTTCGCCGAGACGAACTCGAGGTTAATGGTGACGCCGGCGTAGAGGTCGCCGCGGCCGTACTCGGCGCCGAGCTCCACGATGGTCTTCGCGAGGGCCCCGGCGGCAGCGGCATCCAGTGTGAGGTTGATAAAACCGGGGCCGGCAACATCCACCGAGGCCACACCCTCAATCAGGCTGAACTCTTCGGCGAATACGGCAGCGAGCTCCCGCGGATTGGTACCCAACTTCTTCGCCAGCTTCAGTGCGATGTTCGACGCCCAATCGCCGTGGTCGCGATTTTTCGGGCGGTCAAGAGCGAGGTCGACGACGGTAAGTTCGGCCAGCGGTTCAGCTTGCGCCTCTAAGCGGGCGATCACGCGGCCGACAGCGGCCAGGAGGAATGCGGAGAGTTCAGCGGGAGTCACGGGGGCTAATTCTATCCGCCGACCGTGGCGCGCCTTGGGCCCTGCCCGCGGTGCCGTACAGGAGGATGGGAAAACACCGTCTGAGAGGTCGAACAATTGTCACGTAGCATCCGGATGCCTCGCCCCACCCGCACTCCTTGGCTGACCATAGGGATCTCTTCGGCATTTGTGGCTGTGCTTGTTGTGGCCCTCAGCGGCTGCGCGGATCCCGGAGGTTTGGCCTCGCCCTCGGCGTCTGTTTCGGTTTCGACGAAACCCTCAACCGCCACCGCGTCGGCAGGAGCCTCGCCCGGCGCGTCAAATACCCCCGGCGCGACTTCGCCCGCTCCCGGTAACTCCAGCAAACCGACGGCAACGGCAACGGCAACGGCGGCACCGCTCTCGGGTACGGCCGTAGCAAAAAAATGTCTCGACCTCGTGTCGCTGCAGAGCATGTACAACTACGACCCGAACTTCGGGGTGATTGCAGGCTACGTTCCGACCGCGAAGACTGCTGGCGCGAATGCTCTGGCCATGAGCGGAGTCGCCTGCGGCTGGCTCCAGCAGAGCAGCAAAATCACCATTGACCTGGCTGTGGCCCGTCCATCAGCGACCTCGCTCACCGCGCTAAACGCCACAGCTGGTACGGCCACGGCATCGGGTGAACACTTCGCCGTAAGTCACGGCGTTGGCGTTCTCCAACGATTCGTCGGGCCCTATTGGATCGCACTTTCTTCGACGGCGTTTGCAACCCCCGCCGATGCTCGGCCACTGATGAGCGTCGTGATGGGCGCGCTGGCCTAACTTCTGGCTCTAGCCCAACGCCACCAGTTGCCGGGTGTCGTCAACGGGCAACTCATCGACCATCGCGGTCACCGTGAGCTTGCGTAAGATCAGGTCGGCCCAGTGGTTGGTGAGGAATGCGACATCCGCGGCGTCGCGGCCGGTGGCAATGCGCACGAGACTTTGCCGCGGTGCGAGCCCGGTCGCGTCGATTAGATGCCAGCTGCCATCAACATAGGCCTCGCAAACTGCGTGAAAGTCCATCGGGGTGAGCCCCGGAGCATAAACCGACACCATTCGGGCCGGGATGCCGAGGGCGCGAAGCAGCGCGATGGCCACGTGGGCGAAGTCGCGGCAAACCCCGGCTCGCAGCAGCAGGGTGTGCACCGCCCCATCGGTAGATCGGCTCGAGCCGCGCAGGTAGCGCAATTTGGTGCCGACCCAGGAGCTCACCGCGGCCAACAATTCGTGACCCACGAGACCGGAAAATTCGGCGCGCGCAGTGGGGGTAAGCACGTCGGATTCGCAGTAGCGACTCTGGCGCAGGTAGCTGATCTGCTCGATGTCTTCGCTATAAATCGGAAGACTCGTGCCCACAATCTCGGCGGCGTAGTCGACCACCATGGCTCCAGGGGTGGCGATCACCTGGTGCAGCCGCGTTCCGTGCCGGTCGATAATTTCTTTCGACCCAACCTCCACGCCATCGAGAACAAAGCTCAGGCTCTCAGCGCCGAGAAGATTGTTTTGCGCCACCGCGACGCTGAAGACAATTTTGGTGCGGCCGCGGATCTCGAGCTCAAGATGGGAGGTGACGTTGCGTTGCATTAGGAAATCTTGGCACGTCGCGACACCGCCGTTTTGCCGCGAATGCCTGCAACTCGATCCCTAGGGCCAGAGCCGTTCTTTCGCCCACCCGGCACCCTCGCGCCGATAGCGCAATCGCAGTTCTTCGTGACCTGCGGCAGCCTGCCAAAATTCGACCATGTCGGGTGCCACCACGTAGGCGGTCCAATCCTGCGGAACAAATTCTGGCTCCCCGTCGAGCTGCGACGCAGCCCCCGCAATAAGGCGGGACATCTCATCAATAGGCGGCAATACTTCGCTCTGCTCCCCGGCGATTGCCCGCGCCCGAGCATTCGGGTGCCGGGCGCGAAAGTCCCCTTCGGCGGTCTCTCGCGGGCCCACCGTCACCGCACCGCTCACCCGCACCTGCCGACCATGCTCCCGCCAGTACAGGGTGAGGGCGGCGCACGGGTTCTCGGCAAGCTCCCGCCCCTTCGGCGTGTCGGCGAGGCTTGCGAACCAAAACCCCTCATCGGTGATGTGCTGCAGCAGCAGGCTGCGCGCCGACGGAATTCCCGCGGCGGATGCGGTGGCGAGCGTCATCACCTTCGGTTGCGAGACCCCGCCAGCGACCGCGAATGCCAACCACTCCTGAACGAGGGTTACCGGGTTCGCCGGGGCCGCATCCGGATCAAAAATTGGAAAGGCGGGCTGCGCAGTTCGGGGGGCGCGGATGCCGGGGGCCGCTGGGTTATCGCTCATGCCCACACCCTATTGAGCGCGGGTGACAGAGCGCCGCGCACGTCACCACCTCGACACCCTGATAGCGTAGGAAGGCACTTGGGCCCCCATAGCTCAGGGGATAGAGCACCGCCCTCCGGAGGCGGTGGCGGCAGTTCGAATCTGCCTGGGGGCACCACGCATTCACCCCACGCGGTTTTGCGCGCGCTGTCTCCCTGCCACCGCTGTGGCCAATATCGCGTCATCCTCGAGAGCTACTCCCAGTGCCCCGAGAAAACCGATGATTTGCAGAGCGGATGTCGGCTCCGAGTCGACCGATCGATCGATTACGAGCACAATTGCGGCTCCCAAGGCCTGAAGCACCACTCGCAAATCTCGCCCGAGTTTGTCGACTTTGATCGTCTCGGTGCCGTGCATGGGCGAGGTCCAACTGAGCATCCAGTTGTGGGAAAAGGGGTAAAGCGAGGCCCGCAACGCCAGTGGGTCGCGCAGTGGCAAGTAAATGGTAGGTCGACCGCCGGGAGTCTCACCCCGCGTCCAGGTGAGGCCGAGGGCGATTCCCCGGTCGAACAGTGAATTGCGCGCCATCAGGTCGGTCATCTGAATCATGCTGTCACCGATTCGACTGCCTGAGGCACCGATGCACCGCAGCCGGGACTCGTCAAAGCTGCGATGGTGTGCGCCCTAATGGTCAGCGTCGACGAAAAACTGAGCTTGACTGGAACCGAACCGATCGCGAGCCCAGAGTCGTGCCGCCGGAAGCCGCATTACGCTGCAAACCACACCGACAAAACGAAACTGGAGTTTTCTTGTCAACCGTGAACACGACCACCGTCAACGCCTACGCCGCGACCTCCGCCACCGAACCGCTCGTTCGCACCACCATTGAACGGCGCGCCGTCGGTGCCCACGATGTGCTGATCGAAATCGCCTACTCCGGAATCTGCCATTCCGACATCCACACCGTGCGCGGCGAATGGGGCCCGATGCCGTACCCGCTCACGGTGGGCCACGAAATTGTCGGAGTTGTCACCGAGGTGGGCACCGAGGTGACGTTGCACCGCGTCGGTGACCGGGTGGGGGTTGGTTGCATGGTGAACTCCTGCGGAGCATGCGCCAACTGCCTTGCCGGGGTTGAGCAGTACTGCCTGAAGGGCAATACCGGCACCTATGCCGCTACCGATCAAGACGGCACGATCACCCAGGGCGGGTACTCAACGCACATCGTTGTGGTCGAGCACTTCGTGCTGAAAGTGCCCGAGAACATCCCCTACGAGGCGGCCGCACCGCTTCTCTGCGCCGGCATCACGACCTACTCCCCTCTGGCCCACTGGAACGCCGGCCCGGGAAAGAAGGTCGCGGTGGTGGGCATGGGCGGGCTCGGCCACATGGCGGTCAAAATCGCTCACGCGATGGGCGCGGAGGTTACCGTGCTTTCACAGTCGCTGAGCAAGCGCGATGACGGCCTGCGCTTCGGAGCGGATCACTACTACGCCACAAGCGACAGTGAAACCTTCACGACCCTCGCAAATACTTTTGACCTGATCATCAATACCGTGAGCGCCAAGCTCGAACTCGACTCCTACCTGTCGATGCTGGCCCTCGACGGCACCATGGTGAACGTTGGGGCACCGCCCGAGGCGCTCCCCCTGCACGTGTTCACCCTGTTCACCAATCGCCGATCCTTTGCCGGATCCACCATCGGCGGCATCCGCGAAACGCAGGAGATGCTCGATTTCTGCGCCGAGCACAACATCGCCCCTGAGGTTGAAGTCATTTCGGCCGATGGCATCAACGCCGCCTACGAGCGTGTGCTTAGCTCCGACGTTCGCTACCGCTTCGTGATCGACGTCGCAACACTCAAGTAGCGCCCGGTTCTCAACAACGGGATGTCGCTGCTCAACGTGTCGCGCATCCTGCAGCCCGTCGTCATCGGGTTCGTCATCGGTACCGCGGTGATGACCGACCGGCGGGCCAGCCGCAAGCAGGCCTAACCGTCACCCCGCCTACCGATAAGCCAACCCGTGCGCGGGTTGGCTTATCGCGTTTCAGGTCAACATTTGGGATCGGAGTCGGGAACGGTTCCGGACACAAAATAGCGATCGACGGCATTATCAACGCAGGAGTTGCCGAGGTTGTAGGCGGTGTGCCCCTCCCCCGTGTAGGTCACGAGGTGGCCGTCGCTCAATTGCTCGGCAAGCGCTTGGGCATCCTCGTAGGGAGTGGCCGGATCGTTGGTGGTGCCCAAGAGCAAAATTGGGGCCGCCCCCTCGGCGGTCACCGGATCCATCATCGGCTTCGCTGCTGCGCTCCACGATGAACAATCCAGTGCGCCGTAGGCCTCATAAATTCCAAAGACCGGCGCCCCCTTCACGAGTTCTGCCGCCTGCTCCTTCATCGCCAATGGGTCACCACCAGCGGTGCCGTCTAGACAGTTGATCGCACGAAACGCATCGCTGCTGTTGCCTTCGTAGCCGCCATCACCGCCGCGACCGTTCGCGCTGTCCGCCGACTCAAAGGCGGTGTGTGGATCGCCCGCCTGCACGTCCCGCAACATGATGTTTAGGTCGGGCCACGCTCCGAGGCTGTAGAGATGATTGGTGATCGCGGTGTACAGGGTTGAGCCCCCCAGCATTCTGTCGTCGACATTCTTCAGCGGTGTCTTGGACACTGAGCTTAAGAGGGCTGCGACCGCGGTCATCGCGGAGTCCGCCGAGCCGCGGTAGGCGCAGCTCTGGTCTGCGACCGCCTCCGTGGAGCCCGACACACAGCTGGCTAGAAAAGCGTGCAGTGCAGATTCGAAGGAATCGGATGGCGCAGCCTCGCCCTTTCCGTCGGCCGCGGCCGACGCCCACGGGTTGTCGATTCCGTCGAAAACCATTCTTCCGACCCGCTGCGGGAACAGCCCCGCGTACACCGTTCCCAAAAACGTGCCGTAGGAATAGCCCAAATAATTCAGTCTGGTCTCACCGAGTATTGCTCGAAGCACATCGAGATCTCGGGCGGCGCTTTGCGTGTCGACGTGAGCCAGTAATGGGCCGGTATTTTTTGCGCAGGCAGCGGCATAGGACTGCTCCACAATGGTTTTCCCGTCGATCCACTGGTCCGAACCGATGTCGCCCGGAACGATCCCGTAGAGGTAGCGGTCCTTCTCTGCCGCGGTGAAGCAACTTACCGGCGTGGATTTACCCACTCCGCGCGGATCGAATCCAACGATGTCGAAGTTCTTTCTGAGGGTCGCGTCGACGGCATCGACGGAGTCGGTAATCATTGCCACCCCGGATTCGCCCGGGCCACCGGGGTTGACCAGAATCGATCCCCTTCTGGTCCCGAGTGCTTGACGCTTCACCAGCGCCAGTGTGATGGTGACGCCCTGCGGCTGATTCCAATCGAGGGGTGCCATCGCCGTCGTGCAACGCAACCCGGTTCCGCAGGCGGTCCAGACAACGACTTGTTCGTAATATTTCGCATACTTCACATCGATGGCGGGCAGCACAGGAGCGGAACATCCGGTGAGAGCAAGGGAAATCCCCAGTGCCAGGGCGAGAAACCGTGTAAGCGTTGAAAGCCTTGGGGTTGTGAAAAGCAAATTGGGCACTGATGACCTTGCAGTAGGAGTTCGGACCCATTCCCGCGGTCCGGCGGGGTGGCTGCGGAACAGGCGTTACGGCGGCGGCGGCACTCTCGCAGTCATCGACGCAAGCTCTGCATCCGCTAGGCGAATTTTATCGCCCACCGCGGCCGATGCCGCAATCAGTTGCGGGGTGTGGGACACCGCGGCAGAAACCCGCAGCGGAGTTGAGGTGGCTAAATCGGCGGCGAATTTGGTTCTGCCCGTCGATTCCCGACGCAGCTTGTTTCACTCACGGTGTTTTCGCGGCGACGGGTGTCGGGTGTACGTCGTCGCCCTGCATAAGTTCGGGGTGACCCGAGAGCGGTTGCAAAACATCACAGTAGCTGCCACCCGCGGCCTCCCCCGCCGAGGTATCTGGTGCTGCCACCGGCGCAGACGGAGCGACCCCGAAGGTGACGGAACCGCCACCGACGCCCGGGTCGTGGCCATCAGCGAGCGGGAGGCGTGTTCCGTGGCCGCAATCGCGGAATCGACGGCGAACAGCCCTGCCACGCCCGCCGCAGACACGGTTACAACAAGCACCGCGACGAGCTGGATGGTGCGAGCTCGATCGAAATTCCATTGAGGTTGCGGTGATTTGGTGCTGACTAAGAAGAAGCTATGAGCTAGCTAAGGGCTCCTTCGGTGCCGTCGAACCGGGCGCCAGCCACGTCGGGTCTAGTGCCGTGAGGTAGCTGATAGCCACCTGGCGAGAATCGGCGATCAGCCGGGTGTCACCCAGATCAGAATGCGCAAACGCTCGGGCAAGCAGCGAGTCGTGGATCAGTAGGGCTACTTCGATTCGCTCCAACACTGCGGTTCCCACAATCGCGGGGTAGTTATCTCCCAGGGTGGAGGCAAAAATCGACGCCGCTCGGGCAATGTTCGTTTGATTCCGAGCGCCAATGCGGCTGTCGAGGTGATCGCCGAAACGGATGGAGCGAAACCCCGGCCGGGTCGCGAATTCAAGCTCAAAGTAGTCGAGCACGCTTGTGAAGGCATCCAGCCAAGTGGAATGGCGTCGGGGGGTGATGCTCGGCAGGCAATCCTTCACAAAACGGTCCATGTTCTGCTGGCTCAGCGCGTCAAGAATGTGCAGTCGATTTAGAAAGTAGCGATATACGGTGCCGATGGAGTACCCGGATCCGATGCCCACCAGTTCCGAAGTCAAACGTTCCGCCCCGACCGAGTGCACGATCAGCGCGGCGCTTTTCAGCAGCGCGTCGAGGGTTGAGGTTGCGCGGGAACGCACCGGTTGGTGGCGGGGAAGGGCGGGGGCTGGGCTATCGACCATGCGTGATTTTCCTTAGGTAGCGTGAAGTCCAGAAGTGGCCTCAGTTATAAGAGTCCAAATCCTCAATCTCATTACGCAGTTCCTCAAAAAACTTTTTTCGCAGCGACGCTAGCCTTCGACCTGGCCTGACCGCACTGCACGACCGAGGAATTCGACCAGGGTTGTCATCGCCCGAAAACGCTGTGCAACACCGCACGGATGACGCCGGTCTGTGTGCGTGGCCGCTGAAGCTCTCCTACTATCGAAGGGTGCTCACTCCGTCGGACGCCATCTCGCTCGCGTTGGAGCTGCTCACCTGGTTGGCGCTGGTGCCCGGGAGTGTGCTGCTCCTGATCGGGCTGGCCCGCCGTGCCTGGGCCAAGCGTTTTGAGGAGACCTGCGGGGTGGTCATCGCCTCACCTGCGGGGACAGCACATCCCTGGATTCGTTGGCTCGATCTCGACCGAGAACTGCAGTCGGCGCCGATTCCCCTGGCGGATGCCGCTGATCACACCATCGGCGATGAGGTCACCGTTTTCTTCGACCCGCGCAATTCCGAAAACGGTCGCCTCGATCATCCCTCTACCGACGGCCGGGTGTTTCGCGTTACCGGAATCATGCTGATGGCAATCGGTATCTTGGCGGTCCTGATTCAGCTGATCCTGTTGCTGCTGGAATGACCGCTGTGCTGGGGGATTGAACGCTGTGCTTCCGAAATGACCCCCCCTACCTTGGCCCCGCGCCGCACGGTGGTGATCGCCCCGGATTCCTTCAAATCCTCCCTCTCGGCGTCAGCCGTCGCTGCGGAAATCGCCGCCGGCTGGCGCGAGATTTTGCCAGGCGACGAGCTGGTGCTGGTTCCGCAGGCCGACGGCGGTGAGGGTACCCTCGACGCGATCGAGCTCTCTATTGCCGGCGCACGTCGTCGCGACGCCGGCGAGGTGACCGGCCCCGACGGTCGACCGACACGCGGCCAATGGCTTCTGCTGCCCGATGGCACCGCAGTGGTCGAACTCGCTCAGTGCAGTGGTCTCCCGCTCATGCGGTTGCCGGATGCCTGCGGCGCATCCACCCGCGGCCTCGGCGAAGTCATCGGGCACGCCCTCGATGCCGGCGCCCAGAAGCTACTGATCGGCCTTGGCGGATCGGCCTCGACCGACGCTGGCGCTGGTGCGCTGTGTGCGCTCGGGCTGCGACTTTTCGACTCCGCCGGCCGAGCACTGGCTGATGGCGGTGGGGCGCTTAACCAGCTTTCCCGGGCTGACCGCTCGAAAATGCGCCCGCCTCCGCCCGGAGGCGTCTTTCTCCTCACCGATGTCGTGTCTGTGCTTTATGGCCAAAGTGGCGCAGCCCTCACTTTCGCACCGCAAAAGGGTGCGAGTTCGGCCGAGGTACTGCTGCTCGATTCCGGGCTACGCCGCTTTTCCCAGACACTCGAAACTCCGATAGACCCCGAAACACCGGGTGCGGGCGCGGCGGGCGGAACAGCCTGGGGTTTTGCTGCGCTCTGGGATGCCGGCATCATCCCGGGTGCCGAATTTCTTGCTCAACTCAGCGGGCTCCCCCGCGCTCTGACCCGGGCGCAGCTGATTATCACCGGCGAGGGCCGCTTCGACGAGAGTTCTCTGCACGGCAAGGTCGTCGGAAATGTCCTGACACTGGCGCAGAGACACGCCGTGCCGGTCGCGCTGATTGCTGGGCAAATCGCTTTCAATACCGGGCAACTCAAACGTGCTTCCCCGGCCACAGCGCTCTCCCTCTCCCAGCTCGCAGGTTCCGTCGAGGAGGCCCTGGCCAATCCCCGGCCATACCTAAAAATGGCGGCTCGGATGCTCGCGCAGCAACAGAAACTAGTCTGAATGCCATGACAACCATCGCAATCATCGGCGCCGGAAACATAGGCAGCCAACTCGCCCGTGCCGCAATCGCCGTCGGCTACGACGTCGTAATCAGCAACTCCCGAGGCCCAGAGACCCTCACCGACCTCATCGCCGACCTCGGCTCGAAGGCCCGAGCGGCCAGCGCCGCAGAGGCAGCCGCTCTCGGCGATTTTGCCGTGGTCACCATTCCACTGAAGAACATCGCCCAGGTACCCGTCGAACCACTCGCCGGCAAGCTCGTCATCGACACCAATAACTACTATCCCGAACGTGACGGGCACATCTCCGAACTCGACAACGAGCTCGCCACCGTCACCGAACTGCTGCAGTCCCACCTGCCGACCAGCACCGTGATTAAGGGCTTCAACCACGTGGGGGCGGCCGACATTACCCGTGATGGTCGGCCCGCGAATACCCCGAATCGCCGGGCCCTCGGACTCGCCGGTGACAATCCCGATGCCAAGAATCTGGTCGCGGAATTTTACGACGAGTTGGGCTTTGACACCGTGGATGTCGGGCCGCTGAGCGAGAGCTGGCGAATCGAGCGTGATCAGCCCGCCTACGGTGTTCCACAAAACGAGGAAGAACTGCGGTCAAATGTGGCCCGCGCAACCCGGGATAAAAACAGCCCGGCATCCGAATAATATCGCGGGCCCCGGGTTTCAGTCGGGTTGTGCTTCCAGCAGACCCAGCGCTTCCCGCAGACCCAGCACTTCCAGCAGACCCAGCGCTTCCAGCCGCGGCAGGCACAGCGCGTGCCAAACTTAGTGAGTGCCCGTGACCTACCTCGTTGTTCCCCAGTGGCAGGGCTCCGGATCATCCCGAGCCATGCGTCTCATCGACGGCGCTGCAGCCATTGGCGCTGAGTTGCCGAGCTCCGCGTTGAGGATCACGCCACCGAGCGGCGCCGGTTCCGCACTCGACAGCGGAATTCTGCGATTGAGCTCGATCCAATTCGTGCGTGACGAGATGCTCGCCGCGCTTCACGACGCCGAGGAGACCACGGTCACGATCGGCGGCGACTGCGGCGTCGAGCTGGCCGCGGTGCAACATGCGGCCGCGAACCACGACCTCGTGCTGATCTGGTTCGACGCGCACGGAGACCTCAACACGCCAGCGTCATCGCCCTCGGGTTCCTTCGGCGGAATGGTGCTTCGTACCCTGCTCGGGGATGCCCCCGAGAGCATTCGTCCGCCACGGGCTCTCACCGCCGATCGGGTAATTTTGGCGGGAGTGCGCGCACTAGACGAGTCTGAGAGCGAGTATATTTCGGCATCCGGCATCACGCACCTGTCGCCCAAAATCCTCACCCCGGAAACCCTCACCGCCGCAATCGTAACCAGCGGCGCGAGTTCGGTGTATCTGCACATTGACCTCGATGTTCTCGACCCGGCCGAGTTTTCCTGCGTGGGCTCAGCCGAACCGTTTGGGCTCGCTCTCGTTGCCCTGCTGCACCTCATCGCCGCCGCCCGGGCCGTGCTTCCGGTGGCCGGTGTCGGTATTACCGGCTTCGCTCCGCCCACACCGGATGCCGCCGCCGACGACCTCACCAGCATCCTGCGCATCCTCGCAGCGGTAAGCAAGAAGCTGTAACACGGGGCGGGAAGCCGGTTCGTTTTTTGCTCAGGCGCCTCCCCCACCGAGGTTCTAGGCTGCGCTCATGCCCCCCGCCTCGGATGCCCCGCCTCGCGTCACCGTAGAACGTGAAGGCCACGTGCTGCTGATCGGCCTCAACCGGCCCGAGAAACGCAACGCCGCCGACCTCCAACTGATCACGGAACTCGCGCTCGCCTACGGCACCCTGCACCGCGATCCCGGATTGCGGGTGGGGTTTCTTTTTGCGCACGGCGAGCATTTCACCGCGGGGCTCGACCTTGCTGACATCGCCCCCCGCATCGGCCCCCGCGGGCTCGAACTCGTGCCGGAGGGTGGAATCGATCCGTGGGGGCTCACCGGTGAGCGCCAACGGAAGCCGGTCGTGATTGCCGTCCAGGGGAGCTGCCTGACCCTGGGCATTGAGCTCATCCTGGCCTGCGAGATCGCGGTCGCGTCAAACTCCACGCGCTTCGGTCAGATCGAGGTGAGCCGCGGTATTTTGCCGTTCGGCGGGGCGACCCTGCGGTTACCGCGGGCAATCGGGTGGGGTAACGCGATGCGGTGGATGCTCACCGGTGACACCTTCGACGCCGCCGAGGCACACCGTAGCGGTCTCGTGCAGGAGGTTGTTGCCGATGGGGCGCAGTACACCCGAGGCTTGGCGATCGCGCAGCGGATTGCCGCACAGGCGCCCCTCGCCGTTCAGGCGACTCTCGCCAGCGCGCAGCTCGCCGTTGCCGAGGGGGATGTCGCGGCAGCCGCAGCCCTGCAGTCGACGCTTGTCGCGCTTATCGCCAGCGAAGACGCCGCCATCGGTATGAACGCCTTTCTCAACCGTCAGAGCGCCACCTTCATCGGGCGCTGACAGTCACTCAGCACCGCACACTCCCGGAAAACCCCCGCCCCGCCCAATTCAGCCCAACCCCAACCACCATTGGAGCCACAATGTCCCCCACCCACTACGACGTCATTGTTATCGGAGCCGGCGCGGTTGGCGAGAATGTCGCCGACCGCGTTGTGCAGGGCGGGCTCAGCGCCGTCATTGTAGAAAGCGAACTGGTCGGCGGGGAATGCTCCTATTGGGCCTGCATGCCCTCGAAGGCGCTCCTGCGCAGCGGAATAGTGTTGCGGGCCGCGCGTGCGGTGGGTGGGGCGAAGGAGGCCATCACCGGAGATTTGGATGTCGCGGCTATCTTCGCTCGACGCGACAACTTCACCAGCCATTATCAAGATGATGGGCAGGCCGGATGGCTCGACGGTGCCGGTATCGACCTCGTGCGCGGTCACGGGCGTCTCAGCGGCGAAAAAACGGTCACGGTCACCGCCGCCGACGGCACCATCACCAAGTTGATCGCCAATCATGCCGTGGTGATCAGTACCGGTTCGGCAGCACTCTTGCCCGCCATCACCGGGCTCGCCGACTCCGCCCCCTGGACCAGCCGGGAAGCAACCAGCGCCACCCACGCACCGAAAAGCCTGACCATCATTGGCGGTGGCGTGGTCGGCGCCGAAATGGCTACCGCCTATGCCAGTTTTGGCACCGAGGTCACCCTGCTATCCCGCGGTCCGATCCTTGCCGGGCAGGAACCTTTCGCCGGCGAACTGGTAACGGCAGCCCTGCGCGAACTCGGTGCCACCGTTCACACGGCCGTGTCGCCTGTCTCCGTCTCCCGGGGCGACGGATTCACGACGGTGCTACTTGAAGACGGCAGTTCCATCATCTCAGAGGAGCTGCTGATTGCGACCGGGCGCACCCCGCGCACCGACGATCTCGGCCTCGACACCGTAGGGCTGACGGCCGGCGACTGGCTCAGCACCGACGACACTCTGCGAGTGACCGGCCACGAGTGGCTGTACGCCGTGGGGGACGTTAACCATCGCGCCCTGTTGACGCACCAGGGCAAGTATCAGGCGCGGGCCGCCGGGGATGTCATTGTCGCCCGGGCCACCGCCACCGACGTGTTCGTCAAACCGTGGGGTGCCCACGTGGCAACCGCTGACCATGAGGCAGTCCCCCAAGTCACGTTCACCGATCCGGAGGTGGCGTCGGTGGGGCTCACCGCGGCAGCCGCCGAAAAGGCCGGCTACGACATCCGCGTTATCGACTACAACCTGGGTTCGGTTGCCGGCTCCAGCCTGCACGCCGACGGCTACACCGGCCAGGCGCGCATGGTGGTCGACGAGAAGCGTCGGGTTGTGCTCGGGGTGACCTTCGTCGGGCCGGATGTCTCCGAAATGCTCCACGCCGCCACGATCGCCGTCGTCGCCGAAGTTCCGCTGAATCGACTGTGGCATGCGGTGCCGGCCTACCCAACGATCAACGAGGTGTGGTTGCGGCTACTGGAAAACTACGGTCGGGCCTCGGCCTGACCCTCTGCGCAACGGCGCTCGCCTCCGCAGGGCGTGCTCTTTTCCAGGATTGCGTGCTCCCAGGATTGCCTGCAACCAGGACAGCGCGCTCCGAGACGGCTCATTCTTAGACCGCTCATTCTTAGACCGCTCACTCCTAGACCGGTCACTTTTAGACTGTTCAGTCCCGCACGGCTCACCTCCCGCACTGCTCACCTCCCAGACGGCTCAGTCCCGGACGTCCGCCCCGACGCTGGCATACAAGCTCAGAAGCGTCGCGGCGGTCGCCCGCCAGGTGTACCCCTCCGCGTGGTGCCGGGCGAGTCGTGCGAGGGAGGAACGGGCATCCGTGTCTCGCAACAGTGCCGCCACCGCCGCCCCCCACACCTCGGGATCTCGCGAGTCCACAAGCACTCCGCTGCGGCCCTCCGCCACCGCATCGAGCAGGCCGGAGGTGCGAAATCCAATCACCGGGGTTCCGCTGGCGGCGGCTTCGATCGCCACTAGGCCGAATGTTTCCGAGTGCGAGGGTAGCAAGACGATTGCCGCCGCGGCCAGCAGGTCGGCAAGCGGCCCCCGGTCGAGGGCTCCGACAAAGAACACCCGTGATCCCAGCCCGAGCTGCGCGACGAGCGCGTGCAGAGAAAACAGATAGTCGTCGTCGCCGGGGGTTGCTTCCCCCGCGATCACCAGAACAGGCATTTCGATCGCGCTCGTGGTCGAAGCGGTCTGTGACGCCAGGGTGCGGATGGCGAGATCCTGTGCCTTGAGCGGCTGGATTCGTCCGGCGACCACGAGGATGGGCTGATTAGCGCCGAGGCCGAGAAGCGCCCGCACCGCGGATTCGCCGGCAACTGCGCGCTCCGGCGTGAAGGTGTCAATGTCGACCCCCGGCGGAATCACCCAAACGCGAGATGCCGGGGCCCGCACCTCGTCGACGAGGGCTGTAGCCTCGGCCGCGGAGGCTGCTATTACCGCGCTTGCCTGCCCGGCCAAAAACATCTCACTCTTTTGCCGCAACTCATCTTCGGGCTGCTGGCCCGCGGCACGGGAGGCGTTTTTCATCACCGCGAGGGTGTGGAAACTCTGCACAAACGGGATGCCGCAGGCCAACGCCACCGGGAGCGTCGCAATGCCGCTCAACCAATAGTGCGCATGGATGGCGCTGTACCCCAGATCGCGGCGGGAGGCGAGGTCGGCCACCGCCTCCCCAAATTCGTCGGTCGCATCGATAAGCTGATTTTTGGGAAGCATTCCGGCCGGACCAGCCCGCAATTCTCGCAGGGTCACCCCCGCCGAAAGCTCCGTAACCGCGGGCTCGCCCTCAGCTCGGGTCAGAAGGTCGACCTGCACGCCGCGCCCGGCCAGCTCTGTCGCTACGGAACGGATGAAGACGTTCATTCCGCCCGCATCCCGGCTTCCCGCGGGTGCCGAGGGGGAGGTATGCATCGAGACCATGGCCACCCGTTTGCCCGAATTCTCCATGCCGCAACCCTATTGCGACCCGGGTGGACCACCTTCAGCTAACACTCAGCTACCTCTCACGGTGACACCGGGCCATGCGGGTCACACTGATGCGGGCGCGAGTACGAACCGTATCGGTGTGACCATGGCTGTGCCGGTCAGCTGCGGTAGGGATCAACCAGTGTCCCCCGAATCCGAACCTGCCGACATTCATCCCACAACAAACCCCGCCCACAACAAACCCCGCCCGAAACAGATCCAGACCGCAACAACCCCGCCCGAACCGCAAGGAGCCCCGCATGACCCTGAACCACACCACCATGGTTCTCACCGGAGCGAGCTCCGGCCTCGGCCGGGAGGCCGCTCGTGAACTTGCAGCTCAGGGGGCCACAATCGCCGTCGTGGGTCGCAACAACGAACGCACCCGTCAGGTCGCAGCCGAGATTGGTGGGCATCCGTTTATTGCCGACTTTGATCGCCTCGACGATGTGCGGGAGCTCGCGGAGTCCTTGCTCAACCGTTTCGAGCGGATCGACGTATTGGCGAACAATGCGGGCGGACTCATTCCTCGACGCGGCTACACCGTCGACGGACACGAGCGTACTTTTCAGTCCAACCACCTCGCGCCGTTCCTCCTGACCAACCTATTGCTTCCGAGGTTGATCGAAAGCGCTGGCCGGGTGATCTCTACCGCGAGCGTGGCCAATCGATTTGGATCGCTCCGGCTCGACAATCTCGACTCTCGCCGCGGGCCGTATTTGGGCGGCTGGCGGGCCTACGGGACGAGCAAATTGGAAACAATCCTGTTTATTCAGGAACTTGCCCGTCGCACGGAGCACACCGCCCTCACTTCGTACTCCTTTCATCCGGGATTTGTCGCCACCAATTTTGGTAACGGGTCCACCCTCATGCGAATTAACGGCATGCTCAGCCGAGGCCAATACGGCATCACCGCTCAGGCCGGAGCGGTGCCACTGGTCCGGTTGGCGTCCGACCGCACCGTCGGCTCGCCCAACGGCACTTATTTCGACATGCTGACACCCAACGGCCGCGTCAATCGCCAGGCCGGAGACCCAATCCTGGCTAGGCAGCTGTGGCAACGCAGCACCGAGCTCGTCGGGCTGTTGCCGGTGGGCTGACCGCGGATGGTGCGTGGCTCAGCAAGCTACCTTTCGCGTGACATCCATCATCGCCTTGGGCAGAATCAAATAATGTCAACCAACTATCGCCGAATGCGGTGCAGTCCAACCGAGGTATTTGCCGTACTCGCCGATGGCTGGCTCTATCCGACCTGGGTAGTCGGTGCTTCCCGAATGCGCAACGTTGAGCCACAGTGGCCAGCCGAAGGCAGTCGACTTCATCATTCCGTTGGCGTTTGGCCGCTGTTACTCAACGATGAGACCGTGATGCTGCGTTGGGATGCCCCGCGGCACCTGGCGATGCAGCCGAAGGGCTGGCCGATCGGGGAGGCTCGGGTGCTGATCGACGTGCGGGCGCACAGATCAGGCTCCGTGGTGCGCATTGTTGAACACCCGGTACGCGGACCACTGATGCTTCTGCCCCGCGTAATCGTCGATGCGCTGCTTCACCTGCGCAACACCGAAACCCTCCGCCGCTTGGCCTATATCGCCGAGGGGAAACGGCCGTGAGCCGGAGCAAGTTACTAGACCCGGTAAGTGCACAATCGGTGTGGTGCTCTACGGCGTAGCGGGAGCCACACCCCGCTGACGCACCGTGAGGTACAGCCGGTGGGCGGTGATCACCAACGCCAACCAGGCCGCACCGAGAGCCCAAGCCGCGAGCACGTCGGTGAACCAGTGATGGCCCAAAAACACCCGACTGACCCCGATGGTGAAGGCAAAGACCGCGGCAACAACCACGGTGGTCACGCGAACACGTACCCGGTGCTGCCGCAAAATCAGCAGGTACGCCACGACACCCGCGATCACCACCGCGTTCAGCGAATGGCCGCTTGGAAATGACGGCGAATACTCGTAGGGCGGTACGGCATCCCAGAGCGGCGGTCGAGTGCGTCCGATGAGCTGCTTTCCCGCGATGGTCATCAGCAGAGATCCGGTGCCGGCCGCGGCAATCAAAATCGCCGGAGTCCACGATTTGCGCCGGATCGACAGGAACAGCAGTGCTGCCACGGCAAGCACAGGCATTCCGATTGGTCCGGCGATGTCCGTGTAGCCAGTTGCCAGGGTGTCAGCAATCGGTGACCGGAGACCGATAGCGGCGGCGAGCAATGGGCGATCAAGCCCGGCCACACCATCAGAATCGGTCACGGCGTCGTAGACCTGCACTGCCAGGGCGCTCAACACCACGGCCATCGCCATTCCCACCAGGAGGGTGATGATGAGCGCGGCATTCGCGCCTAATTTTCCACTAATCCGGCGGGCCATTCCCGAGAGAAATCGCCCAAACGGTGTGTACCAGTGGGTGAGATCCCGATCGCCGACGAAGCGGTCGTCTCGAAGCTCGGCCCGGACGCCCGCATTCCGAGTGGCCGGGGGTTCTTCGCCGTCCTGCATGCCGTTGCCTCTTTCCTCCGTAACCAAATCTTTCAAAACCCTAAACCAGCCTCTTTCAAAAACCGGGAGTCGCCAAAACTTTAAAAAAGCTGAGGGATAAGTCCAGCTTGGAAGCTAATTTCGTAACATGTAGCGCCGCTGGCGGAAACACGCTCAGCGCCTCACGTTCACCATGAACCCTAGGAGCACCCCGTGGCCAACACACCCACCCCCAGCAGTAGCAGTAGCAGTAGCAGTGGCAGAAGCAGAAGCAGCAGTGTCAGTGTCGACGTCGCCGGAAGTGGAATCGGGAGCGCCGCGGCTTCCGCTCCCATTGCCGAACCATTGAACTCAGCGTCTTCGGCTGGCAGCGGCGGAAAGACGGTTGTCAACGACGCCGTCATCGCCAAAATGGCGGGCATCGCTGCCCGCGAGGTCGCCGGAGTTTATGGCCTTGGCGGCGGGGCCGCTCGCGCCCTCGGCGCCATCCGCGGAGCGCTCAACAACACCGATCTCACCCAGGGAATCTCGGTCGAGGTTGGCGAATCGCAGGTTGCCGTGGATGTCAGCATTGTGGCCGAATACCCGGTGCCGTTGCAGCGCGTCGCCGACAATGTGCGCAGCGCCATCACCACCGCAATCGAAACCCTCGTCGGCATGGAGGTAACCGAGGTGAACGTCACCGTCAACGACGTGCACCTGCCCAGCGACGACAGCTCCGCCGAGACCGAGGGGCGCGTTCAGTGACCCCGGCCAAATTTGGCATCCTGATCGGGGCGATCCTCGCCCTGACCTGGTCAATTTTCGGCTTCTGGTCGTTTCTCTTCGTGGCGGTTGCCATGGTTATTGGAGCCCTCGTTGGCCGCGCCATTGACGGGAAGCTCAGCGTTGCCAGCCTTCTGGATGCCCTCCGCGGCAAGCGCTCCTCCTCGTGAGCGTCGGTGACCGGGCGCACGGCGGGCGTACTCGCATCACTTCTCGGGCACTCGATCGGGTCGTGGGGGCGGTGTCAGCCGAAGCCCTCGGGGTTGAGGCGCGCACCGTTTCGGTCGACTTAAGCGATGACAACGGTCAGCTCGTGGTGCAGATCACGGCGCCGATCCCGGTGAGGGGCCCCCCCCGGGTCGGGGCCCTGGTCTGCACCACGCGCTGACCGCTGTCATCCGTTAAGTCGACCGCAACCGTGCGCGCCCCAACCCCCCGGGCGTCGGCTGGGACCGCCCCCCC
>JACMPQ010000084.1 GCA_014377425.1 Microbacteriaceae bacterium | reverse complement strand
GTCGGAAACATCACACGATGAAACACCACACCAAATGGCGGGTAGAGAAACCCCCGGGAACCGACACGGCAGTCTGGACCAGCCCCACCGGATACCACCGCGAAGCCGACCCACCACCCTTCTAAAAAGCAACAGGCGAGAGCGGCAACGTGTCGAACTGCCGGTACTTCTTGCCGCTTGGCGCACGTTCCAGAGCGGCCACTTACCGGGCTGCCACTTACCGGGCTGCCAATGGCTCTAGCTACAAGGCCATTAGTGCTCCCGGTGGTGTCACCCCAACCCCGCCAACTTAGGGCGCCCCATTACCCCAGACAAATCCCCATCCCCAACCTCGCCAACATAGGGTGCCTCCATGACCCCAGCCCCAGCCCCAATTGCAAATTTCTCCGAGCTCCGCGCCATCTACATCAACTGCACCTTGAAGCGGTCCCCTGAGCTCAGCCATACCCAGGGCCTGATGGACCGCAGCATCGCCCTCATGCAGAAGCTCGGCGTCACGGTCGAATCGCTCCGCCTGATCGATCATCCGGTCGCCACTGGTGTCTATCCGGATATGCGCGAGCACGGTTGGGCACAGGATGCCTGGCCCGACGAGATCTGGCCCAAAATCCGTGAGGCCGACATTCTGGTCATCGGTGGCCCGCTTTGGCTTGGGGATAACTCGTCAATCACCCGCTTACTGATCGAGCGGCTCTACGCAATGAGCAGTCAGGTCAACGAGCGCGGCCAGTACATTTTCTACGGCAAAACCGGTGGGGTCATAATCACCGGCAACGAGGACGGCATCAAACACGCAGCGTCGTCGCTGCTCTACAGCCTCCAGCACATCGGTTTCGTCATCCCGCCCGCAGCCGACGCCGGTTGGATCGGTGAGGTCGGTCCCGGCCCCAGTTATCTCGACCCCGACTCCGGCGGGCCGGAAAACGATTTCACCAACCGCAACACCACCTTCATGACCTACAACGTGCTGCATCTGTCTCGGATGCTGAAAGATGCCGGCGGAATTCCTGCCCAGGGCAACCTCATCGGGCAGTGGAGCAACGGAGAGCGATCGGGGTTCGACGCCAACCCGGAGTACCGCTGAACCCGAGCAGTGCCCGGCAGTGCAAAAATGCCCGGCAGTGCAAGAGTGCCCGGCAGTGCAAGAGTGCCCGGCAGCCGAACATTACCGACTCACCGAAAGCTGCTGATTCTCGCGCTGAGGTCTACCTGCACGTCACGATACTCACTCGGGCTCGACCCCAAAACGCTGCGGAACGTGCGAGAAAAGTCTGATGGACTAGAAAAGCCGTGAGCGTGGGCGACCTGGGCAAGGCTGAGTCCCCCCAGTCGCGGATTAGTAAGGTCCCTCCTCGCCTGCTCAACGCGCTCGTTCCGCACGGTGTCCATGAGGGAGTAGTCAGCATCGGAGAAGGCACCATGAAGGGTGCGCAGCGACACATGGTGCGCCCGGGCGATGAGCGATGGCGTGAGCTGCGGGTCCGTGTGATGATGTCGAACGAAGCTCATCACCCGTTCTCGCAGCACGGTTGCCTTGCCCTGAGGCGGCTGGTCAGATAAAAAAGTCGAGTGAATGAGGATGGCGATCAGGTCGGTCGCATGTCCTCCGATTGCCGCGGCCGCAGAATCCTTCTCCAGAATTGCGCTTTCGGCGATGATCGCTTTGAGCGCCTGATAGACCACACGACGAATCCCGGGCATGGGGGAGAGTGCGATCGCGGTGATCTTCTGTGACTGTGCGGCCGTCAACCGCAAATCCGATTTGGGCGCGGCAAAGATTTGCCAGCGGAACGGTTCCTGCATCACAACTTGAACCGGGCGCGAGCTATCAATAAAAACCATTCCACCGTTGGCGATGCCGGTTTGGCGGCTGTCCTGTTCCAAAATTGGGGCACCGGAAATCGGAAAGGCAAGCAGCAGGACATCCGGATCCTCGGCCCTGATGCCGGCAACGGTGCGATTAAAAAGGTGGTTCCCGCCGAAACCGTCGATAACTTTCGTCGACCCGATAGCCGCACTCGTAAGCCCCGCGGCCATTGTGATGTCGTCTCGCTGGTCAATTTCAACCGGTACGACTTGTGAACTAACCGCATGAGCCCAATATTCGAAACGATTTGCTTGAGGCTGACTGCGGGAATCAAAGCGCAACGGCATTTTGCCTCAGCCTGTCGGGGTCTGTGGAGGAAGATCTAGTTGCCCGTAAAAATAGTGATCTTTAGCTGTATGTATCCTGAATTTCTGCTGACTTTAGGCCGGCCGAGGTCGATGACGTTACGAACTGATACCGCGCACCCGCAGCGCCCCTGGTTCAATCCACGCACGAATCGCAACTGTCTTGCCAAATTCGTCGCCGTCGAGCTCGATCCGCTCCGGTCGGGAGAACCGGGCAGTGAAGGCATTTCCCGTCTCGTAGTGCAGGTTTCGATCGTTTCTGTGCTCACCGGCAAGAGCCTTACCGGCTTTGGTGCGACGAATGATTCCATTGGTCCAGGCGATTTTGATCCACACACGAATCCAGCCGAGCACCCCACCGGGCCGGGTCATCATCAGGTCGAACAGGCCGTCGTCGACGGCGGCATCCGGAATAAGCAGGATGTTCGCCGGCAGCGATCCACAATTACCGATGATCAGCGTGTGCACGGTCGTGCGCATCACCGGGCGATCATCGAGCCGAAATCGCAGGTGGAGTTCATCGGGGTCCCGCAACGAGGCGGTGATCGCCTTAACATAGGCGGCCCAACCGGCCTTCGCTTTTAGGTCTTCGTCGGTGTTGGCAATCATCTTGGCGTCCAGACCGAGACCCGCCATCACCACAAACGCGTGCTCATCCCGGGTGCCGTCGCTGCGCTCGATTCGAATCATCCCCAAATCGATCTGGCGATCTTCGCCGGTGAAGGCGTTGTTGATGCTGCCCGGCACATCTCCAAGCGTCATTTTCAAGTTACGAGCAAGCAGGTTGCCGGTGCCGGAGGGAATCAGCGCCACCGACACATCAGCCCCGCGCACCGCCTCGACCACAGCGCGCACGGTGCCATCCCCACCCGCGGCGATCACCAGATCAACTCCCTGTGCTAGCGCCTGCTTGGTCACACCCTGACCGACGTCGGATACCGAGGTTTTAAACCACAGCGTCTCCGCCCAGCCAGACCGGCGCTCCTCAACGGCAACCGCTTCCCGTAGCGCCGAGATGTCCACCTTTGTGGGGTTGTAAATTACCGCTGCGGATTTTTTTTGGACGTCGGTATTGTCAGTCATCGATTCAGATTACGTCGGCGTGATTTGATGCTCGGACTTCACGGAGATTTTGCGTGGGGGCTGGTTTTTGCGGCACCTCAGCACGTAGCGTAGAAAATCCGTTCGTGCCCCGACCAGGCTTGGCGCGAACCTCGCGGAAGGGCATGGGACATGTCGAAATCGGCCAAGTCAGGCCCAGCGAAAATAGGCCCAGCGAAAATAGGCCCAGCGAAAATAGGCCCAGCGAAAATAGGCCCAGCCGCATCATCCGCCCCCGAAACCTCTCCAAAAACCAAGCGGATTCCGAAGGAAAGGTACGAGCGCGAGCTCATCCGGCTGCAAACCGAATTGGTGGGAATGCAGCAGTGGGTGGTGGAAACCGGCGCACGCGTCGTGGTGATTTTTGAGGGGCGAGATGCCGCGGGCAAGGGCGGCGCAATCAAACGAATCATGCAGTACCTCAATCCCCGGTCGGCACGCGTGGTGGCGTTACCTGCACCGAGCGAGCGGGAGAAAGGCCAGTGGTATTTTCAGAAATACATCGAGCGTCTTCCGACCGCGGGGGAGATCGTGCTGATGGACCGTTCTTGGTACAACCGTGCCGGCGTTGAGAAGGTGCTCGAGTACTGCACGATTGAGCAACACGAACTCTTTCTCAAACAGGTTCCGATCATTGAGCGGATGCTGGTTGATGACGGCATCATTCTGGTGAAATATTGGTTCTCGGTCTCCGACGACGTTCAGTATTTACGCTTTCGCTCGCGAGTGGAAGATCCGATGCGCCGCTGGAAACTGTCACCGACGGACCTGTTTTCCATCACCCGTTGGGAGGACTACTCCCGGGCCAAGGACGAGATGTTCGCGGCGAGCGATCAGCCCCACGCGCGCTGGTGGACGGTCGAAAGCGACGACAAACGGGAATCCCGACTGAACGTGATCAACCACCTGCTGTCGCAGATTCCGTATGAACGGCGGGAGCCCAAGCGGGTAGAAATCCAGATGCATCCGGCAGCGATCAACTATGTACGGCCACCGCGAGAGCAGTTCAACTACGTCGTGGATCACGCCGCCAGCTTCAAGAAATAGGCGTGTAGGGCTTGCAGGATTCCCGCGGTTTAGCCGCAGGTTTGTTCGGGTTCGGTGGATAGGCTCCCGCGACGACGAGGGCCGCACTGGGCGGCTGTTCCGAAAGGATTTCAATGAACGATTCGACCACCAACCCGCTTGAGCGGGCCAAAACTATCTTGACCGAGTCGAAAGCCACGCAGGATCCCGCCGTGAGTGCGGCCTTTGCCCAGGCATGGGCGCTGCTCGCCATCGCCGAGCGGTTAGAAGAACTGGCTGAAGTTACTCGCGAGGTCAACAAAAATCCGCTGGCGCTCACCGCGGCACCGTTCGCAAACAAACCACGCGCAGCGAGTCCCGCGTCGGGGGTGACCCCCGGCATTGCGGAAACCGCTCCGGTGATTTCCCGAAAACGGCGGCCCCCGGTTGTACTTCGCGTTGCCCCCTGAGTATTTGCTCGGTAAGTAGTGGCCCGGTACGTAGTTGCCCGGTAAGTAGTGGCCCGGTACGTAGTTGCCCGGTAAGTAGTGCCCCGGTAAGTAATTGCTCCCTGAGTAGTGCCCCGGTAAGTAATTGCTCCCTGAGTAGTTGCCCCTGAGTAGTGGCTCGGTAAAAGGAGGGCGCTCAGGGGGTAATCGAACCCAGCCAGTCGGCCTCCGACGTATTGGCAAGTGCTCAATGCCAGCTGAAAATTTTGCAGGGGGCTATCCCGGCGTTGGCGGCGGTGCTCCTTATTTGGGCGCCAAGCAGGGCGCCAAGCAGGGCGCCCAGCAGGGCTCTCAGCAGCGTGCGGTGGCGGGCTTCTCGAACACGGTGAAGTCCTGACCTCTGATAACGGACTAGTCAGCTACCTCGCTCCCGTCGCCAAGCGCGCCGGTGTCAATCCCGCGCTACCTGTCTGGCGCTGTTGTGTTGTGTTGTGTTGTC
>JACMPQ010000083.1 GCA_014377425.1 Microbacteriaceae bacterium | reverse complement strand
TTCGAGCCGCTGCGCGAGACCTGGGACGTCGCCTTCGATTACCTCGAGCCGTTCTTCGGCCAGTTCGACTGGATCAATCTGGGCGGCGGGCACCACATCACCCGCGCCGATTACCAGCGCGACGAACTGGTCCAGTTCCTGATCGACCTCAAGGACGATACCGGCGCGGAGGTTTACCTTGAACCGGGCGAAGCGGTGGCGCTCGATGCCGGGATCCTGGTCGGCACGCTGCTCGATCTGGGCGAAAACGGGATGTCGGTGGCGATCACCGACATTTCCGCCACGTGCCACATGCCCGACGTGATCGAAGCGCCGTACCGCCCGGCTATGCTCGGCGAATTGCCGCATGACGAGCAGGCCGTCGATGAAGCGCAGGGCGGTGCCGTCCGGCTGGGCGGCCCCTCATGCCTCGCCGGGGACGTGATCGGCGATTACCGCTTCGCCTCGGGTCCGCGCGTTGGCCAGCGCTTCGCGTTCCTCGATCAGGCGCACTATTCAATGGTCAAGACCACGACCTTCAACGGTGTCCCGCTGCCCTCGATCTGGCTGTGGGATTCGGATACCGACAGCCTCGAATGCATCAAGCAATTCACTTACGACGACTTCCGCGACCGGCTGAGTTGAAGAGATTCACCCGAAGGACCTAAGCTGTTGCGCTTGGCCGCAGGCCACTGAGTCACCTCTAATGTGTGGGGGGAACGTCGGCTTCGCCGAAAGCACGGCATCTTCGTGTCTTCGTGTGAACAAATACTGGCGCTACCCATCTGCGCAGCTAAGCTCACCACCAAGGGAGAGCCGCATGCCTGATCAAATTCTCGACGCGCATACCAGCGATCCGGTCCTGATGGGCTGGCAGCAAGGCCTGCCGCCCGCGACCGACAAGACGATCCATTGGGCCGATGCGGGGCATATGCGCTTCCCGACGCACCGCTATGCCTTCTCCAACATGCGTGAGTTCCTGCCGACCGCGAGGGTTTCGCGCGGGGCGGGGCCGGTGTGGGCGCTGCCGGTGGCGCTGCGCGATGATCTCGATGCGGTGCAGTTTCAGGCGCTTGACGATGGTCGCACGCTGACCTGGGAGCAGTCGCTGGCGGAGAATTTCACCGATGCGATCTTGATTATGCACCGAGGAACCATCGTTTATGAACGGTACTTCGGCGTCACCCGGCCCGGTAGCACCCACATCGCCTTCTCGATCACCAAAAGCTACGTCGGCACGCTGGCGGAAATGCTGATCGCCGAGGGCAAGCTCGATCCCTCGGCCCCGGTAGCGGAGCTGATCCCAGAGCTGGCCGGCAGCGGGTTCGCCGATGCCACGCTGCGCCAGGTGCTCGACATGACCACCGCGCTCGATTTCTCGGAAGACTACACCGACGCCAATTCGGGCATCGGGGCGTTTTCGATGGCGCTGGGGCTGACTCCGCGTCCGCCGGGCTATGCCGGGCCGACCGACGGGTTCAGCTATCTGCCGGGCCTCGCCAAGGCAGGGACGCATGGGGGACGGTGCACCTACCGCACCTGCA
>JACMPQ010000082.1 GCA_014377425.1 Microbacteriaceae bacterium | reverse complement strand
TCTATTCTCGCTGAAGGTTTCGGTGCACGTGCGGGCGAGAGGTTGCCCTCCGGTTACGGATTAGCGCCGTTCTATTCCTGAGGTGGCGCGAACGCAAACGCTGCCAGCCAGCGACACGTTCTGGGTGTGCCTCGAAGTCAGCAGCGTGCACAAAACGCTCCTCGACCAGTCAGAACGTCAGGTAGCTCGTGGTCGTGACTTTAAAAGAGCGACATCCGCCGAAAGTCAGATCAATTCTCCGCACTTACAGACGACATCTCCAGATGCGAACTAACCGATCTTCGATAGCGCTACAGCGAAGCCGAAAATACCCACACTGCGGAAACTGGCTGGTCTTAAATCCACCGGGGCGAGGTGGCCCTGTGGATCATCTGCCCGGCGGGAATTTTGCAGCTCACCGATTCGACACGAACGGGCCAACAGGGTTGACTCCAGAGGTGAAGATTTCCGGGCCCGCGCTGGCTCTTACCGCCATGATCACGGTTCAATTGGGAGTCGCGCTTAGTACCAACCTATTTGCTGCCGTGACCCCGGCTGGATCCGTGTGGTTGCGCGTGACTGTTGCCGCGGTCGTGCTTCTTGCCGTCACCCGACCGTCGCTTCGCGCGATCCCCCGAGGCACACTGCTCAGTTTGTTGGCGCTCGGTGTTCTCACCGCGGTGATGATGCTTACCTTTATCGAATCGGTGGCGCGAATTCCCCTCGGCACGGCGGGGGCAATTCAGTTTGCGGGCCCCCTCATGCTGGCAGCGGTAAAGGGTCGCCGTCTCACCGCGCTAATTTGGCCGCTGCTCGCGCTCGTTGGCGTGTTGGGCCTCACCCAGCCATGGGCGGGTGCTCTCAACGTGATCGGGATTGGATTCGCACTGGCCTCTGCCGCGGGCTGGGCCGGCTACATCGTGCTCACCCAGCACGTGGGCAACCGACTTACCGGGCTGCAGGGATTGGCCCTGTCGCTGGCGATCAGTTCGGTTGTCATCGCGCCCTTCGGCGCATCCGCGGCCATCGCCGGAGTCACACCCCTCGTCGCCCTGGAGGCGGTAGGGCTGGCGGTTCTCATTCCGCTGCTGCCATTTTCGCTCGAACTGGTGGCGCTGCGCAGGATGACGGTTCCCGCTTTTGGCACCCTAATGGCCGTCGAACCAGCGGTCGCCACGGTGATTGGCCTGGTCGTGCTGGCCCAATCCCCCAACCCGCTACAGCTGCTCGGTGTAGCACTGGTAGTAGTTGCGGGCATCGGCGCGCAACGAGTGCGCGCTGATATCCGGGAAGCTGCATCCGGCAACGATCGAAGCCGGATGCCGGCCACGGAGTCGAGCCAGCTCCCCGCCCCAAGCTGATATCGGACACCTGTCCGAGACGTGCTATAGTGCGTGAATGAGCGAGAATCGAGGCAATCTGCTGTCGGGCGACACTCGCCACAGCACCCATACCTCGATCGATCCGCGGGCTGCAAAAACTCGGGGCCTAATCTTCGGGGCCATCGTGATGCTCACCTCGGACAGCACGAGCAGCGTCACGGTTGCCGACATTGTTCGCACCGCCGGGATCAGTCGCAGCACCTTCTACGCGCACTTTTCCGGCCTCGACGAATTGGCGATCGACTACCTGCAGCAGGCATTCGTAGACATTGGCTCGGCCGGTACCGTCTCGCGTGAGCACGGCGATGTCACCGCATTTCAGGCGGCACGCCTCGGCTACGCCCGGCTCGTGACCCATCTGTTGGAACACCACGCCTTCTACATGGGTGTCTTAGATTTACCGCTGATGCGACTGGCCTACGACGAGGCCGTTACCGAATACGCCCGACAACTGGTGGAAACCATGGTCGAGTTTTCTCCCGTGCCTCCGGGGATTCGAACCGAGTTGGTGGCCAGCTACGTGGCTGGAGGAGCCCTTACCCTCATTAGCTCCTGGATGCGCGGACAATTCGATTTGTCGGATGACGAGCTCGTGGAGCAGATGGTGGGTCTGCTCCCGTCGTGGCTGCGGGAATCGCACTCTGAACCCGTGCCCTGAGGCATCCGTTACTCCCCCGGGTATGTCCGCGTTCCGACTCTCTTTACTTCCCCTCCCCATTTTTGAACGACCAAAACACCCCACGGAAACACCAAAAGGCACGAAGAAGGAAGCTTTATGATTTTCGAAATTGGCGAAACCCTGGTTTACCCGCACCACGGTGCGGCCACCATTACAGCGGTGGAAATGAAGACCGTCAAGGGCGAAGAGAAAAAGTACGTCACCCTGAACGTGCACACGAGCGAACTCGTGATCAAGCTTCCGGTCGACAACGCCGAGCTGATCGGTGTTCGCGACGTTATCGATGCCGCTGGCGTCGAGGCGCTCTACGAGGTACTCCAGAGTGACGTCGTGGAGGAGCCAGCCAACTGGTCGCGCCGCTACAAGTCCAACCAAGAGAAGATGGCCAGCGGAAGCGTGTACCGCATCGGTGAGGTTGTGCGCGACCTGTGGCGCCGCAACCAGGGCAACGGCGTATCTGCTGGAGAAAAGAACCTCCTGCAGAAGGCGCAGAAAATCCTTGTATCCGAGCTCGCTTTAGCTCTCGCCATGAACGATGAAGGGGCCTCCGAGGTGCTCGAGAAGGTATTGGCAACCGCCGCGGTCTAGTTCGGCAGTGTGAATTCCAACGATCCAAAAGAAGGACGACGGCATTGCTGCCGTCGCCCTTCTTTGCATTCTCCTCTGGCCTCGGTTGTCGCTTTTGGCTCGTGTCTACTCGCCGAAACCGGAGTCGATCAGAGCGACGAGGGCGGGAATAGCCTCGGCGGCATCCTCACCCTCAGCGGTGAGATGCACCGAAGTGCCCACGCTCAAACCGAGAGACATGATGCGCAGAAGGCTTTTCGCATCGGTACCGTTGACCGTAACCGCGGCACGAAACTTGGCCGCTAGCTTCACGAACTCGGCGGCGGGCCGAGCGTGCAGCCCAGACGGGTTTACCAGCACGGTACTGGCGGTTACGACATCAATTGCTGTAGGCACCACCGGCTCGGCCTCCGAAGCGCCGGAGTTCACCGACTCTTCAGCGCGAATCCATGCGGTTTCTGCCGCGTGTTCAACCGCGTCGAGATCGCCGCCGATATTGGCGGCAACTGCCGCCGTGACCGCACCCTCCACCAGCGGGGCATCCACAATGCGCACTCGACTGCGGGCATCATCCGCCAGAAAATCCCACGCGGTCTCGGCGGTGAGAACCGCCGAACCGAGATCACAGAGAACGATCACTCCGTCGCCCGAGTCTGCCGACTCGAATGCTGCGCCCACCCGGGTGAAGCTGGTGCCGATGCCGTCGTCATCCGTTCCGCCGGCGGCAACGATCGTAACCTCCGACGCCATTTGCCCGGCGAGCTCAACGACGCCGCCAGCGATCGCCGCGCTGTGCGAGACAATGACTAAACCCACGGTCACGCGATTGCCGCGTTCGCGGCTTCGCGCAGTAGTAGGGCCGAGGATTGCGCCCCGGGATCACGGTGACCGATGGCACGTTCCCCCAAGTAGCTGGCACGACCCTTGCGGGCTACTATCGGCTCGGTAGCTAGGGCGCCCTCTTCCGCCGCGGTTGCTGCGGCATCCAGAATTTCCGCCTCCGATTGCCCTTCGGCCAAGGCCCGAGCCGCCGCGTCGACGGCCGGAGTCCAGGCGTCGATCATGGTGGCGTCGCCCACCATGGCCTTGCCACGCAGCACTACGCCGTCGCGGGCAGCCGTGAGCATTGCCACAAGGGCGGCGCCATCGAGCTCCGGTAAGTCAACGATCGCCGCCGCCCCCTTGAGGTACGCAGTTCCCAGCAATGGACCGGATGCCCCACCCACGGTGGAGATCAGCTTCATTGCGGTGCGTTTGAGAACGTCACTCGGCACGGCATCGTCGTCGAAGCTGGCGAGTTCCGTGAGCACCGCGGTGAAGCCGCGATCCAAGTTTTCGCCGTGATCGCCGTCACCGATTTCACGATCCAGCGTATTGAGGTGCGACCGCTGAACGGCAATCGTGGCTGCCGTGCGGGAGAGCCAATCGAGCGCCCAGTCTGTACCGAGAGCCATTGCGTTACCTCCCCCAGCGCAGCGCTGCGGTCTGCACCGGTGCATCCCAAAGCTCCATGAGCTGGTCGTCGAGTTTCAGAATCGTGATCGAAAGCCCCTGCATTTCTAGTGATGTGACGTAGCTGCCGACCAGAGAGCGCGTGACCGTGATGCCCTGTTCGCTGAGCACCTCGGCTGCCCGACGGAAGGCGATGTACAGCTCCACGAGAGGCGTGCCGCCCATGCCGTTCACGAACAGCAGCACCGAATCGCCGCTGGCGAATGGCAGGTCAGACAGAATCGGTTCGAGTAGGCGATCGACGATGCGGTCGACCGGCTCGATCTTGATCCGCTCGCGACCAGGCTCGCCGTGGATGCCAATGCCTATCTCGATTTCATCGTCGGCCAGGGTGAAGCTCGGCTCCTCGGCATGCGGCACGGTACACGGCGCGATTGCCACCCCCATGGAGCGCATCTGCGAATTCACCGTTTCTGCGAGGGTGGCTACGGAGTCGAGGTCGTCACCCCGCTCGGCGGCGGCCCCAGCGATTTTTTCCACTAGCACGGTGCCCGCCACCCCACGGCGCCCGGCGGTGTAGAGCGAATCCTTGACGGCGACATCGTCGTTGATAACGACGGTTCGCACCGTGATGCCTTCGGCCTCCGCCAGATCGGCGGCGGTCTCGAAATTCAAAACATCCCCGGTGTAGTTCTTTACGATGTGCAGAACGCCTGCGCCGCCATCCACCGCCTGGGTGGCGGCCAAAATCGGGTCGGGGGTGGGAGAGGTGAACATCGGCCCGGGTACGGCGGCATCGAGCATCCCGACACCAACAAAGCCGCCGTGCAGGGGCTCGTGCCCGCTGCCGCCTCCGCTGACGATTGCCACCTTACCGGCACGTGGCGCCTCCTTACGCACGATGAACATCGGGTCGAGAGACACCCGCAGCAAGTCGGGGTGGGCGAGGGCAACCCCCGCGAGGGCTTCGTCAACCACGGACCGGGGGTCATTGATGAGTTTTTTCATGAGCATATCTTTCACCTGGATGATGAGGATGCCGACGGCGGGGCGCCCGGCACTGATTGCCGGTGAGCGACGAAACAACTCCGTTGCGGTCCCACCGAAGGCCAACCTACAACGACCTCAGAGCGGAAGAAATAGCGAGACCAAAACAAAAATTCACTCGCGAAACCAGCGGCACGATTCGATTTGGTGTTCGCCTACACCCGCGTCAATTTGCTGGCCGATACCCATTCGTCGAGCTTGGCGATTGCGCGACCAGAGTCCACTGCCTCGGCCACCACGGTGAGTTCTTCGGCGAAACGATCGACCAATGGAATAAGGGACTGCGCGGGATCGCGCGACAAGTTCCAAGCCACGAGTCCCGCCGCCGCGTTGAGTAGGACGATGTCTCGTATCGATCCGCGCTCGCCGCCGAGGGTGGCGCGGGCAATCCGCGCGTTGTGCTCGGCATCACCGCCGAGGAGGTCGGAAATTTGGCAGCGCGGGATACCGACCTCGAGGGGGTCGAAATCGTGCTCGGTAACCGCTCCGCGAGAAACCTCCCAGATGTGGCTGTGTCCGGTAGTCGTTAGCTCGTCAAGGCCGTCGTCACCGCGGAAAACCAGGGCCGTCGCACCGCGGGTCTGAAATACCCCGACGATCAGGTGCACTTTGGCGAGATTAGCCACGCCCACCGCTGAGGCTTCCGGGCGTGCTGGGTTGCAGAGGGGTCCGAGAAAATTAAATACGGTGGGAATTCCCAGCTCCCGTCGAGCGGCGGCCGCGTGACGAAATCCGGGGTGAAAGAGGGAGGCAAAGGCGAAGGTTATGCCCGTTTCAGTGAACACCCGAGCAACCCGTTCAGGGTTGAGATCGAGGTTGACCCCGAGGGCTTTAAGCACGTCGGAGGATCCGGAGGCGGAGCTTGCCGCCCGGTTGCCGTGCTTCACAATCGGAACGCCGGTTGCCGCCGCCACCACCGACGCCATAGTGGAAACGTTCACCGTTCCGAGCTGGTCTCCCCCGGTTCCGACGATGTCCAGGGCGAGAGGTGACACGTCAAGTGTCTGCGCATGCGCAAGTACGGCATCCCGGAATCCGACGATCTCATCGACCGTTTCGCCCTTGGCGCTCAGCGCCACCACGAAGCCGGCGAGTTGCGCGTCTGTGGCCTGACCAGAAATGACCTGTTCCATCGCCCAGGACGCCTCACGTACCGCCAGATTTTCGCCCCTGAGAAGTGCTGCGAGAATTATGGGCCAATTAGGCGTGGTCGACATAGCTGTGATCTTATCTTTCACCGCAAGCGCACAGCCCAATGACAAAAGGATGACCCAATATCGGCCATAATGGAAGAGTGTCTACAGCTTCCCTCACTCGTTCCGTCGGGGCCCCTTCCGTCAACCGTCCTAGCGTTGTTGCGGTCGGCACAATAGTCTGGCTCGGCAGCGAAGTGATGTTCTTTGCCGGCCTATTTGCCATTTACTTCACCCTTCGATCGACCGCCCCGGGGCTCTGGTCATCCCAGGCCGAGAAGTTGAATGTGCCGTTCTCGCTAACCAATACGATCATCCTCGTGTTGTCGTCGGTCACCTGCCAAATGGGAGTGTTTGCAGCCGAGCGTCTTCAGGCACGTGGAACCGGTTGGAAGCCGACCCAGTGGGGCATGGTCGAGTGGTTCTTCCTGACCTACGCCATGGGCTCGGTCTTCGTGGTCGGCCAAATTTTCGAATATGCGACCCTCGTGGGAGAGCACCTCGCCATAAACACCAACTCCTACGGCTCCGCCTTCTATATGACGACGGGGTTCCACGGCTTGCACGTGGTGGGTGGCCTTATCGCCTTCCTGCTCGTGATTGGAACTGCTTTCAGCGTCAAGAATTTTGGCCACAAGGAGGCTACCCGCGCCATCGTCGTTTCGTACTATTGGCACTTCGTTGACGTGGTTTGGATCGGCCTCTTCATCGTCATCTACGTCCTCAAATAGGAATTGGAACAAAATCCCAGCATGAGCAAGTTCTCCTCGAAGATTCGCCGGGTGAATTCACCCGGAAGCCAGCGCAAGACCGGTCGGCGCTCCCCCCTCGCGACCGTTGCGCTTATCGTCATCGGGCTCATGAGCACCGGCGGCGCCTATGCAATGTTCAGTTCGACGGCCGCCGCCGAAACACCCGCGGTGACCCAGACAACTATTGCCGCGGGAGAAAAGCTCTTCGCCGCGAATTGCGCAACCTGTCACGGGTTGAGCGTTCAGGGTTCGGCAACCGGGCCATCGCTTATCGGTGTCGGTGCCGCGTCGGTGGACTTCCAGGTCGGAACGGGCAGGATGCCGCTGGCCGCCGGCGGACCGCAGGCCGAGAAGAAACCCGTTCAGTTCACCGACTCGCAGACCAAAGAATTGGCTGCGTACATTGCATCCCTCGCCCCCGGACCGGCGCTGCCCAGTTCGGCTTACCTCAAGGGTGATGGCGACGCCACCAAGGGTGCCGAGTTGTTCCGAATCAACTGCGCCATGTGCCACAACGTCGCCGGCGCCGGTGGCGCATTGACCGCGGGCAAGTACGCCCCCGCGCTCAGCGGCGTAACTGGTGCACACATCTACGAGGCGATGGTGAGTGGTCCACAGAGCATGCCCGTCTTCAACGACCTCAACATCACCCCGCAGGAAAAGGCTGACATCGTCACCTACCTAAAGTATCTCGACAAGAACCCCTCCCCCGGCGGGGTGGACCTGGGTAACCTCGGTCCGGTCTCCGAAGGACTCTTCATCTGGATATTCGGTCTCGGAGCATTGGTCGCCGTTACCGTCTGGATCGCGGCGAAGGCGAACTAGCTCTATATGTCACGCGTACGCATCACCGCAATCGAAAGGGAACATCATGGCTGACAACGACACCGGCACGCCCCACGCCGCTGCCGGAACGGCTGTTCAGAAGAGTGTGCCGACCCAAACGGTCGCTGGCACCGCAGTGGAGTTGTCCGACGCGTTCGTCAACCCTGGACTTCCTCCGCACCGCGCCCGGGTAACCGACACGGACCCGAAGAAAGACAAGCAGGCCGAACGCCGTGTCTACACGCTCTTCTACGCCTCCATTGTCGGTAGCGTTCTCGCCATCGCCGCCTACTCGGTGTTTCCAATCGTTCCGGGCGACAGCAACTCGGTGCGGTTGAATACCGTCTTCCTCGGCCTCGGAATCGCTTCCAGCTTGCTCGGCATTGGTATCGGCGCGGTCTACTGGGCGAAGAACCTGATGCGCGGCGACGAGATCGTCGAGATGCGTCATCCGACCCGCGGCACCGAAGAAACGCGCGCTCGTGCCGTTGAAATCTTCAAGCTAGGCAATGAGGAATCTGGATTCGGACGCCGCACCCTGATTCGCAACACCCTCATTGGCGCGCTCATTGCAACCCCAATTCCCGCCATTGTGTTGTTCCGTGACCTCGGCCCACGCAGCGATCCGGCCTCCGCCCTCGAAACCACCATGTGGAAAAAGGGAACCCGTCTTACCCGCGACCCAACGGGAGACCCGATCAAGGCATCGGACATCACCCTGGGCTCGGTATTCCATGTGATTCCCGAGGGACTCAATGACGTGGAAGATAAACTTGAGCAGAAGGCCAAAGCGGCCGTGCTGTTAATGCGGCTCAAGCCGGAAGATCTGAACGAGCTTCCGGAACGAAAAGACTGGTCGTACGACGGCATCGTGGCGTATTCGAAGATCTGTACCCACGTCGGGTGCCCGGTTGCCCTCTACGAACAGCAAACGCACCACCTGCTTTGCCCGTGCCACCAGTCGACTTTCGATGTAACCAATCACTGCCAGGTTATTTTCGGGCCGGCCAAGCGGCCTCTTCCCCAACTCCCCATCACCGTAGACGCCGAGGGATACATGGTTGCCCAGTCCGGGTTCCATGAGCCGGTCGGTCCAAGCTTCTGGGAACGCACATGAGTACCGAAACCCCCACCCGAACCCCTCCATCTACGGTTGTCGTCGCCTCCCGCGGACAGCGCTTCACCGGCGCCGCGGTCAACTATGTTGACGAGCGCACCAGCATCTCCGGCCTCGTTCGGGAACTGGGTCGCAAGATCTTCCCCGACCACTGGTCTTTCATGCTCGGCGAAGTTGCCCTTTATAGCTTCGTCGTCATTCTTCTCACCGGTACGTTCCTGACGTTCTTCTACCAGCCTTCAATGGCGGATGTAGTTTACAACGGCTCATACGTACCACTCAAGGGTCTGCACATGTCGGCCGCAATGGCGTCTTCGTTGGACATCTCCTTCGACATTCGCGGTGGATTGTTGATGCGCCAAGTACATCACTGGGCGGCACTGCTATTTGTGGCATCCATTGGGCTCCACATGCTTCGCGTGTTCTTCACCGGAGCCTTCCGCAAGCCGCGTGAAATCAACTGGTTTATCGGGTTTGTCTTGTTCATCCTCGCCATGGCCGAAGGCTTCACCGGCTATTCGCTGCCAGACGATCTGCTCTCGGGCAACGGCCTTCGCATCATTGATGGCATGGTCAAGGGAATTCCGCTGGTCGGTAGCTGGATTTCCTGGCTGCTCTTCGGTGGGGAGTTCCCCGGAACCCACATCGTGGCGCGACTGTTTACACTGCATATTCTGCTGCTGCCGGCGATTTTGATTGCCGCGCTCGGTGCGCATTTGCTCCTCATGATCATCAACAAGCACACCCAGTTTGCCGGCCCCGGACGCACCAACGACAACGTTGTGGGCGTACCAATCATGCCGACCTTCGCAGCCAAAGCCGGTGGCTTTTTCTTCATCGTCTTCGGCGCTCTCGTGCTGATGGGGGCGTTCTTCACGATCAACCCGATCTGGACCTATGGTCCGTACGACCCGTCACCGGTGTCTGCGGGTACCCAGCCGGACTGGTACATCGGCTTTGCCGATGGTGCGCTGCGGATGATGCCACCGGGTCTGGAATTCGACGTCTTCGGGCACCCGCTGTCGTTGAACATCATGATTCCACTGCTCGTGCTGCCGATCTTCCTCGGTCTCGTTGCGTTCTACCCCTTCATTGAGGCGTGGATAACCGGAGATAAGCGTGAGCACCACATTGCCGAGCGCCCCCGGAACGCCCCGACTCGTACCGCTATTGGTGCAGCCGGAGTGACCTTCTACGCGGTGCTTTGGGCAACGGCAAGCTCCGACCTCATTGCGACACATTTCCATGTGTCGATTGAAGACGTCATCCATTCGATGCAGCTTCTGGTCTTTGTTGGACCGGTTGTGGCCTACCTGTTGACTAAGCGCATAACCCTTGGACTGCAGAAGAAGGATCGCGAAATTGCCCTGCACGGCTTCGAATCCGGGCGCATTGTGCGTCTGCCCGGAGGCGAATACATCGAGGTGCATGAACAGCTTGACGAGTACGAGCGCTGGCGTCTCGTGAGCTACCTCGACTATGAGCCCCTCATGGTTCGTCCCGACGAGCGAGGCCGCATCACCGTGGCCCAACGTGCACGTGCTGGTCTCTCGTCTTGGTTCTTCGAGGATCGCATTTCTCCGCCGACGACCACCGAGGTGGAACGCGAACACGCCTCGCAGCACTAAACACGTTTTGCCAAGACTGGCCGTCGGTTTGGTGCGAAAGCGCTCTCCGGCGGCCATTCCCTTTGGGCGTGGGTGGTAGTGAAGTTCCCTTCACGACCCCCTACTCTTTGAGGAACGAAGGTTTCGCGACGCGGAATCGAGGTGCCCCGGCTGGCACACAACAATAAATGCACAACAGGAGGAAACGACCATGGCTGAAAAGTCCCCCCAGAAGTCGACCGGTAAGACCGCCGCGACCAAGTCCCTCAAAGAAAAGCGCGTTGAGAAGCAGGCGAAGGCCGCAGGTAAACGCAAGGACTAACTAAACACCCAGCGTGATCCCTCACGCACTGTAAAAGCCCCCGCGAACCACGGCATCTTTCGGTGCTGGGTTCGACGGGGGCTTTTGCGTGACCCCTTGACGTGTTACAGAGCATCTCCGGCATACGCGGGGGCGGCCTCATTGTGCACGTCGCCAACACGGTGAACGCGTACATCATTGGTTGAACCGCTGATTCCGGGAGGGGAACCGGCGATTACGACAACCTTCTCCCCTACAGCGGTTAGATGGTTACCGATCAGTACGTCGTCGACCTGGCCCATGAGCTGGTCGGTGTGGAGCACGCGATCAACGAGGAACGTCTCGACGCCCCAGACCCAGGCAAGGCGTGAACGAATGCCCGGCTCCGGAGTGAAAGCGTAGATCGGAATTCGGTGGCGCAATCGCGACATTCGACGTACGGAGTCACCGCTTTCGGTGAACACGCAGAGGAACTTGGCGTCAACGAAATCGGCAACCTCAGCGGCGGCCAAGGTGAGCGCGCCGCCCTGAGTGCGAGGCTTCGTGCCGAGCGCGGGGATGCGCTCAAGTCCGTGCTCCTCGGTGGAGGTGATGATGCGTGCCATCGTCTGAACGGTGATCACCGGGTATTCGCCCACACTGGTTTCACCGCTGAGCATGACCGCATCCGCACCGTCGAGAACGGCGTTGGCGACGTCTGAGGTCTCGGCACGGGTAGGAATCGGGCTGGAAATCATCGACTCAAGCATCTGCGTGGCAACGATGACCGGCTTGGCCATGCGGCGAGACAGTTCGACGGCGCGCTTTTGCACGATCGGAACGGCCTCAAGTGGCAGCTCCACGCCGAGGTCGCCACGAGCCACCATGATGCCGTCGAAAGCGTCAATGATCGCTTCGAGGTTGTCAACCGCCTGCGGCTTCTCAATCTTGGCGATGACGGGGACCTTGCGGTTCTCCTCGGTCATGATTTCATGAACGCGCACGATGTCTTGGGCGTCGCGTACAAACGACAACGCGATGAGGTCGGCGCCGAGCGCCAAGCCCCACCGAAGGTCGGCCTCGTCTTTTTCGGACAACGCCGGAACGTTGACGGCAACTCCCGGGAGGTTGATGCCCTTGTTGTTCGACACTGCCCCAGCCACGACGACCTCGGTACGAACCTCGGTGCCGTCGGTGCTGATGACCCGCAGCTTGACCTTGCCGTCATCGATCAGCAGTGAATCCCCGGGAGAGACGTCGTTTGGGAGTCCCTTGAAAGTGGTGCTGCAAATTTCTTTGGTGCCGAGAATGTCGGCCGTGGTGATGGTGAAGATGTCGCCGATGGCGAGGTCGTGCGGGCCGTCGGAGAACTTGCCGAGACGGATTTTTGGGCCCTGCAAGTCGACTAAGACGGCAACCGCACGACCGGAGTCGTGGCTGGCCTGGCGAATATAACCGTAAATTTCCTCGTGCACGCTGTGGCTGCCGTGGCTGAGGTTCATGCGGGCGACGTCGACACCGGCATCTATGATGGCTCGGATCGTGTCGTAGCTGGAAGTCGCGGGCCCGAGGGTGGCGACGATTTTTGCGCGTCTCATAAAAAACTTTCTGTTGATGAGTGTTGCTGTAGTGAAGAGTGCTGTGGTGAAGAGTGCTGGATGCAAAAGTGCTGTGGTGAAGAGTGCTGGATGCATGAGCGTCAAATGACAAAATGCGGCTCAAAAGATCCGTTGTGTGGTGCTGAGTTTGATGCGGCCGGAAAAGTGTGGGTACGCCTAAATTGCTAAGGCGCGATCGGTGGGTTTGACGGGTGCGGGAAGTTCTGTCTCGCCCTCAAGATAGCGGTCGACGGCAGCGGCGGCGGCGCGGCCTTCAGCGATCGCCCAAACGATGAGCGACTGACCACGGCCGGCATCACCGGCAACGAAGATGCCCGGCTCGCTGGTCTGGTAGTCGGTGCCGCGCTGAACGTTGCCACGCTCGGAGGACAGACGCAGTTGCTGCTCGAGGGTGTTGCTCTCGGTTCCGGTAAACCCCAGGGCAAGCAGCACGAGGTCCGCCGGAATCTCCCGCTCGGTTCCGGCCTTCGGTACCCGGCGACCGTCGATGTACTCGGTCTCAGCGATGCGAATGGCGCGAACCTCACCGATTTCGTTGGCCAAAAACTCAACCGTGGAGGCGAGGTACACGCGCTCCCCGCCCTCCTCGTGGGCACTGGAAACCTCGAACAGGTTCGGCGCCATCGGCCACGGTTGCGCGTCGGAGCGCTCCAGCGGCGGCTGCAGGCCGATGGCAAGGTTGGTGACGCTGAGTGCCTGTTGACGGTGGGCGGTGCCGATGCAATCCGCACCGGTATCCCCTCCCCCCAGAACCACGACGTGCTTTCCCTCCGCCACAATCTGGTCGACGACGCTATCGCCGGCACCGACGCGGTTCTGTGCCACAAGGTATTCCATGGCGAAGTGCACTCCGGCGAGGTCGCGGCCGGGGATCGGGAGATCCCGCGGGACGAGGGCGCCGGTGGCAACGACGACGGCATCGTAGCGAGCACGCAACTCGGGCCAGCTGATGTCGGTGCCGATGTTCACTCCGGCGCGGAAACGGGTGCCCTCGGCTTGCATCTGGCGCAGGCGTAACTCGATGTGCTTTTTTTCCATCTTGAAGTCGGGGATGCCGTAGCGCAGCAATCCGCCGATGCGGTCATCGCGCTCAAAAACGGCCACGGTATGACCGGCGCGGGTGAGCTGCTGGGCGGCGGCGAGCCCGGCCGGTCCGGACCCGACCACGGCCACGGTTTTGCCGGTGAGACGCTCCGGCGGGTGCGGCTCCACCCAGTCGTTGGCGAAGGCCTGATCGATGATCGAGACCTCGACCTGCTTGATCGTGACCGCCGGCTGGTTGATTCCCAGCACACAGGAGCTCTCGCAGGGCGCGGGGCACAACCGCCCGGTGAATTCGGGAAAATTATTAGTTGCGTGAAGTCGCTCAATGGCCTGCCGACCCTCGCCGCGCCAGGTAAGGTCGTTGAATTCGGGGATCAGGTTGCCGAGCGGGCAACCCTGGTGACAGAACGGGATGCCGCAGTCCATGCAGCGGCCGGCCTGTTTGCGCGTGGTGGCAACATCCCCCTGCTCATAAACCTCTTTCCAGTCCATCAATCGCAATGCGACCGGTCGACGGGCAGGTGTCTCCCGAGCCTTTGTGGTCAAAAATCCGCGCGGGTCAGCCACCGGTTACCTCCATGATTCGGCCCCAGACAACGTCGCCATCGGGATCAAGACCTTCGTCGACGGCGCTGGCTCGCGTCGCCAGAACGGCGGCGTAGTCGCGGGGAAGCACCTTGGTAAATTCGCTCGCGGCCATCTCGAAGTCGGCCAGCATTGCAGCGGCGACGGTCGATCCGGTGTGGGTAACGTGCTGTTGAAGCAGATCGCGCAGGATTTCTTGATCCGCGCTGCCGAGGGGATGCAGCACCAGTTCGCCCGTGCGCAGCGATTCGGGGTTCACTAGCGCGGGCTGCAGCCGGTGGATGTAGGCGGTGCCGCCCGACATCCCCGCGCCGAGGTTGCGACCGGTGGAACCGAGAATAACCGCGAGTCCGCCCGTCATGTATTCGAGAGCGTGATCGCCCGACCCTTCAACGACGGCCGTGGCACCGGAGTTGCGCACCAAGAACCGCTCGCCGACGATACCGCGCAGGAACATGCTGCCCTGGGTGGCCCCGTAGCCGATGACGTTACCGGCGATCACATTTTCTTCGGCGGCAAAGAGGCTGCGGCGGTCGGGTCGGACGACGATCTGGCCGCCGGAAAGGCCCTTCCCGACGTAGTCGTTGCTGTCGCCCTCAAGCCGCAGGGTGATGCCCGACGGCAGGAATGCCCCGAATGATTGCCCGGCAGACCCGGTGAGGGTGACCTCGATCGTTCCGGCTGGCAAGCCATTGGCGCCGTAGCGCTTGGTGACCTCGTGGCCGAGCATCGTGCCGATGGCGCGCTTGGTGTTGCGCACCGGCAGCTCGATGGCCACCGGAGTGCCGTGCTCCAGGGCGGCACTGCTGCGCGCGATGAGTTCGACGTCGAAGTGATCCTCGAGCTCGTGATCCTGTGCAATTTGGTGCGTGCGCGGTTCATCCTCGGCAAACACCGGCCCCTCGAGGATCGGCGAGAGGTCGAGCCCCTCGGCCTTCCAATGCTCGATAGCGCGATCAATCTGGAGCAACTCTTTGTGGCCGATGGCCTCTTCCAGCGAGCGGAAGCCGAGCTCAGCCAAATACTCGCGCACCTCCTGGGCGAGGAATTCGAAGAAGTTGACGATGAACTCCGGCTTGCCGTTAAAGCGTGCGCGCAGTTCGGGGTTCTGGGTGGCGACACCCACCGGGCAGGTGTCGAGGTGGCAGACTCGCATCAGGATACAACCGGAGACCACCAGCGGGGCGGTGGCGAAGCCATACTCTTCGGCACCGAGCAGTGCCGCGACGATGACATCCCGGCCCGTCTTCATCTGGCCGTCGACCTGCACAACAACGCGGCTGCGCATGCCATTGAGCATGAGCGTCTGCTGGGTTTCGGCAAGACCCAGCTCCCACGGGGTGCCGGCGTGCTTGAGGGAGTTGAGCGGGCTCGCGCCGGTTCCGCCGTCGTGACCGGAGACCAACACGACATCCGCCAGCGCCTTGGTGACACCCGCGGCAACCGCCCCGATGCCCGACTGGCTGACCAGTTTGACGTGCACGCGGGCGGCAGGGTTGGCGCGTTTAAGGTCGAAAATGAGCTGCTTAAGATCTTCGATTGAGTAGATGTCGTGGTGCGGCGGCGGACTGATGAGTCCGACGCCCGCGGTGGCGTGACGGGTGCGCGCGATCCACGGATACACCTTGTTCGGGGGCAATTGCCCGCCCTCGCCGGGCTTTGCACCCTGCGCCATCTTGATCTGGATGTCGGTAGCGTGGGTGAGGTACATGCTGGTAACCCCGAAGCGACCGGAGGCGACCTGCTTGATGGCGCTACGGCGTTCCGGGTCGAGCAGGCGCTCGACATCTTCGCCGCCCTCACCGGTGTTGCTTTTACCACCGAGACGGTTCATGGCAATGGCCAGCGTCTCATGGGCCTCCGGGCTGATCGAGCCGTAGCTCATCGCTCCGGTAGAGAAGCGCTTCACGATGGAGGAAACCGGCTCTACATCGGCCAGCGGGATGGCCGGACGGGCACCGGTGCGCAGCTTCAACAACCCGCGGAGGGTCATCAGCTCTTCGGCCTGATCGTCGACCAGCTTGGTGTACTCGCGGAAAATATCGAAGCGCCGGGTGCGGGTGGAGTGCTGCAGGCGGAACACGGTATCCGGGTTGAACAGATGCGGGGGGCCCTCACGGCGCCACTGGTATTCACCGCCGACGGCGAGACGCTCATGGGCGTTGATCGGACCGCTTTCCGGGTAGGCCGCGATGTGCCGAGCCGCGCTCTCTGCGGCGATTACGTCGATGCCGACGCCTCCAAGCAGGCTCGCGGTACCGGTGAAGTATTCATCGACGAAGGCCTGGCTGAGCCCGACCGCTTCGAAGGTTTGCGCACCGGCGTAGGAGCCGACCACCGAGATGCCCATCTTCGACATGATCTTCAAGACACCCTTACCGAGGGCCTTAATCAGGTTAGCTACCGCTTTTTCAGTGGTAATACCGGTGAGCATTCCGCTGCGAACCAGCTGCTCGGCGCTCTCCATGGCGAGGTAGGGGTTGATGGCCGAGGCGCCGTAACCGACGAGCAGCGCAATGTGATGCACTTCGCGCACATCCCCGGCCTCAACGACAATGCCGATCTTCATGCGGTTTTGCTTGCGGATGAGGTGGTGGTGCACGGCCGCAAGCATCAAGAGCGACGGCACCGGCGCGAGCTCGCGGGTGGAGTCGCGGTCGGAAAGGACGATGAACAGCGAACCGTTCTCGATCGCGCTATCGACCTCGGCGCACATGGCGGCGATACGGCGTTGGAGGGCGAGCGGGCCGTCTTCCACGCGATAAAGCCCGCGAATGGTTGTCGTGGTTCGGCTGCCGGGGCGCGGATCGATGTGCTGGATTTTTGCCAGCTCGTCGTTGTCGATGACCGGGAAGTCCAGGATCACCTGGCGAGCATGTTCCGCGGTGGCGTCAAGCAGGTTGCGCTCGGGGCCAAGCCCCACGGTCATCGATGTGACCACTTCTTCGCGGATGGAGTCCAACGGCGGGTTGGTGACCTGAGCAAACGACTGGCTGAAGTAGTCGAACAGCAAGCGCGGACGCTTGGAGAGCACGGCGATCGGGGTGTCGGATCCCATCGCTCCGAGCGGTTCTGCACCGGCCGCGGCCATCGGCATCACCAGGATCCGCACCTCCTCTTCGGTATAGCCGAAGGTGCGCTGGCGACGGGTGACCGAGGCGGGGGTGTGCACGATGTGCTCACGCTCGGGCAAATCTTTGAGGTTGATGCGGCCCTCGGTGAGCCACTCGCCCCAGGGCTCTGCCTTAGCCAACTGGTCTTTGATCTCATCGTCCTCGATCAGGCGACCGGATTCGGTGTCCACCAGGAACATTTTGCCCGGACGCAGGCGGCCCTTGCGCACGATGCGCTCCGGGGCAATATCAATCACGCCAATCTCGCTCGCCAAGACGACCAGACCGTCGTCGGTGATGAGATAGCGACCGGGACGCAGGCCATTGCGGTCGAGGGTGGCACCGACGAGACTCCCGTCGGTGAAGACCAGGGCCGCCGGGCCATCCCACGGCTCCATAAGCATGGAGTGGTACTCATAGAAGTCGCGTCGCGTCTCATCGAGCTCGAGCTGGTTCTCGTAGGCCTCGGGCACCATCATCATCATGGCGTGCGGGAGTGAACGGCCGCCGAGGTTGAGAAGCTCCACGACCTCGTCGAAGGAGGCCGAGTCGCTGGCGCCGGGGGTGTTGATGGGCAGAAGCGGTTCGAAATCTCCGAGAAGCTCGGAGTGCAACTGAGATTCACGCGCACGCATCCAGTTGCGGTTTCCCTGAACGGTGTTGATTTCGCCGTTGTGCGCCATCATGCGAAACGGTTGCGCCAGCGGCCACGAAGGAAAGGTGTTGGTGGAGTAGCGCGAATGCACCAGCGCAAGCTTCGACATGAAGCGCGGGTCGGAGAGGTCGGGGTAGAACGGTTCCAACTGAAGGGTCGTGACCATGCCCTTGTAGACCACGGTTCGACAGGACAGCGAGGGGAAATAGACCTCGAGGTCACGCTCGGCGCGTTTGCGCAGGCGGAAGGCCAGACGGTCAAGTTCGATGCCGGTGACCGGCGCACCGGCATCCGACATTTTGTCACTGGAAAGGAACAGCTGCTCGAAGGCTGGCATTGCGGCCCGGGCGAGCTTGCCCACCTCAGCAGGCAGAACGGGCACCGACCTCCAACCGAGAACCGTGAGATTCTCTTCTGACGCGAGGGTTTCGATGCCACGCTTTACCGACTCGCGCTCGGCCAGTGCCAGCGGCAAGAAGGCCGTGCCGACCACGTAGCGGCCCACCGGCGGCAGCGCAAAACTAACGACCGAACGAAAGAAATCATCGGGAATCTGGGTGACGATACCGGCACCGTCGCCGGTACCGGCGTCGGAGCCGATCGCGCCACGGTGCTCCAGGTTGCGTAGCGCACCGAGGGCAGTATCAATGATGTCGTGGCCGGCAACTCCGCGCAGTGTAGCCACCATGGCGAGACCACAGGCGTCACGCTCGTTGCGTGGGTCGTAAAGACCGGTCGCCTCGGGAGTCAAGCTGAAACGGGAAAAGGGTGGCGTAAGGGCCATTAGCAACCGTCCTCAAAAAGAGATGGTTCTCGGGACTTCACTGGCCCTCGGATTGGAAGTGCGTCTAGCGACGCGAAGGTATCTCGACGGCGAGATGAAACGCACCGGTGCGAGTTGTTTAAACCCCGGCGAGACCTGCACGCCAAGCCCGCTTGTGGCGGATTACTTGGAGTTTTCCGATACGAGCTCTTTATCGATGGAGTCATCATTGACACCCTCAACCTCGTCGGTCGACTCTAATTCTACCTTAGCTTCGGGGGAAGGCTCACGGCCCGGACGGTACGGGCTCGGTTCGAGTCCGGGGTGTCGGCGACCCTGGATTATCAGGATCAGCAGACCTACAACGACGGCCGCAAAAGCCGCCCAGACATTGGTCCGCACGCCGAGGAAGATCTCGCTCGGATCGATGCGAATCGACTCGAAGACGCTTCGGCCGATGCCGTACCACACCAGGTAAAGCCCGATGAGCTTGCCCCACTGCATTCCGGTTTGAGTGGCTAGGCCCACCGCGTTGCGGCGGCGCAGGGTTCCGTCGGCGAGCAGGAAGACGGCCACACCGGCGAGGTTCCAGATGATTTCGTAAAGAAACGTGGGGTGAAAGAGAGTGTCGCTGGCTAAACCGACCGGGAATGCCGGGTTCGTCGACTCGATCTGCAGGCCCCAGGGGAGGTCGGTGGGAAGTCCGAACAGCTCGTGGTTGAAATAGTTACCGAGGCGACCGAACGCCTGAGCCAACAGCAGGCCCGGCGCCAAAGCATCCGCAAAGGTCCAAAAGCGCAGGCCGGTGAAGCGGCAGCCAATAAAAACACCTACAGCACCGAATATGAGCGCGCCGAAAATGGCAAGGCCGCCCTCCCAGACGTACAGGGTTTTCAGCAAGTCGGCGCCGGGGAAGAAGTAGTCGGCTGGATGCGTGAGCACGTGAAAGATGCGCCCGCCGACAATTCCGAACGGAACGGCCCAGAGCGCGACATCGAGAACAATGCCGTCCTCGGCACCCCGAGCGCTAAGCCGGCGCCCGGTAAGAACCGTTGCCGCCACGATGCCGATCAGGATGCACACCGCGTAGGCGTGAACGTTGATGTTGAAGCCAAACCAGGTAAGGCCAATATCCCGCAGCCACTGGCCGAGGTTAAAAACCTGCCAGTCGTAGCTCGGGCTGGGAATGCTCAGGGGTGCGAACACGGCCTGGTGCCTTTCTGGTAGGGAATAGGGCTAATGCCGGGGAACGTGTGTCACCGGCAAAAACCCACAGCTGGTTCAGAGTTTAGTGCCGGTTGCTAATTCGGCTGCCGTCGCGGCAACTGCGGCGACGCCACCCTCGGCAAGAGCCTTCACCAAAACCGACCCTACAATGGCGCCGTCGGCGTAGGACAACACCTCACGAACCTGCTCAGCCGAGGAGATTCCTACCCCGACGCAGGTGCTCGTGGCTCCCGCGGTGCGCAAACGAGCAACGAGCCCCTGTGCCGCGGCATCGACGTCGGCACGGGCACCGGTGATGCCCATGGTGGACACGGCGTACACAAACCCCCGACTGGTGGAGACGGCGTTGCTGAGGCGAGCGTCGGTGGAGGAGGGTGCCGCCAAGAAGATACGATCGAGCCCGGCACGATCGGAGGCAGCCATCCATGCTGCGGCTTCATCGGGGATGAGGTCCGGCGTGATCATGCCCGCTCCCCCGGCGGCAGCCAGGTCGGTGGCGAAACGCTCCACACCGTACTGGACGACCGGATTCCAGTAGCTCATAAACACCACGGGGATGTCGACGCGAGCGGTGATTGCCGCCATCGCCTCAAATCCCTGGCTAAGCCGGAATCCGCCAGCCAGCGCCGCGAGGGTTGCTTTCTGGATCACCGGTCCGTCCATCACCGGGTCGGAGTAGGGCAAACCGAGCTCGATGATGTCCACGCCGTTTTCGGCGAGGGCGACCGCCGCTTCGATACTCGTGGCTAGGTCGGGGAAACCCACCGGGAGGTAGCCGATGAGGGCCCCACGACTGACCGCCTTGCGAGCAACCAAAGCCGCCTCGATCGTGCTTACGCGTTGGTAGTCAGCAGCGGCAGCAGCAGCAGCAGCTGTAGCAGGCGCTTCGTGTGACACTGCCGTTTCGTGTGACACCGGTGCGGCGTCTGAAACCGCCGGGGAAGCCACCTCGGCGGCGCTCACAGCTGGGCCGCATCGGTGTCGAGCACGCCAAAGTAGTTGCCGGCGGTAACCATGTCTTTGTCTCCACGACCACTGAGATTGACCAGAATGACCGCGTCTGGACCCAATTTCTTGCCCAGCTCAATCACGCCGGCTAAAGCGTGCGCGGTTTCGATAGCGGGGATTATTCCCTCGGTGCGCGACAACAGCCGGAGGGCATTCATCGCCTGATCATCGGTTATCGGTAGATAGTTGACTCGCCCAATGTCAGCGAGCCAGGAGTGCTCCGGGCCGACCCCGGGGTAGTCGAGCCCGGCCGAAATCGAATGCGACTCCACCGTCTGGCCGTCTTCGTCTTGCAGCAGGTAGCTCCGCGCGCCGTGCAGCACACCGGGGCGTCCTTTGGTGATGGTTGCGGCGTGACGCGGGGTGTCTGCCCCGTCGCCGGCGGCCTCATAGCCGAAGAGTGCAACATCCGGGTCGTCGAGGAATGCGTGGAAGATACCCATGGCGTTGGAGCCTCCCCCAACACAAGCGGCGACGGCATCCGGAAGCTTGCCGGTAAGAGCGAGCACCTGAGCGCGGGCCTCCTCACCGATGATCCTGTGAAAGTCGCGCACCATAACCGGGAACGGATGCGGACCCGCCACGGTACCAAGCAGATAGTGGGTGTTCTCGACGTTGGCGACCCAATCGCGCAGGGCCTCGTTGATGGCGTCTTTGAGGGTGCGGGAGCCGGTGGTCACCGGGATGACCTCGGCGCCAAGCAGCCGCATGCGGGCGACGTTGAGTGACTGACGCTCGGTGTCGACCTGGCCCATGTAGACCACGCATTCCATCCCGAACAGCGCGGCGGCTGTTGCGGTGGCCACGCCGTGTTGGCCGGCACCCGTCTCGGCGATCAATCGAGTCTTGCCGAGGCGGCGGGCGATGATGGCCTGGCCGAGAACGTTGTTGATCTTGTGCGAGCCGGTGTGGTTAAGATCTTCCCGCTTGAGCAGCACGCGGGCGCCGCCGGCGTGCTCTGAGAAGCGCTTTACCTCGGTGATGAGGGAGGGCCGACCTGTGTAGCTGGCATGAAGCCCCGCCAGCTCGGCCTGAAACTCTGGGTCTGTTTTGGCTGCGGTGTAGGCAGCCTCCAACTCATCGAGGGCTTCGATGAGGGATTCGGGCACAAAACGCCCGCCGTATTCGCCGAAGTAGGGACCGAGTTCATCGCGAAGTGCCATTTAAACCGCCAGGAATTCTTGAAGGGTGGCGATGGGATCGCCGGTGACAAGGGCCTCTCCGACCAGCACCACATCGGCGCCGGCAGAGCGATAGTGCGCGACGTCGCTGACCTGCAGCACCGCCGACTCTGCCACCCGGATAACTCCGGACGGAATGCTGTCGGCCAACCGGCCAAAAAGGTCGCGATCGAGCTCGAAGGTTTTGAGATCGCGGGCGTTGACCCCGATGATGGCGGCTCCCGCGTCGAGCGCCCGAGTAACCTCCTCGGCGCTGTGGGTTTCGACCAGCGTCGTCATCCCCAACTCGGTGGACAGCGCGTGCAATTCGAGCAGTCGCTTCTGATCGAGGGCCGCGACGATGAGAAGTACCAGGTCGGCACCCGCTGCACGCGCCTCAAACACCTGATACGGGTCTGCAATGAAATCTTTGCGTAAAACCGGCAGGCTGACCGCGTCGCGAACCGCTTCGAGGTCGGCGAGCGAGCCGCGAAACTTGCGGCCCTCGGTGAGCACGCTGATGGCGCTGGCCCCGCCGCGTTCGTAGGCGACGGCCAGGGCGGCTGGGTCGGCGATTTCGGCGAGTTGACCACGCGACGGGCTCGCTCGTTTGATTTCGGCAATAATTTTTACCCGGTCGGTCGGAGCCAGGGCGGCCAGGGCGTCGCGGGCCTCGGGACGCGAGATGGCGTCGGATTCTACAAGGTGCAGCGGGCGATGAACTTTGCGCTCGGCTGCATCCGCCAGAGCGCCCGCGGTGAGATCGAAAAGCACGGCGCTAGTGTTCTTTCGCGACGACGTGAATGCCGCCAACTCCGTAACCGGCGCGGGCGAGGATAAACCCGACGATCGGCCCGATCGCGGCAAGAATTCCGGCGGCGAAGACTACCGGCACAATCGAGAACCAAAAAGCGATGGTGCCGACCGTGAATGCGACCAGCATGATGACGACCGCGGTCCAGGCCGCCGGCGAGTTGCCGTGTCCGGGATCAGAGTTATCGATACTCAATTTTGCTCCTGAAGTTCACTGGGGCCGGAGTACAACCACCGGCCGCCTACGGTGTGTCCGTGGGCTTTTTACCCGAGCGCTGACGGCACTCAGGGAGGCCAAGTCTAGCGTGCGGTCGGATCGGAGCCGTCGCTGAGGGCATCCCAGGTGCTGATCGCGTCGGGGATGGCAGCGGCCTGGGCATTCGGGCCTTGATCGGCGTCATCCGTGCGATTGGTTTGGTATTTTTTCGACGAACCGGGCCAGCGACGGCCACTAAACACGATGCCGACCCCCACGAAGACCGTGAGGATTCCCAGCAAAAACGCAACCGCAGGCCACGCGCTGGCGTCGACCGATTTCACCAGGGCGGCGACCGAGTCCGCCCCCGAAACCCCGGTGACCTTGGTGACGGATGTCGCCGAGGCGCGTTCCGGTGCAGACAGGGCAATACCGGCCGACAGTGCAACCGCTGCGCCGATGAGGAGCTCCAGGTATCCCAAAATGATGCGGAAGAACGGGCCGGCGATCGAGAGCGCACCCACCAGGGCGAGCCCGGCCAGCCCCAGTGCGGAGAGCCCGCCGGCGGCGACATCCCCGCCGATGGCGACTGAGCTTTGATTCACCACCCCCGGGGTCACGGTGACTGTGAACCAGTTTTGGGTCCAGGAGATGAGGGTTAGAGCGCTTGCCGCGAGGCCGAGAAGCATAAAACTTGATTTGAGGCGGCGTCCGCTCGCCCGGATGCGCTTTGCGGCGGCGCGCTTCACGCCGGCAGGAGCGCCACTTTTGTCCGCAGGAGCGCCACTCTCGTCGGCAGGGCTACCGGACACGACTAGCTGACCCGCCGCATGGCGTTCGCGACGGCGACCGCACGCAGTGGCGCTGCCGCCTTGTTCTGCGCCTCCAACTGCTCTGCGGCGGAGTCGGAGTCGGCCACGACACCCGCCCCGGCCTGCACCCGAGCCATGCCGCCCACGATGGTGGCGGTGCGGATGGCGATGGCCAGGTCTAGGTCGCCCGCGAAGTCGAAGTATCCGACCACGCCACCGTAGAGCCCGCGCTGCGCAACCTCAAGCTCGTCGATGATTTCCAGTGCGCGCGGCTTGGGGGCTCCGGAGAGGGTACCGGCCGGGAAGGTAGCGCGAAACACGTCAAGCGATGTCGTCGACCCGTTGAGATTACCCTCGACGCTCGACACCAGATGCATGATGTGGCTAAAGCGCTCCACCTGCATGAACTCGGTGACCTCCACCGTGCCGGGCTGACACACCTTGAGTAGATCATTGCGGGCGAGGTCGACGAGCATCAGGTGCTCGGCGCGTTCCTTCGGGTCGTTGAGCAGAGCGTCGGCGAGCCCGGCATCTTCTTCGGGCGTGCTCCCGCGCGGTTTTGATCCGGCGATCGGATGCATCGTGGCCCGACGATTTTTAACCGTAACGAGCGCCTCGGGCGAGGAACCGACGATCCAGTAGGGTTCCCCCGCCGGGTCATTCAGGCTCAGGAGGTACATGTACGGACTTGGGTTGAGGGTGCGCAGCACCCGGTACACGTCGATCGGATCGGCGGTGACCTCATGATCGAAACGCTGCGAGAGCACGACCTGAAAGACATCCCCATCTACGATGAACTGCTTTGAGCGTTCGACCATCTTCTGGAATGCGTCGGGGTTGACGCGCGGGGTGGGGGTCGGCGCGATCGTGAGATCAACCTCGGCAAGCCAGGCTTCGGCCGGTTCGTTGAGTCGTGACTGCAGTGAGTTGAGGCTGTCCTGGGCGCGTGCCCAAAGCTGGTCGCCGCTTTCGATACCGTCATTGAGTGCGGCAGCGATGAGAAGAACTGAGCCGGTGCGGTGATCCACCACTACGAGCTCGGAGACAAAGCTCAATGCCTGACCGGGCAGGGCAAAGTCTGCGGGCGGGATGTTGGGCAACCGCTCGATTTGCCGGATCGCCTCCCAGCCGATGAAGCCGACAAGTCCCCCGGTGAGCGGGGGGTGACCGGGGATGCGCGGGGTGGCCCACCGCTCGTAGAGATGAGCGATGGCCTCAAGAGGTGCCTGCGGTGATGCCGTGCCAAAGGCACGCTCGGCGGAGAGGCCGTAGTCGAGCCAGTGCGCGTCTTCATCCGTCTGGGTCAAAACACCGAAGCTTGAGACGCCGATGAAGGAGTAGCGCGACCAGACGGCGCCTTGCTCGGCGGATTCCAGCAAAAAAGTGCCAGGACGACCGGCGGCGAGCTTGCGATAAATGCCCACCGGGGTCTCGCCGTCGGCAAAGAGCTCCCGGATGACCGGCACGACGCGGTGGTCGCCGAGGAGGGCAGTGAATTGCTCAAGGGTGGTGGTGTCATTCATGGTTAAAACCAATGGTGGGGGTGAGGGGGTCGACATCGAAACAGGAGTGCTCGCCGGTGTGGCATGCTGCGCCAATCTGTTCGACCTGCAGGAGAAGTGTGTCGGAATCACAGTCGAGCGACGCCGCGCGCACGAACTGGGCATGCCCAGAGGTGTCGCCCTTGCGCCAAAATTCCTGCCGCGATCGGGACCAGAAGGTGACCCGGCCCTCGGTGAGGGTTCGGCGCAGCGCTTCGCGGTTCATGTAGCCGAGCATAAGCACCTCGTGCGTGTCGAACTGCTGCACGATGGCGGGCAGCAGACCCGCGCTATCGAAGGTTGCGCGGGCGAGGACGGCCTCGAGCTGACTGTCGGGTTCGCTGCCGATCGGGCTGTCGAGTGATGCGGTCATGCGGACTCCTGAGCGGTCGAGCTGCGGGTGATGAGGCCGGCCGCAGCCAGCTGCCGCTTGATGTCGTCCACGGTCAGATCGGCATCGTGGAACACGGATGCCGCTAGCAAAGCATCGGCCCCGGCGGTAATCGCCGGAACAAAATGACTCAGGTTTCCGGCCCCACCGGAGGCGATTACCGGTACTCGGCTAACCCCTCGCATGGCGGCGATGAGTTCGAGGTCGAAGCCGGTGCGGGTGCCGTCGGCGTCGATCGAGTTCACCAAGAGCTCCCCCGCGCCGCGGTTGATTGCGTCGGTGGCCCAGCCCAGCGCGTCGAGGGTGGTTTCGGTGCGGCCGCCGTGAGTGGTCACCACGAAACCGCTCGGGGTACCGGGGGCGCGCTTGACGTCTAGCGAAAGTACGAGCACCTGGGCACCGAAGCGGTCGGCGATTTCGTTGATCAGCATCGGTCGGGCGATGGCGGCACTGTTGACCCCCACCTTGTCGGCCCCGCTCCCGAGGAGCCGTGCCACGTCGTCGGTTGTGCGCACTCCCCCGCCGACGGTGAGCGGAATGAACACCTGCTCTGCGGTGGCCCGCACTATGTCGTAGACGGTGTCGCGGTTGTCGACGGTGGCGGTGACGTCGAGGAAGGTGATTTCGTCGGCGCCCTGCTCAAAGTAGCGGGTAGCGAGTTCGACCGGGTCTCCGGCATCCCGCAGATTCTTAAAATTGACGCCCTTGACGACGCGACCGTTGGCCACATCGAGACACGGGATGACGCGAATGGCAACGGTCACGGGGTTCTTCCTTATTGCGCGGTTCGTGAGTGCTGTGTGCGAGGGGAGGGGAGGGGAGGGACTGCTCTAGATGCGGGCAGCGTGGATGGAGCTGACCAAAATGGCGCGCGCACCGAGGGTGTAGAGCTCGTCCATGACGTGGTTGATTTCGGTGCGTTCGATCATGACGCGCACGGCCACCCAGGCGGGGTCGCGCAGCGGTGAGACGGTGGGAGATTCCAACCCGGGAGTGATCAGGGAAGCGGCGTCGATGAGCTCGGCCGGTAGGTCGTAATCCATCAGCACGTAGCGGCGAGCTACGAGCACACCCTGGAGGCGTCGGTGCAGGGTGGCGATGCCGGAGAGGTCACGCTCGGCGGGAGTGGTGGCTGCCCCGTTCTCGTCTACCCCGGCGGTGATGAGCACGGCGGTGGAGTCGAGAATCACCGGGCCGAAGATTTCGAGACCCTGGGCGCGCAGGGTGGAGCCGGTAGAGACAACATCGGCGACGACATCCGCCACCCCCAGCTTGACAGCGGATTCGACCGCGCCATCGAGGCGTACGAGAACGGCGGTAACTCCGTGGCTCTGAAGGAACGCCCCGACGAGCCCGGGGTAGCTGGTGGCGACCCGGATGCCCGCAAGGTCTTCCAGGGTGGAGAAGCGCCCGGGGGCTGCGGCGAACCGAAACGTGGAGTCACCGAAGTTGAGGCTGGCGATCTCGCGTGCGGGAGACCCGGAATCGATGAGCAGGTCGCGGCCGGTGATGCCAACGTCCAGCGCGCCGGAGCCAACGTAGGTGGCGATATCGCGCGGGCGGAGGTAAAAGAATTCGACGTCGTTGCGCGGGTCTGCGGCGCTCAGGGCACGCGGGTCGCGGCGACCGGTATAGCCGGCCTCCAGCAGCATGTCGGCGGCGATCTCGGAAAGGGAGCCCTTGTTGGGCACTGCGATGCGCAGCATGATCGTCTCTTTACTCGCGAACGGGCGCGATGACAGCGGGTGGGTTAGTTATAGCCGGGTGTAAATGTCTTGGGGGGTGAGGCCTTTGGCGATCATCAACACCTGAAGGTGATAGATGAGCTGCGAAATTTCGCCGGCGGTCTCACCGTTCGACTGAAACTCGGCGGCCATCCAGACCTCTGCAGCCTCTTCAACGATTTTCTTTCCGATGGCGTGAACTCCGGCGTCGAGTTCGGCAACGGTGGCCGAACCCTCCGGTCGGGTCACGGCTTTTTCAGCCAATTCGGCAAAGAGGGCGTCGAACGTTTTCACAGGGTCAAGGTTACCGGGTGTAGCGCAGCGGCTCGGTGCGGTGGCTTGGCGCGTGCCCGGTCGGTCGCGTGTTTAGCGAATTGTGCGGATGGTGAGTTGGATCTCGCGCGCCAGGCCGATGAGTGCGGCGGCAACCGCCTTCGGCTCGCTGAGCGGCGCATAGTGACCGCCGGGGATCTCGATCGGTTCGACGCCGAGCCGGTCATGAATCTGCCGCGCCATGAAAGCGGCGGGAAAGAACCGGTCGTCGCGGCAGAGGATCGCCCCGGTCGGCATTGACGGCCGCTTTCCGGGCCAGGGGCGCGACATCCATGCCCCCTGCTGGTGGCGTTCGAGCGCTTTGGCCTCCCGAGCAAGGTGCTCGGGTACCCCGTTAAAGAGGGCTTCATCGGTGTCGGCACTCACCGTTTCGCGATCATGGCCGGTGTTGTGCCACCACTGTTCGAAAGTCTCACCGGGCGCCGGAATCATCCCAGCAAGATAGACGAGGCCATCGGCGTGAAGCTTTTCGGCAACCAGCGGTGCGGTGAAGCCGCCGAGTGAGTGCCCGACCACGATTACGTGCTCGGCATTGCTGACTTCGGCGAACACGGCATCCATCACTGTGTGCACGTAATCGTTGAGGCCGGCCGTCGCATCCTCAATCGGGAGGTCGACGGCCACCACGCGGTGGCCAGCGCTATGAAGCCTCGGGGATACGAGGTGCCAATCCCAGGCCGTGGAACCGCCGCCGTGAATGAGGGCAAAAGTTGTCATGGCGTCACTCGTAGCGGAGGGATTCGATCGGATCTTGCCGCGCGGCCCGGGTGGCCGGGAGCGACCCCGCAACGAAGGCAATGGCCATCACGATCGCGATGATGCCCGCGATCGAGCCGGCGTTGAAGGAGATCAGGGTGAGTCCAGGAAGCGCCGAAAAGACGGTGCGAGACAGCGCTGCGCTAATGCCGCTTCCCACCGCGATGCCGATTGCCGCGCCTAAGGCACTGCCGAGGAAACCAATGAAGATTGCCTCGAAACTGAACAGTCCGAAAATTTTGCCACTTCCCATTCCCATCGCCTTCATAAGGCCGATCTCGCGGGTGCGTTCCTGCACCGACATCAGGAGGGTGTTGACGATTCCGAAGCCGGCGGCCACCAGTGCGATGACCGCAAAGGCGTTCAGTATCAACACGATCACGTCTATCACCGTCTTGAAGGTACCGATCTGGTCGGCAACCGTCACCGCGGTAAATCCGTCTTTCGCCAAACGGTCTTTTAGCTGGCTGATTTCTTTATCGGTGGCCGCGGCGTTGAAGGTGACCGTTGCCTGGGCGAAACGATCCTTAGCAACACCGGCAAGCCCCGTGCTCTGCACGTCGTAGAGCTTTTGGGTGAGGGCAGGATTTGTGGTGACGCTGTCTCCGGCACCGCCCAGGCTCGTAGTGGCAACACCGACGACGGTGGCTTCCACCACGTTCATGTTTTGAGCGGAGTCGGTGATGCCGATTCGCACCGTGGAGCCGATGGCGGCGGCATCAGTCTTCAGACCGAGGGCTTTGACGTAGGAAACCGGAAGAGCCACCTCGTAGCCGGTGCTGGTGATGCTCGGCTGCGCGCCATCCTGCAATTGCAATTTGACACCGGTTCCGGCCCCGTTGGAGGTGATGCTGTACTTCGTGCCGGCGGTGCCCTCGATGTAGCTGGGGCGCACCCCGAGAATGGGCTGCACGGAAAGCACGCCACTCACTGCCCGAATCGTGGCAATGTCAGCCGAATTCATGGCTTCGATGGTGGAGCCGGGGCGCGCGCGGGCTCCGGCAGAGATGGTGTTGGGGTCGTATTTGGTGGGACCTGTGGTGGGAGCATTCGCCGTCTTGGTGACGGTGAGCACGTCTTTGGCACCGATGGCAGCCACGGTGGTGTCGATGTAGCCGTTGACTCCGGTGCCGATCCCGCTCGTGATGGTGAGGGTGAAAGCGCCGATAAAAATGGCGATCACCGTGAGGGTGGTGCGCAGTTTGCTGCGAAAGGTGTTGCCGATTGCCGTTGAGATGACGTCGAGGCTTTTCATGCGGCGTTTGCTTCCGAGGTTGCGGTGGCGCGGGCCGCGTGGGCACCGTGCGGCGGGTTAGGGCTCGCATCGGATGCCACGATCAGGCCGTCACGAATGAAGATACGGCGATCACAACGGGCCGCCAACTCCTCGTCGTGAGTGACCACGATCAGCGTGATGCCGCGGTCGCGGTTGAGCCCGAACAGGATGTTTTCGACCACAGCCCCCGTGGCGCTGTCGAGGTTTCCGGTCGGTTCGTCGGCGAAGATCACCTTCGGGGTGTTCACCAGCGCTCGGGCAATGACCGCTCGCTGTTTTTGACCGCCGGAGAGGGCGCTGGCCTTGTTCTTGGCCTTGTCGACCAACTCCAGTTGCTCAAGCGCCGCCAGCCCCCGACGTCTGCGCTCGCGAGAACCGACCCCGGCAATCTTCAGCGGCAAGATGACGTTCTCGAGCACCGTGGCTCCCCCAGTCAGAAAAAACTGTTGAAAGACAAATCCGAAGGTTTTATTGCGGGTGCCGTTGAGAACCCGACCCTTCAAGAGGATTGCATCGCTGCCGTTGAGATTTACCGAACCGCTGCTCGGGCGATCCAGCAGCGCGAGTAGGTGCATGAGGGTGGATTTGCCTGATCCGCTTTTGCCGACAATAGCGACGCTCTCCCCCGCAAAAATTTCCAGCGATACGCCCTTGAGGGCGTCGAAACGACTTTGGCCGCGACCGTATGACTTTTTCAACTCATGGGTCGAGAGAATGGGGACGGTCATTAGGGGTGCTCCTTGGTGAGACTTTGGGGTTGTCTCAGGATGCCGCAGTGCGCTGACCGTCGCCCACACTCGCAGCTTCGATCGTCCGAAGCTTCAATCGTCCGAAGCTTCAGTCATGGCCCAAGACAGAACGGGCCGCGATTGCTCGCGGCCCGTTCTTGGGTTCGACTGCAGTTGCGGCTGTTTTAGCTGACGCCCATCAGGTCGATCACGAAGATGAGGGTCTTACCGCTGAGCTGGTGACCGCTGCCGGCCGGACCGTAGGCGAGGGCGGGCGGAACGACGAGCTGGCGGCGGCCGCCAACCTTCATTCCGGGGATGCCCTCCTGCCAACCGGCAATCAGGGCGTTGAGCGGAAAATTCACGGACTGGCCGCGGCTCCAGGAGGAGTCGAACTCTTCGCCGGAGGCGAATTCGACACCGAGGTAGTGCACGTCAACGGTGGCTCCGGCGGTTGCGGTCTCGCCGGTACCCACCTCAATGTCGGTACAGACCAGTTCGGTCGGCTCGGCACCGTCTTGGAAATCGATCTCGGGTTTGGTCTTGTCAGTCATGGGTCAATCCAACCATGGGCCAACTATGTGGCCGTGCCCACGCGACCGTACCTACGCGACCGTGCCTCGCCGCATCATCCTCCGCTGCAGGCGCTGCGGCCTCAGTGAGCGTGCGCGGATACGGAAGCGGTCGAGCGCAACAGTTCGATTTGGGCCGCCGGGTTCTCGGCCCGAAACACCGAGGAACCGGCCACGAAGGTGTCTGCCCCGGCAGACGCCGCCGTCACAATGGTCTCCTCGTTTATGCCGCCGTCGACCTGTAGCCACAGGTCGAGGTGAGCGGAATCCACGGCGTTGCGCAGCAACGCCAGTTTGGGCATCGTGGATTCCATAAACGACTGGCCACCGAAGCCCGGCTCGACCGTCATCACGAGCACCTGATCAAACTCGGGCAGAAGCTCCAGGTACGGCTCGACCGGGGTGCCCGGCTTGAGGGCGAGACCCGCCCGGGAGCCCAACGCGCGGAGTGTGCGGGCGAGGCCCACAACATCCGTCGCCGCCTCCGCATGAAAGGTGACCGAGAATGCGCCGGCCTCGGCGTAGGCGGGAGCCCACCGCTCGGGCTCGGTGATCATCAGGTGCAGGTCGAGAGGAATGGGCGACACCTCCTGAAGTCGTTCAACCATCGTGAGCCCGAAGGTGAGGTTGGGCACGAAGTGGTTGTCCATGACGTCAACGTGGGCGAAGTCGGCGGTCGAAATGTGACCGAGTTCTCGCTCAAAATTGGCGAAATCGGCGGCGAGAATTGAGGGGTTGATGCGAACAGCCATGGACAGAGCCTAGCCAGCCTTTTGCAGCAGGCAGATGAACATGGCGTCGGTACCGTGACGGTGCGGCCAGAGCTGCACGTGTCCGGTCGTTTCGCCGAGATCGAGCGGTTCGGTGGTGACGGTGGTGAGCACGGCGGCGGTATCGAGGCGAGAGACCCCGTCACCGACGCGCTTGATGACCGCGTCGACGATGAGGCGGCTCTCGGCCAGATGCGGTGAGCAGGTGACGTAGGCGAGGAGACCGCCGGGCTTGAGTGCGTCGAGGGCCGACGACAGCAGGTCCGCTTGAAGGCGCGCGAGCTCGGCAACATCCTTCGGCTGTTTGCGCCAACGTGCCTCTGGACGACGACGCAGTGCGCCGAGACCGGTGCAGGGGGCATCCACCAAAATGCGATCGAATTGCTCCGGCGCGCTCTGGCCAATGCGGCGGCCGTCTTGCACGATCACCTGAGGCGGGTTTGGCAGCACGGCGAGGGCCTTGCGCACGAGTCCAGCACGCACCGGCAGCACCTCGTTGGCCACCAGGGTGGCCCCGGATGCCGCCGCCTCTGCTGCGAGCAGCGCGGCTTTGCCACCGGGACCGGCGCAGAGATCGAGCCAGCGCTCCCCCGCAACGACTGGCCGCGCCCGGCCCAGGGCGAGGGCTGCGAGTTGCGAGCCCTCATCTTGCACGCGAGCTTTGCCGCTGGCAACGACCGACCACTGACCGGGGTCGCCGCCCTCACTAATCGCCCCGATCGGCGAATAGCTGGCGCTACGAGTGCGCGGCAGGTCATCCACCGTCGAGAGCCCAGGAAGCGCCACGAGGCTCACCCGCGGGGCAACGTTGTCGGCGGCGAGCAAATCTTCGAGCTCGATTTCGCGGCCCTCGGCGGCCAGCGCCTGGCGAAATGCCCGCACAATCCAGACCGGATGCGAGTAATCGATGCCGAGGCGTTCGTCATCGCTGCGCGGGGTGGCCATCACCCGATCGTGCCAATCGGCGGGGGGTGTGCGGGTGATCGTGCGCAGCACCCCGTTGACGAAACCGGTGGCGGATTGGGTGCCCACCTCGCGGGCGAGCGACACCGCCTCGTCGACCGCGGCGTGTTGCGCGACCCGCATCGACAGCAACTGGTGGCAGGCGAGGCGCAGCACGTCAAGGATGGGGGCGTCGATCCTGTCGGTTTCCCTTCCCGCGGCGAGCTCGATGACGGCGTCGTAGTAACCCTGCTGGCGCAGCGTGCCGTAGGTGAGCTCGGTGGCAAGAGCTGCGTCTTGACCGCCAAGACCGGCACGCTCGAGGCGCACCGGCAGGAGCAGGTTGGCGTAGGCATCCGACTCACGAACGGCGCTGATCACATCGAAGGCGATGCGGCGGGCGGGTTGCACGGTACCGGCCTTCGGGCGTGGGCCTGCGGTGCCCTCGCGAGAGCCGGAGCGGTCGGGGCTCATTCGGCCACCGCGACGGCGTTGGCACCGATTCCGGCATTGGCGTTGGCATTGGCATTGGCGTTGGCGTTGGCATTGGCACCGGCGTTGCGGCCACGCCACCAGTCGGCGGCGGGCATCGGTTTTTTGGCGGCGGGCTGAACGGTCACGAGTTCCAAAGGGTCGGTGGCGGTGCCGATGAGCACGCGCGATGAGTCGAAACGGAGGTGGCCGGGAGCCAAGGGAGGGGTGGCCGACGAATCGGCGTCGGCGCAAGTGCGCACGGGCAGCGCGATGCGGGCAGCGAGAACCTTCACGAGCGCGCCGTCGATGGTGGTGAATGCACCCGGTTCCGGGGTGACGCCGCGAATCTGGTTGTGCACGGTGGCGGCATCCGCGGTCCAGTCAATCTTTCCGTCGGTGAGACTGAGCTTGGGAGCGAGGGTCACGTCGCCCTGCTGGGTTTCGCCGCGGGCAGAGCCGTCGGCGAGGGCTGCGACGACCCGCGTGAGCAGCTGCGCACCGGCATCCGCAAGCGAGGCCAGAAGCTCGCCGGTGGTCTCGTTTGGGCCCACTGTTTGGGTGAACTGGCCGTAGATCGAACCGGCGTCGAGCTCGGCCACGAGCTGAAACACCGTGCCGCCGGTGAGGTCGTCGCCGGCGATGAGCGAACGCTGTACCGGTGCTGCACCCCGCCAGCGCGGCAGAAGGGAGAAGTGCAGGTTGATCCAGCCGAGTCGCGGGGCCGAGAGCAGAGGTTCGCGCAGCAGGCCGCCGTAAGCAACGATTACTCCGAGGTCGGCGTCGAGGGCGGTGAGAGCCTCGGTGGCTACCTCCGCCAAACGATTGGATTTGATGACCGGGATGCCGAGAGTGTCGGCGGTATCGGAGACACGAGTTGCGGTGAGAATGCGCTTGCGGCCCTGCTGGGAATCTTCACGGGTGAGCACCGCCACGATGTTGTGGTCGGTTGCGGCGAGGGCTAGCAAGCTCGGCACCGCGGCGGCGGGGCTGCCCGCGAAGATTAGGCGCAGCCGGGGCGGCTCAGACGAGTTGGATTCGGGTTGGCGATGCTCGTGTTGCAGCTGCGCGGGCTGGCTTGCGGTTTCGTTCGTCACAAAATACTCATTACTCACAAGGTTCTGGCGGATGGGGGTTACTCCGACACGGTGCGATTCGCCGGGGATTACTCGGAGAACGGCTCGGTGTCATCACAGCGCACTTTCAGTGTATTCAGTTGTGCGCGTCCGGGGGCGGCAGCCACTCGCTTACGCCTCAAGGTCGCGGCCCGAATCACCTCGGACCGAAGCACCGACGTTACCGCCGTGCCCTGGGCAAAATCGAAGCGCACAATCGCGCGAACTGACCCGGGGGAAACCTCGGTGGGTCCGAGTACGTCGGTGTGTTCAATCTCCGCCAGGGCCGCGACCGCCGCCTCGACGCTCGCGACGGTACCGGTTACGGTCGCCACCCGAATCGCCGGCGGAAACCGCAGCGCGCGACGGTCGACGAGCTCGGCGGCGGCGTAGTCGGCGAGGCGCCAGGTGGACATCGCGCTGGCGAGGGCTCCGCCGACACCCACGAGCACCACCGGCGCTCCGGGCGCTGCAAGAGCGGCCGCATTAGACCACCAGCGCAGACAGTCTTCGCCTACGCGCAGGCTCTCGCGCGCGAGCATCCGCTCCCCATCCAACAGCAGCACCGCACGGTAGCCGCCCGCCGCGATCGGTTCGGCCCCGCGGGTGGCCACTACGAGCGCCGGCGCGTTGTCGACACTGAGAATCGGATGATCACCGTCGGCCACGATGATTCGGATGCCCGGAAAACCGCGGCCCAACTCCTCCGCAGTGCGGACCGAGCCCTGGCCAACCTGCCGGAGCCGGGTGCCCTCGCAATTGGCGCAGTGCCAGTCGGCGGCCAATGCGCCGCACCACAGGCAGCCGGGGGCGGCGTGAGCCGTTTTGGTGCCGAGCGGACCCTCGCAGCGCAGACAGCGGGCGGACTGCTGGCAGGAGTCGCAGGCGAGGCGGGGCGCGAACCCCGGGCGGGCGACCTGGACCAGCACGGGCCCGTGGTGGAGCGCTTCACGGGCGTGCTTCCACGCGCTGGAGGGGATGCGGGCAATCGCGGCGAAGCGATCCTGTGGAGCCTGTTGGGCCGTGGGAATAACCTTCGGGGTGTAGCTGCGGGTGGCTGCCAATTCGTCGAGATAGCCGAGCGTCACGAGGCGCTGCACCTCGGTGCTGCGGGCGTGGCCGACAAACCAGAGCGCACACCCCTGCTGATTTTGCCGCACGAGGGCGGCGTCGCGGGCGTTCACGTACGGGCTCAGTGGTTCAGCCAGCAACGGGTCGCCGTCGTCCCAGAGCGCAATGAGCGCGAGGTGAGCGGCGGGCGCGTAGACCACGGATCGATTTCCGACGATGACCAGCGGATGCTCACCCAGGCAGGCCAAAAATGCTCGGTAACGCTCGGGGTTACTTTGCCGCGCATCCAACCGCACCACGCGGTCGGTGGGCAGGATGGCTGACAGCGCCGCCAGAACCTGTTCCTGATCGCGGTAGTCGGGAACGCAGAGGATGGCGCTGCCGCCGTTCGCCAGCGCCTCGACGGCCGCGGCCGCCATCAGGGTTGCCCACTCCCCGACCCACGCGGCGGCGCTGGCACCCGTCCCGGCCGCACCCGCTCGAACCGCGACTACCCGCGGCACGGCCGCCACGGCAAGGCGCTCGCCGGTGCGAATTGCCGTGGAAAACCGCCCCGGGTCGAACCCGGCGGGAGGCTCGGCACTCACTTCCGACTTTTTGCTCGAGGGGGTCACCGTTTCGTCGTTCTCGGTGACGGCCTGCTCGATCGCATCCGGCGCGGTTAAATCTGTTTCTCGGTCAGTCCGCACATCTCCGGCGTGCAAACCAGCAGCAGCCAATTCGGTAGCCGCTGTGGCCTCTGCCAGCCACACTTTTTCTACCCGCACCTGTCGCCGCGGGATGGCGAGTCGCAGCACGTCGCTGGCGCTGCCGGCGGCACGATCGGCAACGGCACGAGCGAGCGCCCACACCTCGGGGGCGAGCACGACCAGCGGAGAAATCACCGATTCCACCTCGCTGAGCACGCCAGTGTAGCTGACCTGGCTCACCACCTCGACCACGAAACCCTCGGCGATCCGGCCCGCCGAACGCAACGGCACGCGCACCCGAATGCCGGCAACAACCTGCCCCCGAAGAAGCGCGGGAACGGCGTAGTCGAATAGTCGATCGAGCTGCGGCAGGGGCGAATCCACCATGACCCGCGCGATCATCGCGGGTGCTGTCATGGTTAGAGCCCGGCGGCGGTGCGCAGAGCGTCGACCCGGTCGCGGTTTTCCCAGGTGAAGTCGGGTAGTTCGCGGCCGAAGTGACCGTAGGTTGCGGTGGCGGCATAGATCGGACGCAACAGATCGAGGTCACGGATGATTGCTGCCGGCCGCAGATCGAACACCGCGCGAATCGCTTCGATGATCTTCTCCTCCGCAATATGCGCGGTGCCGAAGGATTCCACATACAGTCCCACCGGCGCGGCCTTGCCGATGGCATAGGCCACCTGCACTTCGAGGCGGTCGGCGAGTCCCGCGGCGACCACGTTTTTGGCGACCCAGCGCATGGCGTAGGCGGCGGAGCGGTCGACCTTCGACGGATCCTTGCCGCTGAACGCTCCCCCACCGTGTCGACTCGCGCCGCCGTAGGTGTCGACGATGATTTTGCGCCCGGTGAGCCCGGCATCGCCCTTGGGCCCACCGATCTCGAACCGGCCGGTGGGGTTGATCAAAATATTTACCGCAGAAAAATCGAGTTCGGCCATCTCTAGCACTGGCCGGATAACGAGCTGGGTGATTTCTTCGTTGAGGGTCACGTCGCTCACCCGCGGCGAATGCTGGGTAGATAACACCACGGTCTCCACCGTCTTCGGGGTGGAGCCCTCGTAGCCCACCGTCACCTGGGTTTTTCCATCGGGGCGAAGGTAATCAACCAAGCCTTCCCGACGCACCAGGGCGAGTCGCTCGGCGAGACGGTGGGCCAGCCAAATCGGGATGGGCATCAGCTCGGCCGTCTCGCGGGTGGCGTAGCCGAACATGATGCCCTGGTCCCCCGCACCCTGGACATTGAGCGCGTCGTCGTCGCCTTCGCGGGCCTCAAGCGCGCGGTCTACGCCCTGTGCGATGTCTGGAGACTGGGAACCGATAGAGACGGTTACCCCACAGGTGCTGCCGTCGAAGCTGACCCGCGAGGAGTCGTAGCCGATGGCAACGATTTTGTCGCGCACGATGGTGGGGATGTCGACGTAGCCGGAGGTTGTCACCTCGCCTGCCACGTGCACAATCCCGGTGGTAACGAGGGTTTCAACGGCCACCCGACTGTGCGGGTCGGCGGTGAGGAGCGCGTCGAGGATGCTGTCGGAGATCTGGTCACAAATCTTGTCGGGATGACCCTCGGTTACCGACTCAGAGGTGAACAGGCGCAGCGCGGCCTTCGAAGTGTTACTCATAAATGCCTCGTGCTACTCAGGAACGCCCGCGATGGGTACGTCGACGGCCAAACAAAGTGAAGTGGGGATGGGGTGGGTGCGACTAGACGATCAGACCGTGAGGTCGAGAATGCGATGGGCAAGTGAGAGCTTGCTCCCGGCGGCCTCCATCACTATATCCCCGGCCGGATTGATGACCAGAACGGCGTTGTCGACTGTGGAGAAGCCGGTGCTCCAGCCCACCCGGTTGACCACCAGCAGGTCGCAGCCCTTGCGCCGGATCTTCCCGCGGGCAAGCTGAACGAGCGCGTCGTCATCCGCTTCGGTCTCGGCGGCGAACCCCACGATGAGCTGATTCTGGCCCCGATTTTGCCCCAACGCCATCAGAATGTCGGGGTTTTTCACCAGGTTCAGGGTGAGCCGATCGCCCGCGGTGTCTTTCTTGATCTTTCTGTCGGCGATCGTTTCCGGGCGATAGTCCGCTACGGCGGCCGCCATCACGATGAGGTCTGCGTGGGGCGCGGCCGCGGAAACTGCGCTCGCGAGTTCAGTGGCGGAGACAACCGAGATCACCGTGATACCGGATGCCACCGGCACCTCCAGATTGGCGCCGATGAGGGTCACCGCGGCTCCCCGAACATGGGCGGCTTCGGCGATGGCCACACCCTGGCGCCCGCTGGAGCGGTTTCCGAGAAAGCGCACCGGGTCGAGAGCTTCGCGGGTGCCGCCGGCCGTCACTAGCACCCGGCGACCGGCCAGATCCTGCGCGGCCGCAGCGGGAACGGCATCGGCAACGGGAACGGCAGCGGCGGCGGCCCGTTCCGCGGAGGTGACTTCGATCAGCGCCAAAACGGCGGCCACGATGTCATCTGGTTCGGCAAGGCGGCCCGGGCCGGAATCATCGCCGGTAAGTTGGCCGCTGATCGGCCCAATAAAGCGGACGCCCCGGGATCGTAGGAGCGCCACGTTAGCAACCGTGGCGGGATTGTGCCACATCTCGGTGTGCATGGCCGGGGCGATGAGAACCGGGGCACGACTGGCCAGCAGGGTGTTGCCGAGGAGGTCATCGGCGATTCCGGCGGCGAGCTTCGCGATGGTGTTTGCCGTGGCTGGGGCGACCAGAATCAGGTCGGCGGCCTGGCCGATGGCCACGTGCCGCACCTGAGAAACGCCCTCGTAGAGGTCGGTGTTCACCACATTTCGACTGATCGCTTCGAGCGTTGGTTTACCAACGAAACGCAGGGCGGCGTCGGTGGCCACGACGTGCACGTCGTGGCCGGACAACACCAGTGTCCGTAGAACCGAAACGACCTTGTAGGCCGCAATTCCGCCGGTTACACCCACCACGATGTTCAACGAGCCAGAGGAGGGGCCGGTCATTTCGCTGTCCCTCGGCTTCGGTCTCGATCAGTGGTGGGTGGCGATGCGTGGTCCGGTACTACTCGGCGATCGGCTTGGCGATCAGACGGTCTTCGTTGATCTCGTGCAGGGCGATTGAGAGCGGCTTGTCGTCGATGGTGGAGCTCACGAGCGGCCCAACGTTGTCGAACAGGCTGCCTTCGTGCAGGTCGGCGTAGTAGTCGTTGATCTGGCGAGCACGCTTGGACGCGAAGATGACGAGCGCATACTTGGAGTCGACCTTTGACAGCAGTTCGTCGATGGGCGGATCAATGATGCCCTTGGGCTTTTCGGCCATGGTGGTGCTCCTTTTGAGCTAAAGGGTGAAAAAGGCTTGGTCAGCCGCGATCGTGGGAAATCCCCATCAAGTCTACGACTTCCTGTGCCGCCTGGCTGACCTCGTGATTGACGATCCGGTGATCGAACTCGTTTTGGGCGGCGAGTTCCACTTTGGCGGTAGCCAGACGACGCTGTTGTTCGGCTGCGGCCTCGGTGCCACGGCCGATGAGACGTCGCACTAATTCTTCCCAACTCGGCGGTAGCAGAAAAACCAGCACGGCTTCCGGCGCGCTCACCTTGATCTGTCGAGCGCCCTGCAAATCGATTTCCAGTAAAACGCTGAAGCCTGCGGCGAGGGCTTCCTCCACCGGACCGCGCGGGGTGCCGTAGCGGTGGGCGTTGTGGACGGTCGCCCATTCGAGCATCTCGTCACCGGCGATCAGGCGATCAAATTCTTCGTCACTGACGAAGAAGTAGTTGATGCCGTGTTGCTCCCCCGGCCGCGGCTGCCGGGTGGTGGCCGAAACCGAAAGATGCACGCGGGGGTGATTTTCCCGGATATGGGTGGACACCGTTCCCTTGCCCACGGCGGTGGGTCCGGCGAGAACCACGAGTTTGGCGCTGGGCGGTGGCGCGAAGCGGGCGTCGCGGGCCAGGATCCACTCCCGCAGCTTCTCACGCTGACGGATACCGAGGCCCCCCACCCGCTTGGAATCGGCGATACTGAGCTCCGTCATCATTGCCGCTACTCGCTTAGGGCCCAGCCCCGGCATGCTGAGCAGTAACTCGCGCACCCGCAGGGTGGCTTCGGCCACAGCCTCGGGGTCGTTCCAGCCGGCATTCAGTACCGCCAAGGCGCTGCGTTCGCGGCTCTCGACCGTGCGTTTGATCGCGGCTCGGGCACGCCGTGCCGCCACTGCGGCGCGGGAGGCGGCGGCGCGATCAACCGCGGGGGGTGTTACCCGCGCCATTGGAATACCGCCTTCGCCTGAACGGCAATGGCACCAGCAATTTCGTGTGGCCCGGCGGTGAGGATGCTGCGCGAAACGCTCACAATGGCAAGGGCCGAGGCCGCGCCATAGAGCGCCCCCAACTGCTCAAATTCGGCGCCCTGATGGCCAAAACCGGGGGCAAGAATAGGGGTAGCGACTCCGTTGCCGGCGAGGCTGTCGAGGTTGATGCCGTAGTCGGTGAAATTGACCGTGGCGCCCAGCACCACGCCGAGGCTGCCAAGATCAGGCGATGAGCCGTCAGTGCGCTGGTTCTGGTTTTCATCCACAACATCCGCAACAATTCCGGCGGCAACCGTGTGGCCCGCTCGGGGTCCCCGAGAAATGATCGCGGTCTGCGTTGCTTCCGACTCTGGGTTGCTGGTCGCCGCCAGCACAAAGAGTCCTTTGCCGGATGCTGCGGCCAGCGCGATTGGAGCGGCGAGGCTCTGCACGCCCTGAAACGCGCTCACGGTGAGGGCGTCGGCTTCGAGCGGTGAGCCGGGCTGGAACCAGGCCTGCCCGTAGGCCTCGACGCTCGTGCCGACATCCCCGCGTTTAGCATCGGCAATGATCAGTAGGCCTGCGGCACGGGCTGCGGAAAGTACCTGTTCCAGTGCGAGGAATCCGGCGGAACCGTGCCGCTCAAAGAACGCCACCTGCGGTTTGACGATGCCGGCATAACCGACGCTCGCGTCCACTACCCGCAAGCCGAAGTCGGTAAGACCGGCAGCGTCATCCGTGAGTCCCCATGCATTCAGGAGGTAGGGATGGGGGTCTATGCCGACGCAGAGCTGCCCACGCGCGTCGAACGCCGCGGCGAGGCGGCTGCCGAAGGGGGCCACCGTCGACGGGGCCGCCGCAACGGATGCGGTCATCGCCGCGCCGCCCGGTCGAGCGCGTACTCCTGCAGGGAGCGCACCTCGAAGCCCTCACGAATGGCTTCGAAGGAGGCCACCGCGGCGCTGAGCTGGGCGATGGTGGTGAACAGCGGCTTGTCGGCGGCAACCGCGGCCGCCCGGATCTCGTAGCCGTCGGCACGCGCGCTTCGGCCGCTCGGGGTGTTGATCACTACATCCACCTTCTCGGCGTTGATCAGGTCGACGATCGACGGGGAGTCGATGCCGGCGGTGTCGCCCTCGGAGTACTTGCGTACCACCGTGGTCTTGATGCCGTTACGGCTAAGAATTTCGGCCGTGCCGATCGTGGCGAGAATCTCGAACCCGAGCTGCTGCAAACGAAGCACCGGAAGGATGATCGCGCGCTTGTCGCGGTCGGCAACCGAGACGAAGACCGCGCCTCCCGACGGGAGCCCTCCGTAGGCCGCCTCCTGACTCTTGGCGAAGGCCTTCGGAAAGTTCGAGTCGATGCCCATCACCTCGCCGGTGGAGCGCATCTCCGGCCCGAGCACGGAGTCCACAACGTTGCCCTCCTTGGTACGGAAGCGCTTGAACGGCAGCACGGCCTCTTTCACGGCGACCGGAGAGTCGATTGGCACGATCGCACCATCTTGGGCGGGCAGCAGTCCGCTCGCAATGAGATCTCGGATGCTTTCCCCCACCATGATGCGCGCGGCGGCCTTGGCCAGCGGAATGCCGAGGGCCTTAGAGACAAAGGGCACCGTGCGGGAGGCACGCGGGTTGGCCTCGAGCACGTAGAGCACGCCGGCGCCGATCGCGAATTGGACGTTCAAGAGGCCAACCACGCCAATCCCACGAGCAATTTCGCGCGTCGCGTTGACCACGGCGTCGATTTGGCCGCGGCCCAAAGTGACCGGCGGCAGGGTGCAGCTGGAGTCACCGGAGTGGATGCCGGCTTCCTCGATGTGCTCCATCACGCCACCGACGTAGAGCTCGGTGCCGTCGAAGAGGGCGTCAATGTCGATTTCGACGGCGTCGTCTAGGAAGCGGTCGACCAGCAGCGGGTGGGTGAGCCCGATGATGCCCTGACCATCCATGCGCACGAAGTAGTCGCGCAGGCTTGCGCTGTCGTAGACGATCTCCATACCGCGCCCGCCGAGCACGTAGGAGGGGCGCACCAGCACGGGGTAACCAATTTCTTCGGCGATGACCACGGCGCCGTCGACATCCGTGGCCGTGCCGTTGCGCGGGGCAACGAGCCCGGCCGCATCGAGAATTCCGGAGAACAACCCCCGTTCCTCGGCAAGGTCGATGGCGTCGGGGGTGGTGCCGAGGATGGTGATGCCGGCATCTTTCAATCCACGGGCAAGCCCGAGGGCGGTCTGGCCGCCGAGCTGCACAACTACGCCGACGAGCTCTCCGCTACCGCTCTCGGCGTGAATGATTTCCAGCACGTCTTCGAGGGTAAGCGGCTCAAAGTAGAGCCGGTCGCTCGTGTCGTAGTCGGTGGAGACCGTCTCCGGGTTGCAGTTGATCATGATGGTCTCGTAGCCGGCGTCGGCGAGCGAGAAGGCGGCATGTACGCAGGAGTAGTCAAACTCAATGCCCTGGCCGATGCGGTTGGGACCGGAGCCGAGAATGATCACCTTGCGGCGGTCGCTCGGCACCACCTCGGTCTCCAGGTCGTAGCTGGAGTAGTGGTAAGGAGTAGACGCCGGGAACTCCCCGGCGCAGGTGTCGACGGTCTTGAACACCGGGCGCACATTCAGCACCCACCGCGCCTCGCGCACGGTCTGCTCGTCGAGGCCGCGCAGCTCGCCGATCTGCGCGTCACTGAAGCCATGGTCCTTGGCGTGGCGAAACAGCGCGGCGTCGAGCGACTCGGCGGCGGCAACGGTCGCGGCCACCTCATTGATGAGCACAATCTGGTCGATGAACCAGGGGTCGATCTTGGTGGACTCGAAGACCTCCTCGAGAGTTGCGCCCGCGCGGAGCGCCTGCTGCACGGTAACGATGCGACCGTCGGTCGGAATCTCACTGATCGCGAGCAGCTCGGTCTTGTCGCCGGGCTCACCATTCCAGTGGAAGGTGGAGCCGCGCTTCTCGAGCGAGCGGAGCGCCTTCTGCAGCGCGGTGGAGTAGTTGCGGCCGAAGGCCATCGCCTCACCCACCGACTTCATCGTTGTGGTGAGGGTCTGGTCGGCGGCCGGGAACTTTTCGAAGGCAAAACGCGGCACTTTCACCACGACGTAGTCGAGAGTCGGTTCGAAGCTTGCCGGGGTCACCTTGGTGATGTCGTTCACGATCTCGTCCAGCCGGTAGCCGATGGCGAGCTTCGCGGCGATCTTCGCGATTGGAAATCCGGTGGCCTTGGACGCCAACGCACTGGAACGAGAGACCCGCGGGTTCATCTCGATCACGATCACGCGGCCATCCGCTGGGTCGATGGCAAACTGAATGTTGCACCCGCCGGTGTCGACACCGACCGCGCGGATGATGTCGATACCGATATCGCGCAGCTTCTGGTATTCGCGGTCGGTGAGGGTGAGCGCCGGGGCGACGGTGATCGAGTCTCCGGTGTGCACACCGACCGGGTCGACGTTTTCGATCGAGCAGACCACGACGGTGTTGTCGGCGGTGTCGCGCATGAGCTCGAGCTCGTACTCTTTCCAGCCGAGGATTGACTCCTCCAACAGCACCTCGGTGGTGGGGCTCTGGTGCAGGCCGTCGCCGACCATTCGCACTAGTTCTGCTTGCGTGTAGGCAAAACCAGAGCCGAGCCCGCCCATGGTGAATGAGGGTCGGATGACGAGCGGGTAGCCGAGGTCTTCCGCGAAAAGGATGGCTTCCTCGACCGTGTGTGCGATGTACGATCGGGCGACCTCTGCGCCGCAGGCAATCACGAGGTCTTTGAAGATCGAGCGGTCTTCGCCCTTATTGATCGCCTCAAAGTTCGCGCCGATAAGTTCGACGTTGTACGTCTCCAAAATGCCGTGCTCGTGCAGCTCGATCGCCGCGTTGAGTGCGGTCTGGCCGCCGAGGGTCGGCAGGATGGCATCCGGGCGCTCCTTGGCGATAATCGTTTCGATGACCTCCCAGGTGATCGGCTCCACATAGGTGGCGTCGGCGAAGTCCGGGTCGGTCATGATCGTGGCCGGGTTGGAGTTGATCAGAATAACGCGCACCCCCTCTTCGCGCAGCACGCGGCAGGCCTGGGTGCCGGAGTAGTCAAACTCGCAGGCCTGGCCGATAACGATCGGGCCGGAGCCGATTACGAGAACCGACTTAATATCGTCGCGCTTGGGCATCAGTTCTTCGCTTTCGTGGCCACAACGAGGTCGCGGAATCGGTCAAAAAGGTAGTTCGCGTCGTTGGGGCCTGCCGCAGCCTCGGGGTGGTATTGCACCGAGAAGGCCGGGATGTCGAGGGCGTTCAGCCCCTCTACCACGCTGTCGTTGAGGTTGACGTGGCTGACTTCGATTCGGCCGAAGCCGGCCGGGGAATCGAAGGGGCCGTCGAGCGGCGCGTCGACCGCAAAACCGTGATTGTGCGAGGTGATCTCGACCCGGCCGGTGGCTTTATCGACCACCGGCTGGTTAATACCGCGGTGGCCGAAGGGGAGCTTGTAGGTGTTGAGTCCGAGCGCACGACCGAGCAATTGGTTGCCGAAGCAGATTCCGAAGAACGGCAGCCCGCGGCGTAGCACCTCCTGCAGGAGTTCAACGTGGTCGTCGGATGCCGCGGGGTCTCCCGGGCCGTTGGAGTAGAACACGGCGGTCGGCTCAAGGGCAAGCAGTTCAGCGATCGTGACCGACTGCGGCAGCACGTGCACCTCGAGCCCGCGGGCGGCCAAATGGCGGAGGGTAGATTCCTTCACTCCAAGGTCGAGCACGGCAACGCTGCCGATCCGCTCCCCCACCGCCGGCAGCGAGTACGGCTTGAGGGTGGAGACCTGGTCGGAGAGGTTGAGACCGGTCATTTCGCGCCCGGCACGCACGATCGCCAGTTGCTCGGTGGCGCTGAGGGTGGCATCCGGTCCGGAAAAAATGCCGGACTTCATGGCTCCTGCGTCTCGAAGGCGCCGGGTGACGGCCCGGGTGTCGATGCCGCTGATGCCGACGATGCCGTCGCGCACGAGCTGGTCGTCGAGCGAGCCGGTGGCCCGGAAGTTGGAGACCACGCGGGAGGGATCGCGCACCACGAAGCCGGCCACCCAGATTTGGCGGGACTCGTTGTCTTCGCCGTTGACCCCGGTGTTGCCGATGTGCGGCGCGGTCATCAACACGATTTGTCCGGCATAGGACGGATCGGTGAGGGTCTCTTGGTAGCCGGTCATGCCGGTGGCAAAGACCGCCTCGCCCAGGGCGCGACCCTCGGCGCCGTACGCGCGACCGGCATAGCGGGTGCCGTCCTCCAAAACCAATACTGCTGGGGCCAACACTGCGGCATCCGTCATCGTCACTCGGTTTCACTTTCAGATTGCAGTTCAGAGTGTGTGGAGTCGTCGAGAATGCTCTCGATTGCGGCGATCAGGGCGACCGGGGATTCCGGCTCGACCACGCGCAGATAGCTGTCAACGGCCGTGTCGCCGAGGGTCCACGTGAGGGCGATAAGGCCGTCGCGTTCCACCACGCGGTCGATTGTCCAGGTGGCGCGCGCGACGCGAATAAGGTCGGCTGCGGGGATGAAACCGGCATCCTGTCCGGCGAGGTCGAGAACGATTCCGAGCGAGCTCACGCTCACATCAGCGCGCGCACGAAAACCGAGCCCGGATACCGCGACCCGGTTGAGCGGATCGTCGGCAATCGTGGTCGCCACGTAGAAGAGGCGTGCGGAGTGCAACGGTGCGCCGAGCGTTTCGGGCACTGCCGCGAGTCGCGGTAAATGCGACTGACGCTTCTTTCGCGCCCGCCAGCCCAAAACCATGCCAAGCAGGCTCAGCACAATGATGGAGATAACGATGGTGGTCGAAGCTGTTCTATCCACGGTTCACTCCCGCATAGGGGGCGAGCTCTTCCGGCGAAAGCAGTTTGCCGTCGAGCACGGTCGGGTAGCCGCGATGAATCGTGGCAATGATTTGGCCGGGGAGGGCCGAGGCGAGATAGGGCGAGTTTTGGCCCTTGCCGTGCAGCATCGTCGTGTCAAAGACGCGGCTCACACTGCTGTCGTAGAGGGTGAAGTTGGCCGGAGCTCCAATCTCGATGCCGAATTCGTAGCCCGGTACGCGCCCAATTTCGGCCGGAACTCGGCTCATCACCCGCGCAACATCCGTCCAGCTGAGATGGCCGGTGTGGACTACCGCGGCATGCACGACAGACAGGGCGGTTTCCAGCCCCACCATTCCGAAGGCCGCGGCGCCCCACTCGCAGTCTTTGTCTTCACTGGGATGCGGGGCGTGGTCGGTGGCGATGATGTCGATCGTGCCATCGGCCAAGCCGTTGCGCAGTGCCCGCACATCTTCCGAGCGCCGCAGCGGTGGGTTCACCTTGAAACGGGCGTCATAGTTGAGGGCTAGGTCTTCGGTCAGCAGCAGGTGGTGCGGGGTGACCTCGGCGGTGACCCGGATACCGCGCGCCTTCGCCCAGCGAATCACATCAACCGACCCGGCCGTGGAGACATGACACACGTGCAGGCGTGCGCCGACGTGCTGGGCGAGCAAAACGTCGCGGGCGATGATGGATTCCTCGGCAACGGCCGGCCAACCGGCGAGCCCCAATTGCCCCGACAGGGTGCCCTCGTTCATTTGGGCGCCTTCGGTGAGCCGCGGCTCCTGCGCGTGTTGGGCAATCACGCCGTCGAAGGTTTTGACGTATTCCAGCGCCCGCCGCATGAGCAGGGCATCGGAGACGCACTTGCCGTCGTCAGAGAACACACGCACTCGGGCACGGCTGTTGGCCATGGCCCCGATCTCAGCTAGTCGCAGGCCCGCAAGCCCCGCGGTGACCGCGCCGACGGGCCGCACGGTGGTGTAGCCGGCGGCATCCCCCAGGCTCATCACCTGCTCCACCACGCCGGCGGTGTCGGCAACGGGCGAGGTGTTGGCCATGGCGTGTACGGCGGTGAATCCGCCGATGGCCGCAGCCCGGGAGCCGCTGAGGATCGTTTCGCTCTGCTCCGAACCGGGCTCCCGCAGATGGGTGTGCAGGTCGACCAGTCCCGGAAGCGCCGTGAGGCCGTTACCGTCGATCACGGTCACCGCGCCGCTGGTGCCAGCCGGCATCGACAGTCCCGAACCAATTTTCACGATCACGCCCTCTGAAACAAGGATGTCTGCGCGGGTGCCGTCCACCAATATCGCGGCCTTCACCAAAATAGTCGCGCTCATGCCAGCCCCTCTCGTTCCCCGGACAGCAACAGGTACAGCACGGCCATGCGTACTGACACCCCGTTGGTTACCTGTTCCAGCACGGTCGACTGAGCCGAATCGGCGGCGGCGGAGGAGATCTCCAGGCCACGGTTGATCGGACCGGGATGCATCACAATGGTAGTGGGGTACAGCCGCGCCATCCGTTCGTCGTCGAGCCCCCACTGGCGCGAATATTCGCGGGCGTTCGGGAAGAACGAGGCCTGCATCCGCTCCGACTGAATACGCAGCATCATCACCACGTCGGGGTTGGTTTCCAGCGCCCGGTCGAGGCTGTGCCCCACCGCTACAGGCCAATGGCCGACGCCAATCGGCAGCAGCGTGGCCGGGGCGATCAGCGTAATGACGGCTCCCAGGGCGGTGAGTAGCCACACGTTCGAGCGGGCCACCCGGGAGTGCACGATGTCTCCAACGATCGTCACCGTCACCCCGTCGAGGCCTTTGCCCCGCGAGGCGTCGCCGTGGAGCCTGCGCCGGATGGTGAAGGCATCCAGAAGGGCCTGGGTCGGATGCTCGTGCGTGCCGTCACCGGCGTTGATGATGCCGGCGTCGATCCAGCCGCTGCGGGCAAGCACCGTGGGCGCCCCGGATGCCGGATGCCGGATCACCACGGCATCCGCACCGATCGCGGCGAGGGTTTGCGCGGTGTCTTTTAGACTTTCGCCCTTGGAGACGCTGGAGCCTTTAGCCGCGAAGTTGATCACGTCGGCGCTGAGCCGCTTCGCCGCCGCCTCGAACGAGATGCGGGTGCGGGTGGAGTCTTCGAAAAACAGGTTCACTACGGTTTTGCCGCGAAGGGTCGGGAGTTTTTTTACCGTTCGCGCGGATGCCTCGGCCATTTCTTCGGCCACATCCAGGATTCCGATCGCAGTGTCACGATCCAGCCCTTTGGTGGTGAGCAGGTGCCTCATGCGGACTCCTCTATCGTCACGAATTCGTCGCCGTCGCTCTCAACGAGTCGCACGTTGATGCGCTCCCCCAGCGCCGAGGGCAGATTTTTTCCAACAAAATCGGGGCGGATCGGCAGTTCGCGATGCCCGCGGTCGATCAGCACAGCCAGTCGTACCGAATGTGGTCGACCAATAGCTCCCACGGCATCGAGGGCGGCTCGGATGGTGCGCCCCGAAAACAGCACGTCGTCGACGAGCACCACGGTCTTGCCGTCAATCCCGCCGGCGGGAATCCGCGTGGGTGCGGGCGAGCGCGTCGGGTTCTGCGCGAGGTCATCGCGAAAAAGGGTGACGTCAATCGAGCCCACGGGCACGTTTTGGCCGGAGAAGTCGCTGATCATTCCCGCGATGCGGTCGGCGAGAATTACCCCGCGGGTCGGGATGCCGAGAATCACCAGCTTCTCGGGGCCACGATTGGACTCCAAAATCTCATGGGAGATCCGGGTCAACGCTCGGGTGATGTCAGTCTGCTGCAAAACGGTGCGGGGCGGCATTCTGACCTCCTTCCCCGTCTCTCTGGACGAAAATTAAAGGATGTCTGGTGGCTGTAACCCTAGCGGGTATCGGGTCGCGCCGGTTAGGACCAGCGCCGGAGGAGGTACTTTTCGCCCAGACCAATCAGCGAATCGGTGAGCTTCCCGAGAATTGCCAACAGGATGATGGCCACGAACAGCCGATCAATTTGTCTAGCCCCGGGTTTAATAGAGGCTCATCAGCGCCGCGTCGATCAGGCCTTGGCTCGCGACATCCCCCGAGGAAACAAAGATCGGGCCGATAAACCTGAGTACGGCGAGCTCTTTCGCCCCCGGCACCGGACTGATGTCGAATTTGGTGCGGTCGGTGATCACGGCCGTGGCGATTGCCGGCTCGATCCCGGCAACCGTGGCGAGCGTTGCTGCGGTTTTTACCGGATTCGCGAGGGCGTATGCCCGGGCCTTCTGATAGGCGTTCACCACGAGCTGGGCGAGATCCGGCGTCAACCACACCACTCTCGAAGGCCGTTTTGCCGGCGGCGTGTTTGAGGTTCTGCATCGAGACCTTAACCAGCGGCACCCCCGCCTTGGCGAGGGACTGCAACAGGAAGAAGTAAGGGTCGGTTCCTCTCGCCGCGGCGATCGATTCTCCGGCGAGATCTTTCACCGAGGTGATGGTGGATTTTGCCGACACCACGATCGCGGCCCAGTTCGGCTGCGCGAAGACGTCAATGGTCTTGATCGGCGATCCGTTGGAGCGGGCTAAAAGCGCGGCCGATCCGGAGGTCGAGCCCACATCGATCGCGCCGGCCTTCAGCGCCTCGTTTGCGACGCTGGAACCCGCGGACTGCACCCAATTCACCTTCACCGTGTCTCCGACGACCTTCTCCAACCAGCCCTGCTCCTTCACGATGAGGCTCAGCGGGTTGTAGGTGGCGAAGTCGATGTTGAGCACCGGGGCGCTCCAGCCGGCCGGGGCGGGTGCTTTCGCCACCGGTGCGGTCGGTGTGGTCGGTGCGGTCAGTGCGGTCGTTCTGGTCGGTGCGGGGTCCACCGACGGGTTTCAGCTCGCCAGCAATTGAAATTTCCGATGCCTGCTCGCGATGATGCGTCTGCACTCCGAGACCCTCGAGAAGCTCCGTGCGCAATTGCGCCGGAACGGTACAGCTGCGGTTGCGAGGGCGATTACCGGGCACGGTCACTATCCGTTTGATGCCGGAGCCTTCCCGCTCTCCCCTAACATCCCCGAGCAACACCACGCGGTCGCTGAGAAACAGCGCCTCATCGACATCGTGGGTGACGAGCACGATCGTTGCCGGTTCCACGAGTTGAAGCAGGTCGCGCACTCGCGCAGAGGCTACGGAGCGGGGAAGGTCCCGCGGCACCCCCAGTTGAACGTTCCTCTCCAGGCTGCGCCAGGGCAGCAACCGCAGCTCTTGGTAGGCCACGGCACAGCGCTGCTCGATGCCGGTGACCGAGATGTTGTCGATGCTCACCGTGCCGGCATCCGGAGTGTCCAGACCACTGAGGCGCAGCAGCGTGGACTTGTCGCAGCCGGAGGGGCCGATCAGCGCCACGATTTCGCCGGGAGCAATCTGCAGGTCAATGTCGCGCAGCGCTAGTCGGTCGGATGCTCCAACACCGGCAAATGCGCGCCCGATGTCGTTGAGAGTTATCGAAAGCTCCGGATTTCGCTCCGGAGCTAGCAGTGTTGAAATCGAGAGGCCTTCACGCTATGTCGCGTGCCACACCGTGTCGCGGCCAACCGTAACCAAAAGAAACGTTGGCCTTCAGGCCCGGCAGGCGGGTCAGTTGGCCCCGGATGCGAGGGCGATTTAGCCCGTCATCAACGCTTTCCCGAGAATTCCCCAGGTCACCACGGCGGTTCATGTTCCACAGGCATCTCCGATCGGCAGTAGATTGTGCACGCACAGGGTCGTGTGACGGTCGCATTCGGCGGCGCAGTTTTGCCCGTGCGCCACGAAAGGCTGCAATGTCCTCCGACGTATTACCGACCAAAAATTTGGGTGACGGCGAACACCTCGCTGTTCTCGGGTACACCGACTCCTTTAACCGCTCGATGTCGCTCTGGGCTAACTTCGCCCTCGGCTTCACCTACCTGTCTCCCCTGGTCGGTGTCTACTCGCTCTTCGCCATCGCCCTCACCACCGGCGGCCCACCCTCGATCTTCTGGTTACTGATTGTGGGTGGTGGCCAAATGCTGGTCGCCCTCGTCTTCGGCGAAGTTGTGTCGCAGTACCCGATCCACGGTGGCATCTACCCCTGGACGCGCCGCCTGTGGGGCAAGCGCTACGCCTGGATGGCCGCGTGGGTGTACATCTGGGCCATGATCGTGTCGATCACCGCCATTGCGGAATACGGCAGCGGCTTCCTCGCCAGCCTGTTTGACATCGCTGTCGACCGTAACGTCACCCTCGGTCTCTCGGTGGTGTTCCTGGTCGTCGCCCTCGCCCTCAACTTCAGCGGCACCAAGACCCTCGCCCGCGTGGCGAAGATCGGGCTCGCTGCCGAACTGATCGGCGTCATCGCCGTCGGCGTCTACCTCCTGATCTTCGACCGCAAACAGGACTTCGGCATCTTCTTCAACTCTATGGGGGTCGAGGGTGACGGTTCCTACCTCACAGCTTTTCTTGGCGCGGCCCTCGCCGGCCTGTTCCTTTTCTATGGCTTCGAAGCCTGTGGCGACGTCGCCGAAGAGGTCGAAAATCCCGCACGTCGCATCCCGATCGCCATGATCATGACCATCCTCGTCGGTGGCGTTTCCGGTGTTCTCGCCTTCGGCGGCTACGTAATGGCAGCCCCCAACCTGGCGGAGATCGTCTCGGGTAAAGATACCGATCCG
>JACMPQ010000081.1 GCA_014377425.1 Microbacteriaceae bacterium | reverse complement strand
GTCGCGACTCCCGCCCGTCTTGCGTTTTCCGTCTCGCCGTCCAACTCGGTTGTGAATGCGGCATTCTCTCCGGCAATCGCGGTGACTGTTCAGTCCGCGGACGGGTACCCGGTGGCCACGAGCGGCATCCCCGTCCACATCGCTATCGGGGCCAACCCGGCCGCCGGCAGGCTTGCCGGTTCGCTGACCGCATTCACCAGCGCGACGGGCACCGCTATTTTTCCCGGCCTCTCCATCGGCTCCACCGGTGTCGGATACACACTGGTGGCAACGTCCGCCGGCCTGACGTCCGCAACGAGCCCGTCCTTCGCCATCACGCCGCCGCCGCTCGCGGGGCCAGCCCTCGGGCGAGCGGCCACCTATTCGGTATTCGGATCGGCGGTCACCAACACCGGCACCAGTACTCTCAGCGGCGATCTCGGTTCCGCCGAGGCGGCCGCGCTGACCGGGTTCCCCAACGGTTCGGTCGGCGGTGCGACGCACGCAGGTGATTCGGTCGCCTTGGCGGTGCCGCCAGACTTCCAGACCGCCTACGCCGATGCCCTCGGGCGCAGCCCGGACACCGAGTTCGCGGGTGACCAGTCCGGATCGACCTTCCTGGCCGGGGTTCATCACACCGGTGCCGCCTTCGAGCTGAGCGCTGGTGGTGTTCTGACTCTCGATGCGCAGAGCGACCCCAACGCCGTCTTCATCTTCCAGGTAAACGGTGCCCTCAGCCCTGCAGCAGGCAGCTCCATCCGGCTTGCCAATGGTGCGCAAGCGGCCAACATTTACTGGCAGGTGAACGGCGCAGCCAGCACGGGCGAGAGCTCCCGCTTTGTCGGCACGATTCTCGCCAACGGGGCCATCACCATCGGTTCAGGGGGAACGCTCAACGGCCGCGCTCTGGCGAGCGGTGCCGTGACCCTCGCGAGCAACAGGATCTGGTTACGGTGACTCTCGCGGGCTGCATCAACCCCGGGAACACGGGCATCGACCTTTCGGCTCTGGCGGAGATGGCTGCGTTCGGAGGCATAATCGCGCTGGGGATCGTGATGCGAGTAGCGCGCCGGACCGAGGGTTGGATCCGTCCCTTCGGGGCCGCACTGCTCGTCGCTCTTCTCCTCAGCATCGGCCTCGTCGCAGAGCAGGGCATATCGGCGACCACGAAAGAATGCGTAAAGTCCGGCGTTCCTGCAACCATCATGCAGACATCGGCGCTGAGCGGGCTCGCTCCGGAAGTCGCATCCCTTCGCATCGCGGGCGTCATCACCAACCCCGGGACCCGCGCCCTCAGGATCGACTCGATCGTCGTGAGTATTTCCCGCGTCGTCAAGGCGCCTGGCGCAGTCACGGGAAACTGCACCGCCGGGGACTATCTACTCACCGCAAATCGGATGCGCATTCGCGCGACGCTTGCTCCCGGAGCATCCGCGATTTTCGGCGGCGCGAGGATCGGCTTCGCGAACAGCACCAGAAATCAAGACGCGTGTAAAAGCGCGACGGTATCACTTCGCTACGATGCGTTCGGTAAACGACTGCCGGTGAGGCCCAATTCCTGTGGTCGCGATTCAGCCTGGTATCCGAAACGATGGATAAGCCTACTGAAGCCGCCCGAATCACCCCCGTGCAAAATAAAAGACCGCGTCTCCTCTGAAACTAGGAAATAGCGTCTCCTGACCACCCGTTGCAGGCGTGATTGATATTCTCGGCTACCCTTCTCCGGCCGATACCCGATCGGCCGCGACCGAGCGGTATTGTCTTTTCCTCTGAGCCCGCCACCCACACCTGCGAGAATTGAAGGATGCCAGCATCCTCACCGCCAAGGCGCACGAATAGCGCACGGTATTCCCGCCAGGTCGCGCTCCCCGGCTTCGGGCCGGCGGCCCAGCAAAAGCTCGCAGACGCCCGCGTGATCGTGATCGGCGCCGGCGGACTCGGCAGCACGGTGATCCCGGCACTGGCCGCTGCGGGCGTCGGAACCATCGGCATCATCGACGACGACACGGTGGAGCTCAGCAACCTGCATCGCCAGCTCGCCCACGGCATCGCGGATGTCGGACGCGCCAAAGTGCACTCTGCAGCCGACACGGTGGCGGCCATCGCTACTGCGACCCTAGTGAATGTCCTGGAAGCCCGGCTCACCGCCGACACGGCGCTTGAGCTCTTCGCCGGCTACGACCTGGTCGTGGACGGCAGCCACAACTTCCCCACCCGCTACCTCACCAACGACGCGGCGGCGCTCACCGGCATTCCCCTGGTCTGGGGCGCTGTCTCGCAGTATGCCGGACAGGCCGGGGTCGCCTGGGCCGCACGCGGGCCGCAGTACCGCGACCTGTTCCCCGCTCCCCCACCACCGGGATCTGTGCTCTCCTGCGAGGCGG
>JACMPQ010000080.1 GCA_014377425.1 Microbacteriaceae bacterium | reverse complement strand
TTCACACCAGCACTTCACACCAGGAGGAACAATGAAGGTTTGGATCTCGTTCGACATGGAAGGGGTCGCGGGCATCGTCGACTGGGAACAGTGTCGTCCCGGAAGCGGCGCTCCCTACGCTTTGGGCTGCGCCCTCTTGCAAGACGAAGTGAACGCGGCAATCGAGGGTGCCCTCGCCGGAGGCGCAACCGAGATCGTGTTGAACGACTCCCACAGCACCATGGCTAACCTTGACCCGCGCAAAATTGCCGGCAACGCCCAGTACATTTCGGGCCGCCACAAGCCGATGTACATGATGCAGGGGCTCGATGCCTCGTTCGATGCCATCTTTTTCGTGGGCTATCACGGGTCGATTTCCGGCAAGCCGTCGACGCTGTCGCATACCTATAACCCGGAGGTGTTCTCGGGGGCCAAAATCAACGGCGAGTATGTGGGAGAGAGCGGAATCAACGCTCTCGTCGCCGACCACTTCGGCGTGCCGATCGCCCTCGTTACCGGAGACTCCGTACTTCATGATGAGTCGCGGGCGTTCGCTCCGGGGGCAGTCGAGGTGGTCACAAAGGAGTCAATCACCCGTTTCAGCGCCAAAAACGTTCACCCGACTACCGCCTGCGCGCTCATCCGTGCCGGAGCGGAAAAAGCAATGCTCGCGGTCGCCGCTGGCAACATGCCGACCCCGCAAATTTCCCGACCGGCCGCCCTCGACCTTGAGTTTCAGACCGCCGATATGGCCGAGGTCGCGACCTGGGCGAGGGGAGCCGAACGCACGGCAATTCGTGAAGTCCGAATCGAAGGAGATAATTTGTTGCACCTGTTTGAGTCATTTGTCGCTGTGAACTACATCACCCGTCAGGCCGGTGGCCGCTGATGTCCGAGGCCGGTGACCTGACGATCAAGATGATCTCCGTCGACCCGTCTTCAAGGGGCTACGCCCTCGTCATTCACGGGGGAGCCGGAGGCCAGGTCGAACAGCTCTCGGAGACCCAGCGCGGTCGGTACGCGGCCGGGTTGGCCGATGCGTTTCAGGCCGGAGAATCCATTCTGGCGGCGGGCGGCAGCGCTCTTGACGCCGTCTGCGCCAGTGTGGTCTCCCTCGAAGACAACCCTCTCTTTAACGCGGGTTTGGGTGCGGCTCTCACTGCCACCGGCGAAGCGGAGCTGGATGCGGCGGTGATGACGGGCGACGGTCACGCCGGGGCCATCGCGGTGTCTCGGCATGTCAAAAATCCGATTCGGGCCGCGCGCAAAGTACTCGAAGACACCGATCACGTGCTGCTGGTCGCCCCCAGCCGCCCCCTCGCCGACAGTTGGGGGCTCGACACAGTAGACCCGAGCTACTTCGTCACCGAAGTGCGCCAGGCGCAGCTTGCCGATGTTCGATCGGAGCTGCTCGCGGCATCCCGGCACGGCACCGTCGGGGCTGCGGCACTCGATTCGCGCGGGCAGGTTGCCGCCGCAACGTCCACCGGTGGCATGGTGAACCAGAGTGACGGCCGAGTCGGCGACACCCCGGTGATCGGCGCGGGAACCTACGCCCGCAACGGCGTTGTGGCGGTTTCCTGCACCGGCGAGGGCGAGTCGTTTATTGAGGGCGTTGTCGCCCACGACATTTCCGCGCGGGTGCGATATTTGAAGGCTCCGCTGGCGGATGCCGTCGGCGACACCATCACCACGGAGCTTCGATCCCGGGGTGCGAATGGCGGCATCATTGCCGTCGGTGCCGATGGTCGGGTCGTGGTGGCCTACAACTCCGACGCCATGTTCGCGGCCTATCGCGAAAACGGAGAGGTCATAACGCTGGCCTAGTCGGCTGCGCGGAGCTCCGCTGCGGGCCACGGCCTCTTTTTCGCGGATCAGCTTTTCGGTAAAAACCGTCGGTTGAACCGGGCCCGTGTTCTGGGCCTGGTTCGCCGTCGGTACAGTAAGACGTGTCCGCGTCGAGCCCATCACCGCACGCCCCAACACCTGCGAGGACACCATGATCGCCATCAAAGATGAAGTCTTCGCCCGGATGGATCAGTTGAGTCCGGCGATGAAGAAAGTTGCTCGAGTGCTTCTGGCGGACTATCCCAGCGCGGGATTGGCAACCGCAGCGTCGCTTGCCGCCGTAGCCGGCACGAGTACTCCCACCGTTCTCCGCCTCGTCGAGCGTCTGGGCATGGGCAGCTACCCGGATTTTCAAAAGTCACTCCGGGATGAGATCACCCACCGGTCAACGAGTCCGGTCAGTCGGGCCTCCCACGGTCTTCACGACCGAATCGAAACTTCGGCGCTGGAGTCGGCGGCGCGGGAACGCATTGCCCTGATCGAACGGCTATTTCGAAGTGTCCCTCCAACGGAGTTTGATAAGGCCGTTGGGCTGCTCGCTGCGTCCCCGCGGCACGTCTTGATCTCCGGAGGCTACTTCTCCAAGCAGACCGCTCAAACGCTCGCGCTGCAACTCGACCAACTCATCCCGAATGTGTCGTACACGGCTGACCCACTCGGACACGACACTCTGAAATATTTGCATTTACGTCGCGATTCGGTGGTGATCATTTGCGATTTTCGGCGGTACGAGCTGGCGTCAAAGAAGGTTTCAACCATGGCCAAACAGCAGGGGGCCACCGTGATCGTAATCACGGACGAGGAGCTTTCTCCCTGCGCCGAAGATGCCGACGTCGTGTTGCCCATCCCGGTAGGCAGCATCCCGTTCGACTCCTTTGCCGCCCTGGTAGTACTCACCGAATGCCTGGTCGAAGCCGTCTTTCACCGGGTAGGCACCAAAGCCATCGAGCGGATGACCCAATGGGAGAACGCCGTACAGATCCACCGAACCTTTCGCCTCCATAGCGAACCGGTCGACTGACCTGTATTTCTCAGCGGGCCGCGACCAAGATTTGTTCCACCTCGCGTGCCGCAGCCAGCAAAGCCATATCGGTACCGAGCGGTGCGGCCAGTTGCAGACCGATCGGAAGACCCCTGTCATCGGTGCCCCAGGGGAGAACAATCGCGGGGTCTCCCGTTACGTTAAAAATACCGGAGAACAGCCCTTCGGCGGCGCCCTCCGGGGTGTCGATCGGCGGCGTAGTTTCTGGTGCAACAAAGGGCACGGCCGGAGTCAACAGCACGTCTATGTTGCGATAGCTGCGGGCGGCCGCCGGCCGCAACTCTTCCCGACGGGCGACGGCGTCAGCGTAGCGTTTCGCGCTCACATCCCGGCCGCTTGTCAACAGGCGCAAAGTTTCGGCACCGTAGTGCTGGGGGCGCTGCGTTACTCGCTCACCGTGAATCTGCCAGACCTCGAACAGCAGAATGTCGTCGAAGGTGGCGGAGATCGCCGTCAAAGCAGTCCCGTCCACGTCAACGATTTCGCACCCCGCGGCTCGCAGCGCCGCAACCGCTGCGTTCACTGCAGCGGTCACGCTCGGTTCGAGCTCGGCGTGTTTCATCTGTTCGGCAATAATTCCCACTCGAAGTGGGCCGGTGCGCTCGTCCGCAGACGCTGCCGCAGACACTGCCCCAAGCGCTGCTTCAAGTGTTCCCCCAGGCACCGCCGCTGCGTCGGTCAGCGCGGTAAACACCCGAGAAACGATTTCTACCGAGTCACCGATCACGCCCACATGATCGAAGCTTGGGGCCAACGGTTCCACGCCGACCAGAGACAGCGCACCGTAACTGGGCTTGAAGCCAACCGTGGCGCAATAGTGGGCGGGAATCCGGATGGACCCGCCGGTGTCGGTGCCGAGGGCCACCGAGCACACGCCCGCACCGACGAGAGCCGCCGAGCCACCGCTGGAGCCACCGGCTGTTCGGGTCGGGTTGACGGGGTTGCGCGCTTCGGCAACATCCGGATGCACGGCCCCCGCCGCATATTCCAGCAGCGAGGTTGTGGCAAAAAGGTCAGCACCGGCTGCCCGCAGCGCCGCGATCACCGGAGCGTCGGCTTCGGCGCTGGCAGCGCGCATCGCCTCCGGGTTGCCGTTTCCTCGCGGCGTTCCGGCGATGTCAAAAATGTCTTTAACGGCGATGCTCACTCCGTGCAGCGGGCCTTCGGCGGCGCGTTTCGGTGCGGCAAAGACACACACCACCGCGTTTAGCGGCCGGCCCACCCGTTCCGCCCGCTCACATGCGGCGAGCAGGGCAAGATTGGCCACTTCGCAGCGCCGTTCGCCACGCTCGATTGACCGGATGAGCTCACCAATGTGTGTTGTGAGCGGGCCGTTCAGCTCCCGCGTCAATTCATCCACCTCGGTCTTTCGTCGGTGCACCGTCAAATCGCGATAGATTCCACTGTGCGTTTTCGCACTGGCGCGGTTGAACGCTGCAAGCCGCGAAAGCGAGCCGGCGAGGTCTTCCGGCTCAAAACCGTCGAATGCTTCCGGGACGACGGGGCACTGCGCCAGCACCTCCCGGGCAACCCCGATCATCAGCGGTCGCCACTCGGGGAAGGTGAGTGTTTCGGCGATCGAAAGGTCGGAGACGGCACCGGCGTAGAGCATCGCACTGTAGGCGGCTTTCGACCACAGGTAGCCCCGAATATTGTCGGTCGCCTCGGCATAGACCAAAGCCGCCGCGAGTTCTCTCACCCGGTCGGTTATGCCGCTCCCCGAGAGCTCGCCAACCCGAACGGTTCCCCTGTTTCCCTGCAAAATTCGGCCCGGTGCGAGCACATCGGCCCCGAAGTTGATCAGAGCGGCGACGGTTCGCGATTCGCCAATCGCCGAGCTAAGCACTTCATGCCGAATACCGTTTTGGAGGGTCACCGCAAAGCCTTCTGGGGCGAGTCGCTGGCGAAGTAACGCGGCAACGCTCGGCGTGTGGTGTTCTTTGATCGCGACCGCCACGATCCCTAACTCATCGGGCAGCTCCGACGCCAGCACGGCGCGGGCCGGCACCGTGAAATTCTCCACCGGACCTTCGACGGTCACCCCCGAGCTGTTGATGGCCGCGACCACCGCCGTATCGGCATCGCAAAAGAGCACATCGTGGCCCGCCCGAATCAGGTGTGCGCCCACGGTGCCGCCAATTGCTCCCGCGCCAAAAATGGTGATCTTCATG
>JACMPQ010000079.1 GCA_014377425.1 Microbacteriaceae bacterium | reverse complement strand
TTCGAGTTACTTGAATTCCGGCTTGATGATCTCCGAGCCACCGGCAACGAGCGGAACCGGCTCCGTGTCCCACGGGCCCGTCTTGACGAGGTTGTCAACCCAGCCCGCGACGTTGTCGTCCCACTTCAGGAACTCGTCGAGGTTTTGCGGCGTAACGCAGCTGATCTTGAACATGCTGTCCCGCTTCTCGGCCGGAAGCTTGCTCGGGTCGATTGCGCCGGTTGCTGCGAGGTACGCGGTGTAGAGGCCGATGGCAGAAGCCATGTAGCCACGGTGGAAGGTCTCGCCGACAATCGCGCCGTTACCCTCATTGGCCTTCATGGCCGCGATGGTGGGCGGGTACAGTCCGTCAGAAACGAACTTGACCTTGTCCAGCATTCCAGCCTCTTTGAACGCCTGCATGGCACCGATCTGCATGCCGTCATCGGCAGTCCAAACCCCCTTGATCTGATCGCCGTACTTGGCAATCAGGTCCTTCGCGTTCTTGTACGCAACCTGCGGGTCCCAGTTGGAAGGACGCGTGTCGAGAAGCTGCACGTTCGGGTGGGCTACGAGTTCTTCTTTCAAGCCGGCGACGCGGGTCTGGCTGGTGGTCGAGTCCTGAGTACCGGGAAGGGCAATGATGCCGCCCTTATCGCCGATTGCCGTGCTCAGCGCCTTGGTGGTGCACTTACCGGAGTCAATTCCGGAGTGCTTCTGGAAGGCAACGAAGTTGTTGCCGACGTCCTGGGGCTTGAGGTTGTCGGGCTTGTTCCACCAAATGGTGACGAAGCCACCGGCAGCCTTGACCGCGTTCACGATGGTGGGAGCGTCGGAGCTTGCAACGGTGTTGACGAAGACGACAGCCTTCTTGCCCTTGGCGAGGATGGCCTGGATCTTGGAGATCTCGACCTGCGAGGAGCCCTGAGAGTCAACGACCTCGACCGGCACGCCGAGCTTCTTGCCGAGGGCCTGGCAGCCCTCGATGTTTGCGGCGAAGTACGGGTTCGTGGTGTTGATGACAGAACAAACGAAGACGAGGTCTTTCGCGCTGAGGGGCGCTGCTGCGGTCGGTGCGCCGGCAGTGGACGAGCATCCTGCGAGCATGAGGGACGCCGCGGCGGCTACTGCCACCGTGAGCTGCAAGCCCTTAAGCTTTTTGGGGAGAGACATCTTTGACTCCAGTCGATCGAGTGGCTGCGCCACGTCTTTGTGAAAACACATCTTGGTGAGAGTAAATATTGATTCATGCGACGCATGAAGATGTTGTGTTAGTTGTATCACTCCCTCGTGGAATATCCAAGCGCATACAGAAATAATATGCGATCGTCACCATTTTGTGATTATGAGGCCGTGACGGATCGAGCCGAAGGCGCCCAAAACGCGCCTTTACTGCGCCTGCGATGACAGCGGAAATTCAAGAATCATTTGCCGCGAGAAACCAAAAACCCCCGGCTGACCGGGGGTTTTGAATCTCATGCAGTTGAGAATGATTGGTGCGCCCGGAGGGATTTGAACCCCCGGCCTATTGATCCGTAGTCAATTGCTCTATCCGCTGAGCTACGGGCGCATTGTGCGGCGAGAAGCCGACTTAGTGACTATACCAGCGCCGGAGAGTGCTGCCGTGCCAAATTCGATTGCCCGCGGCATCCGCTCACGTTCTTCGCAGTGCACCGCGGGAGCAACACTCCGCTTCACTTGCCGTGACGGGAGGCTCGTCACTTCGCTGTAGGGCCTTTGCCTTTGCGGCGCCCCCTCGAACGAGATTCTCTCCTCATATAAGCCCATCACCCCAAGAAAGCCCCAGGTTTGCCACCGTGCCCTCGACTACGCAAACCCCGACCGTTTACGGTGGCTGATTTCGGCGGTCATCCTCGATGGGCGGCTGGGCGACCGTTTTGGCCGCCGCCGCATGTTTTTGCTCGGTCTCATTGCTTTCATGCTCACCTCGGTGCTCTGCGCGGTCGCCCCCACGATCGGCGCGCTCGTTGCTCTGCGACTTATTGACGGGTTCTCTGCCGCGATCCTGTTGCCTCAGGGTCTCGGGTTGTTGCGGGCCGCGTTTGCGCCGCAAGGCTCTCGTCGAGGCGGCGCCCACGGCGGAAACGGTGCAAGCCGTTGAGGTCGGCTATCCGGGCGCACCAGTCGGCACACAGAAACCCCCGAAATCACGATGATTTCGGGGGTTTTTTACGGCGGAGACGGTGGGATTTGAACCCACGGAACCCATTAAGGGTTCTCCACCTTAGCAGGGTGGTGCACTAGGCCGAACTATGCGACATCTCCAAGATGTTCAGCGCTAAGCATAGCGTGACTGTCGCCGCACAACGATTCGTGCGGCGGTGGTGGGCGGAATCGACGCCAACGGCACCACGAGTCGCTGCTAGTTGTTGGCCTTTGAACAGGTGTATTGAGCGGCGGTCTGGCCCTGCACACCGTCTAGTGCGTTCGAAGACGCCGAGGGAGATGCCGAAGCAGAAGGCGCGACAGAGGCGGAGGGCGCTGCAGGTGTCGGCGGAACCGCCGGCGTGGCAGCCGGGCTGGCAACGGGAGCGTTGGGGTTGGCCACGGAGCCTAGACCAGTACCACTGTCGAGGGTGAAGGGAATATCGGCGGCGATCCGTTTGAACAGTGCCGCTGCTACCGACTTCACCGGGGCCACCTTGCCCGTGTAAACACCGCCCTGCCCCGTGACACCGGGGTACTGCACGAAGGTGATGTTTTCCAGCGGAATACCCTTCAGTACCAAAGCCATTGAGGCCATCGTGTTGAGGCTGGCCAAACTGTTGGACAGGGTCATGTGGGTGGTGGCCGCGGTGGCGATGGCAAACAGCTTTGGTAGATCGGTGAGGGTCTTATCGCTCTTGATGGTGCGCACCAGCGACGACATGAAGACCTGCTGCGAGCTAATGCGGCCGAGGTCGCTACCGTCTCCGACGCCGTGCCGTGTGCGCAAGAAGTTAAGGGCGTCTTGGCCGGAGAGCACATATTCGCCCGCCTTCGGCAAAATGAGGCCGGAATACAGGTCCCGGATGGGGCCATTGACGCACACCGGCACCCCGCCAACCGCGGTGCTCATCGCGATCACGCCGCTGAAGGTGATCTCGGCGGCATAGGGGATTTTGAGTCCAGTAAGGGCTTCCACGGTGAGCACCGTGCACGGTAACCCGCCGTAGCCGAGCGTGTTGTTGATCGGTTGAGCACTCATCGCCCCATACCGGCCGTTTCCGCTTTCTTTGGGGCACGACGGAATCGGAACGACGAGGTCGCGAGGGAAGCTCACCGCTACGGCGGTTTTCTGATCGGCGGCGACATGAACCAGCATGGTTACGTCATTCAGGTTGCCCTGACGATCCTTGCAGCCGCCGGTCTTCTCGCAGCGGTCGCTCCCGACCACCAAAATGTTGAAAGCGCCCTCAAAGGCACCCAGGTTGGGCACGGCAATTATTGGCGCCACAGTCTCGCCGGGCAGTGCCACCGTCTTGGAGCCCGACATGATTTTGGAGGCGGCAATCGCGCCGATCGACACACCGCTCACCAACAGCACGGCCAAAACCGCTGTAAACACTCGCAGGATGAGCCGAAACGGATGCGGCGCCCGAACGCCACCGTGACGACTGGCCACAACGCGGGAATGCCCGGTTCTGCCGCGGCGACCTGGCGAACTCGTTTCAGTCACAAATTGGCCTTTCTTAGTGCGGGGAAAGATCTTCACATCTCTAGCGGAGGGCTAGGGATTCGAACCCTAGAGACATTTCTGCCCACCAGTTTTCAAGACTGGCTCCATCGGCCGCTCGGACAGCCCTCCCAATCACTCGGAAAAAAGAATCCGAGAGACCAACTACGGAGTATAGATGAAAAAGCCTTATAACGCGCTCAAAATGAGCGCTACCCCGTCGTCGAGGTCGGATTCCGTGCCCTCGTTGGCGGCCGCACGCACGTCGGACGGTGCCTGGCCCATCGCAATGCCGCGACCCTCCGCCGCGGCCCAGGTCAGCATGTCAATGTCGTTGCGTCCGTCACCGATGGCGATCACCCTCGACCGGTCGATCTTCAGAGCCGCGCGCACCCGCTCCATCGCGGTGGCTTTGTTGACACCATCCGGAGCAATGTCGAGCCAGGCGGTCCATCCCACGTTGTAGCTGACCTTGTGCAGACCCAATCGCTCGACGATGGTTAAAAACTCTTCCAGCTCGTGCTCGAGCGAGATGACCACCACACGGGTGGCACGGTGACCCAGCAGATCCTCGAAGCTGACCCGCGCACTGGCAGACCCAAGGGTCACCTCAGGAAAAGACCCGGTGTAGTGAAAAAATCCTTCTTCGTCTTCGACGGCGTAGCTGGCGTCGGTGAGCACGGCCCGAATTTTGGTGAGCACCTGGGTCGGGTCGAATTGCTCGATGTGGTGACGGGAGTAGCCGCCCTCGACATCCGGGTCCCGCTTGAGGGTGATCGCGCCATTCGAGCAGACGATGTAGTCGGGGGTGATGCCGAGGCGGGCGGCCACGGGCAGGGTCATCGACATGGATCGGCCGGTAGAGAGCATCACCTCGTGACCGCGGCTGCGCGCGTACTGCACGGCGTCGATCACCGCGGAGGTGATGGTGCCGTTCTCGTGCATCACGGTGCCGTCGATGTCGAGCGCGATGAGCAGGCGATCGGCGGCCGCTACGGGCTCTACGGCGGGCGTTTCGTGGGCGATCGGCGCAAACTCAGCAGACATCAGGCCACCGGTTCCAACAGGTCAAGCCCTCCGAGGTAGGGGCGCAGCGCCTCAGGCACCACCACCGAACCGTCGGCCTGCTGGTGGGTTTCCAGAATCGCCACGATCCACCGGGTGGTGGCCAAAGTGCCGTTGAGGGTGGCGACCGGGGCGGTTTTACCCGACTCGGTGCGGTAGCGAATATCGAGGCGTCGGGCTTGGTAGGTGGTGCAGTTACTCGTGCTGGTGAGCTCGCGGTAGGCCTCTTGCGTCGGAACCCAGGCCTCCACGTCATATTTGCGCGCGGCGCTGGATCCGAGATCGCCCGCGGCGGTATCGATCACCCGATAGCTGAGGCCGAGGGCAGCGAGCATTTCCTCCTGGTAGCTCAGCAGTCGCTCGTGCTCGGCGGGGGCGTCATCCGGCAACACGTAGCTAAACATCTCGAGCTTGTTGAACTGGTGCACCCTAATGATTCCGCGGGTGTCCCGCCCGCCGCTGCCGGCCTCGCGGCGGTAGCAGGTTGACCAGCCGGCGTAGCGTAGCGGGCCCGCGCTGAGGTCAAGGATTTCGTCGGCGTGGTACCCGGCGAGCGCCACCTCGCTCGTGCCGGTGAGGTAGAGGTCGTCGGCGGGTAGGTAATAGATCTCGTCGGCGTGCTCACCGAGAAATCCGGTGCCGCGCATAATCTCGGGGCGCACCAGCGTGGGGGTGATGAGCGGGATGAAGCCGCCGCTCAGCGCCTTATCGAGGCCCATGTTCATCAGCGCGAGTTCGAGTCGCGCGCCGATGCCTTTGAGGAAGGAGAAGCGGGCACCGGACACCTTGGCACCCCGGCCCATGTCGATCGCGCCGAGTAACTCACCGAGATCAAGATGGTCACGCGGAACAAAATCGAAAACCGGCTGTGTACCCACCGTCTTGATGAGTGCGAAGTCTTCCTCGCCCCCGGCGGGAACCCCCTCGAGGATGGGATTGGCAATGCTGCCGACGATCGACGCGAAGGTCGCCTCGGCATCCGTCACCGCGGCGCCCGCCGCCTTCACCGATGCGGCGAGACTCTGCGCTTCAGCCACGAGCTGCTGCTTCTGCTCTTTCGGGGCCGCGGCAACCGTCTTACCAAAGGCGTTTTGACTTGCCCGCAGTGTCTCAAACGACCCGATGGCCGCCCGACGAGCGCCGTCGGCTGCGATGGCATCGTCAACCAGTTGAATCGAGGCGCGACGTGCCGCCTGCGACTGCCTGAGGACGTCGGGATTTTCGCGAAGAAGCTGCGGATCGATCACCCCAGAAGTCTACGGTGGGGTGAAGTACCGTTTACCCGTGACCCCTGACTCGCCCGTTGACGCGCCACCGAAGCCAAAAATCGCGGCCGTGGTGTTCAACCCGACCAAGGTAAACGAAGAGAAGTTGCGCGCCTCGGTCGCGACCACCCAGGCAAGCGAGGGCTGGGGCGAAACCGTCTGGTTTGAAACCTCCGAAGCAGACCCCGGCGAGCTCGTGGCGCGTCAGGCCGTAGCCCTCGGAGTAGATGTGGTGTTGGCGGTCGGCGGCGATGGCACCGTGCGTGCAGTCGCTACCGCCCTTCGGGCTACCGGCATTGCCCTCGCCCTTGTTCCATCCGGTACCGGCAACCTGCTTGCACGAAATCTGGGCCTCGCCCTCGACGACCTTCCCGGCTCGGTGCGCACCGCTTTCACCGGAGACGTGCGTCCGATCGACGTGGGGGCACTCGAAATCCGACGCGAATCGGGCGCCAGGGAGTCATTCATCTTTCTCGTGATGGCAGGCATCGGCCTCGACGCCCAGATGATTGCCAACACCGACCCGGAACTCAAACGTCGCGTGGGCTGGGTGGCCTACGTTGACGCCATCCGCAAATCGCTTCGGGACACCGATCAGCTCACGGTTCGCTACAACCTCGACCGCCAGGGCAACCGCTCGGCGCAGGTACACACGGTGCTGATTGGCAATTGCGGTTCGCTACCCGGAAACATCGTGCTTCTGCCGGATGCCGAGGTCGACGACGGGCTCTTCGACATTGTGGCGTTGCGCCCGGAAGGGCTCTCCGGCTGGGTGCAAATTTGGGCCAAAATTGTGTGGGAGAACGGCATTCTGCGGCGCAGCCAGGTGGGTCGCAAGTTGATCAGCCTCAGTCGAGAGGTGCGCACTCTGCGCTACCTGAAGGGCCGGGAACTCACCCTTCGGCTAGAGAAGCCCGAAGAATTTGAGTTGGATGGCGACAGCTTCGGCAAACTCGTCGCACTTCGCGCCGTTGTTGACCCGCTCGCTCTGATCATCCGGGTACCGGCAACGGCCGTGATCGACTAGACCGGCGGTTCCGGCGCGCTAAGTATCAGCGATCAAAAAAATCGGCGGTGTGAGGCAGCGGTTCTCACGTTCCGGCGATGAGCGCGTGCAACCAGTCCCGAGCCTCGGTGAACGCCTCGTCGCCGTAGCGGTCGGTGACGCTGATCGCCATCCGGTCAGCACGCGGGTAGGAGCCGAGAAAGATGAGGTTCGGACTGAAACGTTTGAGCCCGAGGAGGGCATCCGACACACGCTCATCCAGAATGTGCCCGTCGAGATCGATCACAAAGCGGTAGCGGCCGAGGGCATCCCCGATCGGTCGCGATTCGATCAAACTCATGTTCACGCCGCGGGTAGCGAATTGCTCAAGCATTTCGAGCAGCGCCCCGGAGCGGTCATCCGGTAATTCGGCAATGATGCTGGTTTTATCGGCCCCAGTGGCGGGCGGGGTCGGCACCGTGCGGCTGACCAGCACAAACCGCGTGACGGCACTGGGGTTGTCTCCAATGTTCTCCGCCAACACCACGAGATCGTGATGCCGGGTGATCGTGGGCGGGGCGATGGCAGCCTCGGCGAAGGTGTTTTGCAGCAGGCTCGAAGCCGCGGCGACGTTGGAGCTGGCCGGGATGTGCCCGTGGTGCGGTAACTGTGCGTCGAGCCAGAGGTGGCACTGGCCGTAGGCGACCGGATGCGCGTTCACGGTAGTGACATCGGCGAGGGTCGTACCGGGGCGAGCGACCAGTACGAAGCTGACCGGCACCAGATACTCGCCGATGATGCGCAGATGCGGGATGGTGGCGAGGGCATCCTGGGTGGCCGACACCCCACCGTCAACCGAATTCTCGATGGCAATCATCGCGGCGACACTTCGGCCAGAGACCACATCCTCCAGCGCCTCGCCGACGTTGTTCACTGAACGCCAGTGCTGGCCGGCCGCCTCGGGTACCTGCGCCAGGGCCGCCTCGGTGAAGGTACCGGCGGGGCCCAGGAAGCTGTAGCTGACCGTCAGCGGAGGGAGCGGTGGCGTGGGCTGCGCGTCGGGCGTGGCGTCGGGCTGAGGCATTCCCCGAGCCTATGGCACCACCGTTTCGCGCCGAATTCGACGGGGACTGGGCATGACGCACCGGCCGGGTGCGAGACTGTCGACATGAATTCCCGCGCCGGCCTGCCCGCCCACGAATCCGACCTCGTTCACGTGCATGAATTGGTGGCCGCGTATTACGCATTGGTGCCGGATGTCGCCAACCCCGCGCAGAAGGTAACCTTCGGTACTTCGGGCCACCGGGGCTCTTCGCTCGACGCGGCATTCAACGAAACTCACATCGCGGCCATCACCCAGGCCATCGTGGAATACCGCACTCGTCAAGGCATTACCGGGCCGCTCTTCATCGGCCGCGACACCCACGGGCTCTCCCGCCCAGCCGAGACCACGGCGCTGGAGGTGCTCGTGGCCAACGGCGTTCGAGTGCTCGTCGACGAGTTCGACGACTACGTGCCCACCCCGGCGCTCAGCCACGCGATCATCGCCTACAACCGCGAAGAGCACGGCGACCAGGCCGACGGCATTGTCATCACCCCATCACACAACCCCCCGCGCGACGGCGGCTTCAAATACAACCCCCCGCATGGCGGACCGGCCGACAGCGATGCCACCGGATGGATTGCGAACCGCGCAAACGAGATCATCGTCGGTGGCAGCGTCGCGGTGAAGCGGGCCGAACCGAGCGGCGTGGAGACCTATGATTTTCGCGGCCGCTATGTCGACGACCTCGCGTCGATCATCGACTTCGCCGCCATCCGCAACTCCAAAATTCGCATTGGAGCCGACCCGCTCGGTGGGGCCAGCGTGCACTACTGGCAGCTGATTGCAGAGCGGTATGAACTCGACCTCACCGTGGTGAACCCGCTGGTGGACCCGCAGTGGGCGTTCATGACCCTCGACTGGGACGGAAAGATTCGGATGGATCCGTCGTCGCCCTCGGCGATGGCTTCGGTGCTTGCTCACCGGCATGACTTCGACATTCTCACCGGCAACGACGCCGACGCCGATCGCCACGGCATCGTGACCCCCGATGGCGGGCTGATGAACCCGAACCACTTTTTGGCCGTGGCAATTGACTACCTCTATACCCATCGCCCGCTGTGGAGCCCGGATGCCGCAATCGGCAAGACCCTCGTCTCCAGCACCATGATCGACCGGGTAGCAAATTCCCTCGGTCGCCGCCTTTGGGAGGTGCCGGTCGGCTTCAAGTGGTTTGTTCCCGGTCTCATCGACGGATCGGTCGCGTTTGGCGGCGAGGAGTCGGCCGGGGCAAGTTTCTTGCGCCTCGACGGCAGCGCCTGGACCACCGACAAAGACGGCATCATCTTGGCGTTGTTGGCGAGTGAAATTTTGGCGGTAACCGGCAAGACCCCGTCTCAGCTCTACGCCGCCCTCACCGAGAAGTTTGGTGCTCCGGTGTACGAGCGGGTGGATGCCGCCGCCAGCAAGGAGCAGAAGGCGGCCCTCGGAAAACTCACCGGCGCGGCCATCACCGCCACCGAGCTCGCCGGCGAGCCGATTCTGGCCCGACTCAGCGAGGCACCGGGCAACGGCGCCGCCGTCGGTGGGGTCAAGGTCGTCACCGAGCACGCCTGGTTTGCCGCCCGCCCGAGCGGAACCGAAGACGTGTACAAGATCTACGCCGAGTCGTTTCTCGGGGCCGAGCACCTGAAGTTGGTACAGGCCGAGGCAAAGGTCATCGTCGACGCGGCGCTGGCTGGCTGAAACAAAGAAACGCGGTGCCACAAAGCAGAGATTCTGCCAGCCTCAGGCTGATCACTGCCCGTAATTGGGCGCAGCTGGCAGCCCGAAGAACTCCTCCAGGGTGGCGACCCCGGTGGCATGCATCTCGCTCGCCAGTTCCACTCCCACGTAGCGAAAATGCCAGGGCTCGTGGATATATCCGGTGATCGCGGTCTTTTCACTGGGGTAGCGCAGCAGGTAGCCGAAACGCCACGAGTTTGTTGCCAGCCATCGGCCTTGAGGGGTGGTTGCGAAGCAGGCAGCCAAGGTGCAGTTCGCGGGGAAGGCGCTGATGTCTGCGGCAAGTCCGGTCTGGTGCTCGCTGAAGCCGGGCCGAGCACTCTGGGCGTCGGCTATTTCCACACCGAGCCGGGCGACGTAGTCGCTGTAGACCCTCACCTGGAGTGCATACGAGCGGAAGGCGCTCTGCAATTGCAGGCCTCCGGCACCCTCGGATTTTGCGGCTGAGAACAGTGCCACGAGGGCATCCGCCGCCGCTTGCCGCAGAACCGGCAAATTTTGATGGGGAACGGGCACCTGCACGAGGTCGGACGGTGCGAAACTCGTGGGCTGCAACGCTCGGAGCTTGTTGGCGATGACCCAAACGCTGGCTGAATTTGTTATCGAAAGTCGATTTTTATCGAAGCCTGATGCGACCGCCGCAGGTTTCGGTTGACTCGGCGTCGGACTCGGTTTGCCGATAGCTTCCTCAGGCGCATTGGATGTCGGCGACACGGTGGCCGCCGACGAAGAACTGGGCTGCCGCGTTGCGGCGAGAGGTAGACCAGAAATGGCGGTTGAGCCAATTGCCGCTGGGGCGCAACCCGTGAGGGCAAGCACCGCCACCATCCCCCACGGGCCAAGAAAAACTCGACTTTTTGGCCAATGCATCCGGTCAGCCTAGCTGCACGGTTGCCGTCAGGGCTTGCATGATTTGTTGCTTACCGTGTAACTTTGCATTCTGCGCAAAAATAAGCCACCGTGGGCTTTTCTGTCCCGGCGATGCGATCGCCTCGCTTGCCAGCATTCTGTTCCACCAAAAGGTAGAGGTTCCATGTCCCGCGTTGAAACAAAATCAGCGGCATCGTCCGCAGCCCGGGCATCGGCAGTGTCCGAATCCGGCGGGGTCATGAGCCACCGCCAAATCATGTTCGTGATTTATGGCCTCATGGCGGGGATGTTCCTTTCCGCCCTCGACCAGACCATCGTGGGAACATCCATCCGCACCATCTCCGACGATTTGCACGGGCTCAGCCAGCAGGCATGGGTCACCACCGCGTACCTGATCGTGTCGACCATTGCCACACCCATTTACGGCAAGCTGTCGGACATTTTTGGTCGGCGCCCGCTCTTCATCACCGCAATCGTGATCTTCCTGCTCGGCTCGGTGCTTTCCGGGTTCGCTCAGTCGATGGTGGAGCTCGCGTCGTTCCGCGCCCTTCAGGGCCTCGGTGCCGGTGGCCTAATGGCCCTGCCGCTCGCGATCATGGGTGACATGCTCGCCCCCCGGGAGCGCGCCAAGTACCAGGGCTACTTCCTCGCGGTGTTCGGAATCTCCAGCGTCATTGGCCCGCTCATCGGTGGCCTGCTGGCCGGGGCCCCGAGCATCCTGTTCATCACCGGCTGGCGCTGGGTGTTCCTCATCAACGTGCCGATCGGCATCGTCGCGCTGATCATCGTGATGCGCTTTCTGCACCTGCCGAAGAAGAGCGCAAACCGCAGCGTGCGCATCGACTGGTGGGGCGCTGCAGCCGTCATTCTGGCCGTCGGCCCACTGCTCTTGGTCGCCGAGCAGGGCCGGGATTGGGGGTGGGCATCCGCCGCCGCCATTACCTGCTACGTCGTGGGTGCCCTCGCCATCACCGCATTCATCGCCATCGAGCGACTAATGGGCGACGACGCGCTGATTCCACTCAAACTGTTCAAAAGCCCCACCTTCTCGATGGCCACTATCCTCGGCGTTCTGGTCGGATTTGGCATGTTTGGCGCCCTCTCCACCATTCCGCTGTACCTGCAATTGGTGATCGGTTCCACCCCCACAGAAAGCGGCTTCCAACTGCTGCCGATGATTTTGGGGCTCATGATTTCGTCGATCACGAGTGGTCAGCTGATTTCCCGCACCGGTAAGTACAAAATGTTCCCCATCGTGGGTACCGCTTTTATGGCTTCCGGCTTCTATCTCTTCACTTTCATTACCGTCGACAAACCGGTGTGGTTCATCATGATCGGGATGCTACTGGTGGGCCTTGGGCTCGGACAGCTCATGCAGACCCTCACCACCGCCGGTCAGAACGCCGTCGGGCCGCGCGACATTGGGGTGGCGACATCCTCGTCCACCTTCTTCCGCCAGATCGGCGGAACCTTGGGAGTCGCCGTACTGTTCTCGGTGCTCTTTAGCCGGATTCCGAACACCATCAAAGCGTCGTTCAGCGACCCGACCCTCGTGGCGAACATGAAGCAGGCACTGGCCGATCCGAAGGTGCTGAGCGACCCCGCGAACGCCCAGATACTCGAGTTGCTCAAGAACCAGTCATCCGGCGGATCGAACCTCGGCACCGCCCTCGACGGCAACACGGCGTTCCTGAACACTGCCGACCACCGCCTGTCGGCACCGTTTCTCACCGGGTTTGCCGAGGCGACCGTCACGGTCTTCTGGGTCAGTCTCATCGTGGTGCTGGTGGCGTTTGTGCTCAGCTTCTTCTTGAAGGCCACCCCACTGCGCCAGAAGTCGGCGCTGCAGGAAGTGGCGGACGCGGATGCCGCGATCCTGGCCCAGGCGTCGGCAAATCAGATGGGTGCGATGGTCGATCCGGCCTTCGCCACCACATCCGATTCGGGTCAAGGGCTTTCACATCGGCGGGAATCGCACGCCGAGTCACGCGACAACTCGGTAAATTCCGCCTCCTAGCAAAAACCCCAGCGACTGCGCCGTACTGACGCGTCAGCACTGACTCGTCAGTGCGGCGCAGCTTTTTATGCGCTACCCGCCCCACCCGTGCTTATTCTGGTCAGCGTGGCGCGCATGCCCGTCACTTCGACGATCTTGCGGAGAGCTGGACACGATGACGACACCCCGGCAGTTTCCGTACGACTTTCGGTTCGGCGTGGCAACGGCCGCCTACCAAATTGAGGGGGCCGCCCACGAAGACGGGCGCACCGATTCGATTTGGGATGTTTTCAGCCGCATTCCCGGAGCCGTGGTCGATGCCGACAACGGTGAGACAGCCTGCGACCACTACCACCGTTATCGCGAGGACGTTGCTCTAATGTCCGACCTCGGCGTCTCGGCCTACCGTTTCTCCACCTCCTGGTCGCGGGTTCGGCCGGAGGGTGGCCCGGTGAATGCGAAAGGCATCGATTTCTATTCGCGGCTCGTCGATGAGCTTCTGGCCCACAACATCCAGCCGTGGCTCACGCTCTATCACTGGGACCTGCCGCAGACGCTTGAGGAGATCGGTGGCTGGACCAACCGCGACACCGCACATCGCTTTGCCGAGTACGCCGCCTCCGTGCATGACGCCCTCGGCGATCGGGTGACCGCCTGGACTACCCTCAACGAGCCGTGGTGCTCGTCTTTTCTCAGCTATATCGGCGGCGAGCACGCGCCGGGGCGGCAGGATGTGGCATCCGGACTCGCCGCCGCCCACCACCTGCTGCTCGGCCACGGCCTCACCGTCACCGAGTTGCGGCGCCGCGACCCGTCGTTGCAACTGGGCCTCACCCTCAACCTCACCGTCGCCGACCCGCTTGACGCACACAGCGCCGACGACCTCGACGCCACCCGGCGCATCGACGGTCAATTCAACCGCTTCTTTCTCGACCCGATCTTTCGTGCCTGCTACCCGGCGGACGTGCTGGCAGATGTCGCGGGGCTCGGTTTCGACGCCGTCGTGCAGCCCGGCGATCTGGCGATCATCGCCGCTCCGATCGACGTGCTCGGGGTGAACTATTACCACGGAGAGGCGGTCAGCCGAACGCCCGCCCCGGCGGCAGCGAGCACCGCGGCGCCCTCTGGGCGCGAAAAGAAGACCCCGTTTCCGGCGGCGGAGGGGGTGCACTGGCATCTACGCGGGCTCCCTCGGACCGCGATGGGCTGGGAGGTGCAGCCGGAGGGGCTCACCCGACTGCTGAAACGGGTGCACGCCGATTATGCCGAGCCCACCGGAGTCGACCTTTACATCACAGAGAACGGTGCCGCCTACGACGATCAGGTGGCCCCGGATGGCTCGGTCCCCGACGCCGAGCGCACGGATTTTGTTCGCGCCCACCTCGGTGCCATCCTCGACGCGATCGATGCCGGCGTGCCGGTGAAGGGCTACTTCTACTGGTCGCTGATGGACAACTTCGAGTGGGCCTGGGGCTACGCCAAACGGTTTGGGCTCGTGCGGGTGGACTACGACACCCAGACACGCACCCTGAAAGACAGCGCGATCGACTACCGCCGCATCATCCGCCAGCGCGCACTCGACGTTCCCTGACTTCGCCGTTCGGAAGAATCTCGGTCACTTGGAGACCTGCTGGAAGTACCGATCAGGCAGAGCCGCGGCGAGTTCCGCAACCGCCTCGGCGACGTTGGCAACTTTTCTCCCAGAAGCCGGACGCCTGCGCGAAATCGCTCATCGGTGGTCGCCGCATCGGCGACTACATCCATCGTCGCCCGCACAGGAAGCCTCAGTTCATAGTCGGCGACGATCAATATTTTCAGCCGATGGCCCCAGAGAACCTCGCCCCCGAGGAAGAGAAGATGACGATAAAGGATCTGTACGTTGCGACTCTGCTCGACCACGTACAGCCGCGGATAGGGTGTCACTGCGACGCCGAGGCTTCCGATCGGTATGCCGCGCAAGGTGCGCCTCTCAAAGCCGGGGGTAAAAGTGGCTACCGGAACGAAAGCGCGAAAGATCACGTCGGAGATGCCCAGCTGGTCGTAGATTTCCATGGTGCGAGCCTGGATTACGAGCGCGCGCGACTCGATGGTAGGGCCGGCTTTTCCATCGCGGATTACCCGCCCTGCTCAGGTGGCATCGTCAGCGGTAATGACTCGGGCAGTGTGGCGTGGTTCGAGGGCGTCGGTAGCACCTCCGAGAAATAAAGCAACGGCTGTTCAGCGAATCACGTCACGCTACTCGCCGCACCCCACTGCGCAACCACTTTCCTCGGCGGATTAGCCCTTGACGTCTAACCGCAACGACGTGTTATTTAATCTCATCATTCGAAAGGTACAGCTGCCTTGGTGAGGCGGGCACGGATTACAGCCACGGCTTCCGCACTCTGATCCACCAGCACGAACCGGCGCCCCAGCTTGCCGGCGGCGGCTCCCGTGGTGCCGCTGCCGGCAAAGAAGTCGAGCACCCAGTCGCCCTCGCGAGTGGAGGCTTGAATCATCCGGCGCAGAATCCCCTCTGGTTTTTGCGTCGGATAGCCGGTCTTCTCCTTGCCTGTGGGGCTCACAATGGTGTGCCACCACACATCCGTCGGCAACTTTCCGAGCGCCACCTTCTCAGGCGTCACGAGCCCCGGCGCCATGTAGGGCTCTCGATCCACCTCGGTGGAATCGAAGTGGTAGCCGGCCGGATTCTTGACATAAACCAAGATGGTGTCGTGCTTGGTCGGCCAGCGATTTTTGCTCTTGGCCCCGTAGTCGTAGGCCCAGATGATTTCGTTGAGAAAGCACTCTCGCCCGAAAAGGGCATCGAGCAGCACCTTGGCGTAGTGCGCTTCGCGGTAGTCCAGGTGCAGGTACAGCGTGCCGTCGTCGGTCAGTAGCCGCCAAGCCTCGGCGAGGCGGGGTTCCAAAAAGCTCCAGTAGTCCTCAAAGTGGTCGTCGTAGCTCATTAGGTCGCCGCGAATGCGCTCATAGAGCTGCCCCTTAAATCCCTTGATGGGGCCCGTTGCGCTTCGCACGCTGGTGGTGGTCTGACGTGCCTGGCTGCGGCCGGTGTTGAACGGCGGGTCGAGGTA